>JANLPB010000073.1:0-8282 GCA_031366885.1 Ilumatobacteraceae bacterium
GTCGAGGTGACAAAGGACGCCGCTGGCGCCGCCTGCGGCGCGGTGGTGGAGGCAGACGGCCGCCGATTCGCAGTGCGCGCGAAAGTCGTCGTCAACGCCGCCGGCGTATGGGCCGACGACGTGCGAGCGCTCGACGAAGGCGCACACCCAAACTCGATTCGTCCCGCCAAGGGCGTGCACATCACGGTGCCGTGGGAGCTGGTTCGTAACGACATCGCTGTCGTCATTCCGGTGCCGAAAGACAGGCGCAGTTTGTTCCTGGTGCCGTGGGGCGCTTGCGCCGACGGCACGTTCGAGCACTGTTATGTGGGTACCACCGACACTGACTACGACGGTCCGCTGGTCGACCCGCAGTGCACGAAGGACGACATCGACTATGTGTTGCGGGCGCTCAATGCCACCGTCACCACCGGGGTCACCGCCAACGACATCACGGGCGTCTGGGCGGGGCTACGGCCGCTGGTGAAGGCCGCCGGTGACGGCCGTACCGCCGACCTGTCGCGCCACCACGCCCTACACACCAGTGGCAGTGGCGTGATCAGCATCACCGGCGGCAAGCTCACGACGTACCGCGAGATGGCGCAGGACACCACCGATGCGGTCGTCGCTCGGTTGGGCGTCAAGGCCAGGTGCCGAACGCGTGCGCTGCTGCTGTTGGGAGCGAAAGGCTTCCGTGAGCAACCTGCTGGGGGCGCCGTGGCTCACCTCGCGCACCGCTATGGCTCGATGGCCGGCGACGTGCAGGCATTGATTGCGCAGGACCCGACACTCGGTCAACCGTTGGTCCCAGGCCTCGCCTACGTGCGCGCAGAGGCGGTCTACGCGGCGCGTGAGGAAATGGTCGTCTCGCTCGACGACGTGTTGACACGTCGCACACGGGCACGGCTGTTCAACCGTGCCGCCACCCTCGCAGCGGCGCCATCGGTCGCCGCGCTGCTGGCCACCGAACTCGGCTGGGACGACGACGAAACGACCCGCCAGCTCGCGCACTTCAGCGCCCAATGCGCCGCAGAAGTCAGCGCTGCAACGACAAGCCAACCGGGCGTAGAGGCCACCACATGATGCAACCCACCCCGCCCATCGAGCTCAATGGCACGGCCTCGCGCCTCGGCCCATTCACGTCATTGCCTGAGGGGTTCGCCGATCAGCTTCGCGCCGTGTGTGAGACCGTCACCGACGTGGTCGCAACTGCTGAGGCAAGCCGCGACTGGTGGCCGCTGGCAATGCACTGGTCGCTTGCGGGCCAGGTTGCCCAACGTGCAGCGGCGATTGCGCGGCCAAGTGACGCCGCCGAGGTTGCCGCCGTCTTGGCGCTGTGCAACCGTTGCGGCGTACCCGTGACGCCAGCAGGCGGTCGCAGTGGAGTGCTGGGCGGCTCGGTGCCGCTGTTTGGTGGCGTGCTCCTCGACATGACGGCGCTGCAGGGCATCGTGTCGGTCGACGAGATTTCGGGTGTCGTGGAGGTGCTGCCGGGCACGTTCGGGCCCGGTATGGAGAACGAGCTGCGCGATCAGCACGGGTTGACGGTCGGCCACTTCCCGCAGAGCTTTGACATCGCAACCGTTGGGGGCTGGGTGGCATGCCGGGGTGCGGGCCAGTACAGCACTCGCTACGGGAAGATCGAACAGATGGTCGTTGGCCTCGAGATCGCATTGGCCGACGGCACACTGGTTCGCACAGGCGGCTTTCCGGCCGGAGCGCAGGGTCCAGATCTCTCGCAGCTGTTCATTGGGAGCGAAGGCACGCTGGGCGTAGTCACCCGGGTGTGGTTGAAGACTCATCCGGTGGCACCGGCCGAACGGCGGGCCGCGTTCGCGTTCGCGTCCTTCGAGGCCGGCATAGAGGCATGTCGGCGCATCCTGAGACGCGGTGCCACGCCCGCCGTGCTTCGGCTGTACGACGCTGCCGAGAGCCAGCGGGGCCAGGGAGGCGACGGCGCGTACTGCGTGTTGCTGGTGCTGGATGAGGGCGACGACCGATTGGTCGACGCAACGATGAGCATCGTCGCTGAGGAGTGTGCAGCCTGCGAATCGTTGCCCGTTGAGCTCGTGGACTAATGGATGCATCACCGCAACGACACCAGCGCACTGCAGGCACTGACCCGGAAGGGTTTCGTGGTCGACACCTTGGAGATCGCTGCACCGTGGTCGGCGCTCGCAGGCATCGTTCGCGAGGTTCCACTCGCAATGCTGGCGATACCGCACGCACGCGCCGCCACCTGCCATCTCTCGCATAGCTATCCCGACGGGGCCTGCCTGTACTTCACGTTCGCAGCCACTCCCCCGCCCGACGAGATCGAGGACACCTACGTGGCACTGTGGGACGCTGGCCAGCGGGCCGTGCTTGCCCACGGCGGCAACCTGTCGCACCACCATGGCGTCGGCTTGAACCGGGCCCGGTTCGTACCCCTGGCGTTGGGTTCGGCTTTTCCGATCTTGCAGTCGCTGAAGAACGCTCTCGACCCGAATGGCATCATGAACCCGGGCAAGATGGGTTTGCACACGGCGTTCGGCGAGGTGAGGTGGCCGTGAACACGTTGGATCGAGCGGCCCTCTCGCAGGGCGCGTGGGTATCGCTGGTTTTTGCGGTGCCCTTCTCCGTGGGCTCGCGCCTGATGGCGGATCACGACTCCAACTCACCGTGGGTGTCGGTGCTCTGGTTGGCGGCCTTAGGCGGCTTCACGCTGGGCGCCGGTATCGCGGCCTGGGTGCAGCGCACGGGCTTCCCCTTGCTGCATGGCCTCGTGTGCGCCGGCGGCACCTACATCGCCGCGCAGGCGGTCTTCATCGTCATCAAACTGATGCGTGGGGGCTCAATCAGTTGGCTGGCAGTGTTCTTCACCTTCACGGTCGTGCTCACCGCGGGCCTCGTTGGTGGCGCACTCGGAAGTGCGCTGCGCAAGCGTGGGCTGACTCCGTCGGCCGAACGCGACGCTCGCCGTCGCGCAGACATCGATCATCTCGGCGACGGGGGTCTCCAATGAGTGTGCTTGTCGTGGATGTCGGAACCTCGGGCCTGCGGGCCGCCGTTATGCGGCCCGACGGTGAGATCACAGCGCTGCACTACCGGGCGTTCCCGCCGTCGACTCCGTTCCCCGGTCTCGTCGAGTTCGACGCGGTCGGGATGGCCGCGGCCGTACTGGAGGTTGCGAATGCCGCACTCGCCGAGAGTGGGCCGGTGCTGGCCGTCGGCATCACTGCGCAGCGTGCCAGCACCATCGTGTGGGATCGCGCGACCGGTGAGCCGGTTGGCCCTGGGCTTGGCTGGCAGGACTTGCGCACGGTCTTCGACTGCATCAGCGCCAAGACCGATCATGGACTGCAGTTGGCACCGAACCAGTCGGCCACCAAGGTTGCGTGGCTGCTCAACACGTACGACGCGACTCGCGAGCGCGATCTGTGCTTCGGCACGGTCGACACGTGGGTGGCGTGGGTGCTCAGCAACGGCAGCGTGCACGTCACCGACCACTCCAACGCGGCGGTCACCGGCCTTCTGCGACCAGATGCCACCGGGTGGTCGGCATCGGCATGCGAGAAGTTGAACGTGCCGACAACCATGCTGCCCACTCTGGTCGACACGTCGTCGGTGTTCGGTGAGGCCAGCGCACTGCCGGGTTCGCCGCCGCTGGCCGCGCTGGTCGGTGATCAGCAGGGCAGCCTGGTCGGCCAAAGCTGCGTTCGGCCGGGCCAGGCGAAGATCACGTTCGGCACTGGTGGCATGCTCGACATGTGCACCGATTCGGGCGCACCAGCCACCGGCAATCGCACCGCTGAGGGCATCTTTCCGATTGTCGCATGGAGCCGCCACGGCCGCCTCACGTGGGGCGTCGAGGCCATCATGCTGTCTGCGGGCACCAACGTGGAATGGCTGGTGCACGACCTCGGCATTCTCGACAATCCCGCGCAGAGCCACGCCGTGGCAGCCCAGTGCGACACCACCGAAGGGGTGGTCTACGTGCCGGCGCTGATGGGTCTCGGCACCCCGCACTGGGACTACGGCGCCCGCGGAACGATGGTGGGCCTGACCCGAGGCAGTGGCCGGCCGCAGATCACACGCGCCGTACTCGAAGGCATCGCCCACCGCGGCGCCGATCTCGTCGCCGCTGCCGAGGCAGGTTCCGGGCACGACATCCCCGTGCTGCGGATCGATGGCGGGATGAGCGAGAACCCGACATTCGTGCAGGCGCTGGCCAATGCAACAGGCAAATCCGTCGAAGTCTCACGCCACACTGAGGCAACAACAGTCGGGGCTGGCTACCTCGCAGGCCTCTCCGTGGGGATGTGGAGTGGCTTCGACGACATCGCAGAAGCCTGGCAGCCACGCACCACTGTCGACCCGAACGGCCAACTCGACAGGGCTCAGTGGGCCGAAGCCGTCCAACGTTCCAGGAGTTGGATACCCGACCTATCGGCTCTGGACTTCTAGAGTTGCTCTGCTCACCCCCGGCCGGGAAAGCTAGGGGTGATCGTTTCGAAAGGAATACCCCGAGTGGAGATCGAAGTGACTGAGTCCGGCACGCTTGCCGCAACGCCCGACAGCAGACAGCCCATAGCGCGCCGCGCCCTAGTGGGCGTCGGCCTTGGAGGCGCTGCGCTCTCGCTGCTGCCCTTCCTCAGTGGGCGTGCCGCTGCATCGGCCACCACCGAGCCGGCGAGCGCACAAGCGGCTACGACAACCACCGCACCTCCTCAGCGGCCAACCGCGCAGGATGTCACGCTGCTGAGTTTTGCGCAGCAGGTGGAGGCAACCGCGGTGGCGCTCTACAACGAGGCGCTCAAGGTCGACGGTTGGTCGGACGAGCAGGCGCTGGTGGTCACGTACATTCGTGACGCTCACCTCGCATATGCACAAGCGCTGTCGGGCCTGTTGGGCCGCGATGCGCCCAACTCCATCGCCCAGGAGGTGTTCGACGCCCAGAGCGCGGGGTTCAGCGGAACTGTCGATGCGGTGCTCGCGTCGGCCGCTGCGCTGGAATCCACTGCAGTTGCCACGCACGGCGATGTCATCGCATCGCTGGCTGGTACCGATGGTGCCAGCCTCATCGCATCTATTCAGATCAACGAGGCCCGCTACTGCACGGTGCTGGCCGACCTCGCCGGCGAGACAGATCCAGCTGTGTTGTTGGTCGACGAAGAAGCAGCGTCCCTCGCGGGCAAAGGGTGATGGACATGACCAACGAACTTGATCAGAACACCGACATGCGCGGGCTCGACCGACGTGGTTTCTTCCGCCTGGGCGGTCTCACCGCTGCTGCAGTTGCCCTCGCGGCGTGCAGCGACAACACGGAGGCCGGCACGCTTGGTCGCGTTGGGGAGGGTGGCACCACTCCAACGCTCGAGGATCCGATTGTCAACGACGGCGTTCTGCTGCGAACCATGGCGGGTATCGAAACCTCCATCGCCAACGCGTACACGCACATTCTCGAGGGCGGCTTTCTCGCCATGGCAAGCACAACCTTCCCGGATCTCGGTGACCAATCCGAACTGGTCACCATGTTCCAGACCCACCACACCAAGGCTGCAGAGACGTTCAACGCACTCGCCGTTGAGGCCGGCGCCGAACCATGGACGTGCGGCAACACCCGCCTCGATTCAGCATCGATCACGCCCATCTTCGAGCGAGTGGAGTCCGGCGCACCCGCCACCGACAACTCACTGGCAATCGTGCCGAGCGACGACCCCACTCGCGACTACATCAACCTCGTCCACTCGCTGGAGTCACTGTCGGCATCGTCGTGCCAGGCAATGGTGCCAGTGGCCAGCCAGGCGGCCATCCGGTTTGCGTCGATGCAGGTCGGTGTTCGCTCGGCACGGCAGGCCGCACTGATTGCGCTGAAAATCTTCCCCGGCGGTTACACCGCTGGCGTTGGCGAGTCGCTGGCCGAGGAAAACAACGCGACCACCACCACTGCTCCGGAGGGTGCCCCACCCGAGGCCACACCAATCCCGCTGCAGCTCGCTATACCTGCCCGGTTCGGTCTGTTGTCACCCACCACCTTCATCGGGGGTGCGGGCGACGAGAACGGCGTACGCATGAAGGTCAACTTCGAAACGCCGAGCCTCAACTCTTTCGCTTACCCCTTTTACTCCTGCGCCTGACCTCACCGGTGGTGCATGAGCACCTCCACGACTCAGCACGTACACTCGTCGGCGGTGAGTCGGCCGGGTGGCCGCGGCACGACGTGATCGTGTCGAGGAAAGTCGGGACTCCACAGGGCAGAGTGCTGGCGTGAGCCAGGTGGGGGCGACCTCACGGAAGTGCAACAGAGAGAGACCGCCGATGGGCCAGTTCGCTGGTCACAGGTAAGGGTGCAACGGTGCGGTAAGAGCGCACCAGCGTGTGAGGCGACTTGCACGGCTCGGTAAACCCCACTCGGAGCAAGGCCAAGCAGAGAGCATGGGCGGCTCGTCCGTCAGCCGCAAGGTTGGCAACTCTCGGGTAGGCCGCATTAGAGGGATGGTCACCCGCACCGCTTCGGTGGTGCGACAGAATCCCGCTTACAGGCCGACTCACCACTTACACCGCCCCTAACTCGTCGGCCGCCTTGCGGGTCAGTTGCGAGCGAGGGGGACGATGTTGAACGCGTGCAATGCAGGGCCACGATCGCGGACGAGGATCTTGGTGATCGAGGCTTGATCGATCTGGCTGCGCCACGTGATGGCGACGCCGACGCCGAGCGCCCAGGCCATCGCAGCCTTGATCGGCGTGGCGTGGCTGACGACAACGATGTCGGTGGTGCGAGCCGCTTCCAGCAGATCGTCGCAGGCCGCGAAGACGCGGTCCCCCATCTCTTGCAGTGACTCGCCGCCGGGTGGCCGGAAGTCCGGATTGGTGATCCACTCCGCCCACATGTCAGGTGGGACGTCGGTGATCGCGACGCCGTCGAAGTCGCCGTAGTCCATCTCCAGCCAGCGCTCGTCGATCTCGGGCTCCACGCCGAACACCTCTGCGGTCTGGCGGGCACGCAACGACGGCGAGCACACCACTCTGCCCACCTTCGGGACGACTGAGGTCACAGCCGCAGCCTGCGCACGGCCAACCTCGTCGATGGGGAGATCGATGCGCCCCTGCAGACGGCCGCTGGCGTTGGCCTCGGTGCGGCCGTGTCGAACGAGGTAGAGCACACTGCCAGTGAACCACAACGGCAGCGCCCAACGACACGGCCGACAGCCGTCAGCCGTCGGTGAGCAGCCCGTGACGGTAGAACCCATCGCGTCGAGCGGGCTCAGCGAGGCGAAACCTGCGCCACACCCACACCAGCATGGCGCCACCCGCAATCTCCATCGGCAGGTTCAGCCAGCCGCGCTCAACTGATGGCACCTGGTTGTTGCCCCACGAGCCGCTGAAGGGCCACCAAAACACCTTTGTGGCGGCGAATGCTCCGTCCCACACGAGGTGCAGCAACATCCCGATCGGGAGGCCCAGCAGCAGCCGACGGATCGGCTTGCGGCCCGCGGTCACCACCATTACTGCCGCGAGCGTTCCCACTGCGACGGTGAGGCTGTGCGCCCAGAGCGCCTGACCCATCGGCACGTCGATGAGATCGGGCAGCAGTGCACCGACCAGGAGCAGGCGATAGTCGAACCGCGGGTCGGTGAACACGAAGTACACCGTCAGCAACGCCGTACCGAGAAACCATAAAAACATAGGCGGCTCTAGCGGACGATGATGCGCCCGCACAGCGGGCACTCGGCCAGTGTGTCCGCCGGAACGGCCTTCACGATGTCGAGTTCTCGTGGCGACAGGTCCATATGGCAGCCGCTGCAATGCGAGCCCTCCAACCGCGCCACGCCAACACCACCGAACTGCTTGCGGACCCGTTCGTAGAGCGCGCTGCTCTCGGCACCCAAGCCCTGCACCACGGTTGCGCGTCGTTGGCGAAGCTGGTCGACCTCTGCATCGACCGCGGCGAGAACCGACTCGAGCTCAGCAGCCGCGGCCGCTACCACAGCCTCCTGCGCGGGGAGCGCGGCCGACAGTTCGGCCAGGGCCACCTCGCCCTCGGCCTGCGCGTCGAGCGCAGCGAGCTCCTGATCATCCAGCTCGCCACGATGACCGTTGATGGTGGCGATCTCGTGCATCAGCGCCTCCGCCTCGCGCGGCGCAATCACGGTCATCAACTGCGCTTCCAAGCGAGCACGCTTCTTCGTCAGATCGGCCGAGGCATGCTCGGCTGCTTCGATGGCAGCCTGCGCGAGCTCGACGCGTTGCTGTGCAGCGGCCACCTCCGACTGCAGTTCGGTCAGCGATACTTTTGCCTGTTGGTGGGCAACGACCTCCGG
>JANLPB010000095.1:0-7823 GCA_031366885.1 Ilumatobacteraceae bacterium
CATTCAGCAAGGCCGGCGAGGTGCTGGTCGGCGAAGTCGCCAAGCGCCAGGCCATCACCAACCCCGATCGTACGTTCCGCAGCATCAAGCGCCACATGGGCGAGAGCTGGAAGAGCGACGACATCGACGGCAAGCGCTACACCCCGCAGGAAATCAGCGCCCGCACGCTGATGAAGCTCAAGCGCGACGCCGAGGCGTACCTGGGCTACACCGTCACGCAGGCCGTCATCACGGTTCCCGCGTACTTCGACGATGCACAGCGCACCGCCACCAAGGAAGCCGGCCAGATCGCCGGCCTGGAAGTCCTGCGCATCATCAACGAGCCCACCGCGGCTGCACTCGCCTACGGCCTCGACAAGGGCGCCGAGGACGAGAAGGTGCTGGTGTTCGACCTCGGCGGTGGCACGTTCGACGTGTCGGTGCTGGAAATCGGCGAAGGCGTCTTCGAAGTGAAGAGCACCCACGGCGACACCAAGCTCGGCGGCGACGACTGGGACCAGCGCATCATCGATTGGCTGGTTGGCCAGTTCAAGTCGGCGCATGGCGTCGACCTCGCCGCCGACCGCATGGCCACGCAGCGCCTCAAGGAAGCTGCCGAGAAGGCCAAGATCGAGCTCAGTCAGGTGCAGCAGACGCAGATCAACCTGCCATTCATCACGGCTACGGCCGATGGCCCGTTGCACCTCGACGAAAGCTTGTCGCGTGCCAAGTTCCAGGAGATGACGGCCGACCTCATCGAGCGTTGCCGCATCCCGTTCGAGCAGGCGCTCAAGGACGCCGGCATCAGCAAGGGCGAGCTCAACCACGTCATCCTCGTGGGTGGTTCTACCCGTATGCCCGCCGTCACCGACCTGGTGCAGAGCCTCACCGGCAAAGAGCCCAACAAGTCGGTCAACCCCGACGAAGTGGTCGCCATCGGTGCCGCCGTGCAGGCCGGCGTGTTGCGCGGCGACGTGAAAGACATCTTGCTGCTCGACGTCACGCCGCTGGCACTGGGCATCGAGACCAAAGGTGGCGTGATGACCAAGCTGATCGAACGCAACACCACCATCCCCACCAAGCGCACCGAGGTGTTCACCACCGCCGACGACATGCAGCCCAGCGTGGAAATCCACGTGCTGCAGGGCGAGCGCGAGATGGCTGCGTACAACAAGACGCTCGGCAAGTTCCAGCTGGTCGATCTGCCGCCCGCCCCGCGTGGCGTGCCCCAGATCGAGGTCACCTTTGACATCGACGCCAATGGCATCGTGCACGTCTCCGCCAAGGACCGCGCCACCAGCAAGGTGCAGAGCATGACCATCACCGGTCAGAGCACGCTGGATAAGAAGGACATCGACCAGATGGTCCGCGACGCCGAGGCTCACGCCGAGGAAGACAAGCAGCGCCGCGAAGAGGCCGAGGTTCGTAACAACGCCGACTCGCTGGTGTACCAGATGGAGAAGGTGCTGCGCGACAACGCCGACAAGGTCGATGAGGCCGAGAAGGCGTCCGTCGAGGGCCCGCTGGGCGATCTGCGCACGGCTCTGAATGGCAACGACTTCGAGGCCATCAAGACCGCGCACGAGGCGCTGATGCAGGCCAGCCAGGGCTTCAGCCAGCGGTTGTACGAGAAGGCTGCGGCCGAAAATGCTGCGGGTACCTCGGCTGCCACCGGCCAGGGCAACGACAACGGCAACGGTTCGGGTGCCGACGACGACATCATCGATGCCGAAATCGTCGACGACGAAACGGCAAAGTGACGCCGCGATGAGCGACGACGCACAACCAGACGACACGCCGATCGATCTCAGTTTCGAGGAAATCGAACTGAACGAGGACCTGACCTCGGAGATGATGAGGTTGCGTCGTCTTGCTGACGGCGAGCCCGTCAGCACCGACACTGACGGTTCCCAGGCCGAGTCGGCGTTCGAGCACGACGTCGAGGCACTGTTGG
Organism: Ilumatobacteraceae bacterium; assembly: GCA_031366885.1. GTDB lineage: Bacteria > Actinomycetota > Acidimicrobiia > Acidimicrobiales > Ilumatobacteraceae > UBA668. The sequence continues at coordinate 1,934 of JANLPB010000095.1, forward strand.
CGGAGCGCGATTCCTTCAAGGACATCGCGCTTCGCCTGCAGGCTGACTTCGACAATTACCGCCGGCGGGTCTCCGCGCAGCAAGCCGACGATGCCTCGCGTGCCACCGGCAAGATGGCCGAAGCGTTGCTGCCGGTGCTCGATGCCTGTGAGGCTGCGTTCCTGCAGCACCCCGCGGAGGTCGAGCCCATCTTCAACCTGCTCTTGGTGCAGCTGAAGAAGCAGGGGCTGGAAACCATGAACCTGCACGAGCAGCCGTTCGACCCCAACCTGGCCGAGGCAGTGCTGCACGAGGAGGGCGACGGTGCCGCTGATGGGCCTGACGTTGGCCCGGTCGTCAGTGAAGTGCTGCGCAGCGGCTACACCTGGAATGGCCGCGTCCTGCGTGCAGCGATGGTGAAGGTTCGCGGCTGAGGCCAGGCCACCATGGCAGCGCAGCGTGAGTGGTACGAAAAGGACTACTACAAGATTCTCGGCGTTGCCGAGAGCGCTGACGCGAAGACAATCACCAAGGCGTACCGCAAGCTGGCGCGCGACAGCCACCCCGACACGCACCCTGGAAACGATGAAGCCCTGGAACGCTTCAAGGAAGTCAGCGGCGCCTACGACGTGCTGGGCGACGACGCGAAACGCAAGGAGTACGACGAGGTTCGCCGGCTCGGCCCGTCGGGTGGCGTGGGCGGCTACGGCAGTGCACCAGGTGGCGGCCAAGGTGGGTACAACTTCAACGTCGGCAGTGACGGTCTGGGCGACCTGTTGGGGAATGTCTTCGGGCGAGGCCGCCGCGGCGGCGGTCCCTCGGCTGCTGCCGGGCCTCAGCGCGGTGCCGATGTCGAGGCCACGCTCACGCTCGATTTCGTCGACGCGGCAAAGGGCATCACCACCACCCTGCACCTCACCAGCGATGCCGAGTGCAGCACCTGTCATGGAAGCGGCGCCAAGCCGGGCACGCAGCCCAAGGTCTGCTCGCAGTGCGGCGGTCGTGGCGTTGTCGACGACAACCAAGGGTTCTTCTCCTTCTCGTCGCCGTGTCGTGTGTGCGGCGGGGCCGGCGTCACCATCGATCAGCCGTGCCCGACGTGCCACGGCAGTCGGGTCGAGCGTCGCGCCAGGGAAGTGCAAGCGCGCATACCTGCCGGCGTTGCCGACGGACAGAAGATCCGTCTGAAGGGGCGTGGCGCGCCGGGCCGCAGCGGTGGGCCAGCAGGTGACCTCATCGTCGAGTGCAAGGTCGCACCACACCCGTTGTTCGGACGCGACGGCAACAATCTGACGGTGCGAGTGCCGGTCACCTTTGCCGAGGCCGCCCTAGGTGGGGAGATCGATGTGCCCACGTTGGAGGGGCCCCGCGTCACTCTTCGGCTGCGCGCCGGCACCCAGTCGGGCAGCCGCCATCGCGTCAAGGCGAAAGGCCTCACTACGGCCAAGGGCAGCGGCGATCTCATTGTTACTACCGACGTACAGGTGCCGAACGACTTGAACGATGCGCAGCGCGCCGCAGTCGAGGCGTTCGCGGCGGCGACTACTGTGTCACCCAGGCAGAGCCTGCCAGATGCCGAAGCGAGGGGATGACGAATGCGATCACGTGATCACGCTGTGTACGTCATCTCTGTCGCCGCCGAGCTGGCCGGTATGCACCCGCAAACGCTGCGTATCTACGAGCGCCGCGGGCTGGTGCAGCCGGCTCGCACGCAGGGCGGCAACCGCCGCTACAGCGACATCGACATCGACCGTCTGCGTCGCATCAGCGAGCTCGCCGCCGAGGGGATGAACCTCGAGGGCATTCGGCGGGTGATGTCGTTGGAGCTGGAAGTTCTGCGCCTACGCGCCGAGAACGAGGAGCTGCGTAGCCTCGCGGCGGGCGCGCTGGCAGAAGCCGACCGTCGCGCCCCGCGTCGCGACCTGGTGCCGTTGCGTCAGGAGATCACGGTCTTCGGGGGCAAGCGCCTCGGCAGTCAGTAGTCCCGTGTGAGCGAGTCGTTCGCTCGCGACGAATTGTGGTTCTCTCGTTCGTTGAGGTGATCATGGCTGAGCACTGGAGGCAACAAGACGACGAGGATCTCTCGTCTGCCGCCAGTTTTGGCCGCTTCTATCGCGCACAGCTTCCCGTGGTCTATGGGTATCTGCTGCGCCTGGCTGGCGGGGACCAGTTGCTTGCCGAGGATCTCACTCAGGACACATTTCTGACCATGACGGCCCAGCTCAAGGCCGGCCGCGAGGATGTCGCGAACATCCGCTGGTTACTCGTGGTGGGACGTAACAAGTTTCTCGACCATGTCCGCCGCGAAAGCCGGCGGAACCGGACGTTGCGACTGGCCGTTTCGTCGGTGGAGGACGGGGACGTCAATCCGTCACGATCAGAAGTACTCGAATCGATGGATGCGCTCGCACCGTTGCACCGCGCCGCCCTCATGATGCGCTACGTCGATGGCATGCCGGCGGAGGCCATTGCAAGAGACATTGGCCGAAGTGTGCCGGCCACCTACTCCTTGCTGGCCCGCGCTCGTGGCGAGCTTCGTCTGCAAAGGGGTGGATCGTGAACGAGTTCAACGACCTGCAGGTGGCGCCTCGCGCGGAATTCGGCAACCGACTGGAAGCGCTCCTGCTCAAGGAGCTCGGCCTGGATGCCGATGCGTCGGGATTCGAGGCGTCCGAGCGCGGTAGTCCGGAGCCCGACGAGGGTGGCGCACCCCTTGCTGCACCCGAGCTTGCCGTCGTCGACATGTCGAAGGCCAGAGCCAGACGAGGGACGGGTCTGCTGGCTGTTGCTGCACTGACCCTGGTGGCGTCGGCCGGCCTGGCAATCACTCTTTCCGGCCGCAACGCGCCGCAGGACAGGACAGCGACGGGTACCGCCGATGAGACGTCGGCTCCGACCCTTACCGCCACGACCCCGACCCCAGCCCCTACCACACCCACTACGACCGTGGCAGAGCTGCCGCAACTTGCTCGCGGCGCGCTTGCACCCGGTAGCTATCAGGCCGACCACTTTGCGGTGCCCTTCACGTTCAGCACCGACCGGGACTGGATCACGGACAAGAGTCGTCGGAATGTGATCCATTTCATCACCCTGACGGGGCCGTGGTTGACGGTGACCACCGACATCGTCAAAGGTGGCGCAGCTGGCGATGTTCTCGCGGCCGTGTGCCCGGGAGCAGTCGACTTCGAGGCCGAACAACCGACGACCTTGCTCGGTCAGCCCGCCATCCAAATACTGGGAGCGGTCACGGACAACTGTGTGCTGCAGCTCCTCAGTGACGACGCCACCATCGTGGACAAAGGGGTCGTGTTGCAGGTGACGGTCGCAGTGGTTGACGGCACCGTGGTCACCGTAATGGCCGCAGCGCTCTCCACCGTCTGGCCCGGCAGCGAAGCCAACATCGCCCACTTCCTCGCATCGATGAAGCCGATCAAATGAAAAGAGAGCTCATGTATCACCGCCGCTCCGTACACCTTCTCGCCGCTGTGCTGCTACCCGCGATGCTGATGGCATGTGGAAGCAGTGATGAGCAGGACCCCACCGCTGCCGACACCACAGTCACAGCAGTCGTCGATACCACGACGGTACCCGTTGCCACGGTGCCGGACACGACGGCGCCGGACACGACTGTGCCGGACACGACTGTGCCGGACACGACTGTGCCGGACACGACGGCTGACGGTGCCGTACGCGAGATCAACAGCAAGGGGATCCTGACGGAAGGACGTACGTACACCTCCGGCACCCTCGCACTTGGGACGGAGTTCACCTTCACCGCCAACGCCGAAGCGCGCTACGCGACCAACCTGCCAGGCTTCTTTGGTGTCAGCACACAGGCATCGGGTAACGAAACGCTCTTCTACATCACGGACCTCTCGACGGCGACGGTGTTCAAGAATCCGTTCGAGGATTACGCGGCGATCGGGCGCGACAACGTGCAGCTCTTCGGAGCAACCGAACCGATTCCAGGCGACTACCTCGAGTACTTCCAGCAATTGCCCGGCGTCACGACCGGTGAGATCGTCGAGACCACAGTGTCCGGACTACCCGCCCGATCGATGACGTTCACGATCGGCAGCAACGAGGGCGGACATGCGATTCCGCCCGATACCGAGCCGCTCTTGCTGACGTTCTTCTCGCCATCGGGAATCACGTATACCTACCGACCGGGTGACAGCGGCACGCTCTACCTGTTCGAGCTCGCCGGTAAGCCGACGCTGGCAGAGGTGACCAGTTACGCCGGGGCTGACGAATTCTTCGCTGGCTTCACGCTGTCATCCTGAATTGCCCTTCAGCCCGCGAGGCGCCACGTGGCTTGCGGCGTGAGGGTGATCCGCAGCTGAATGCGCGCCTCGGGTGGTGTCGTCAACACCATCGGTGCACCCGACTGCACTTGGGCCATCGTGAACGAGCCGCTGAACTCGATGACGCCCAGACCGTCGGCCCCACTCGTGCTGCAGTCCGTCGCGCCGGCGGTGGTGATGTTCATTCGGAGGTCCAGCTCCAGCGAGCCGCCGTTGAGGTAGATCATCGGGTCGGCCCCGTACGTTTCGGCGGTGGTGCCATTCAGCGCCATGCAGCTCCGTCCGCTGCCCCGCGGCCCAGCCCAGTTGTACCAGCCGTATGCGGTGGGTGTCTGGCCGTCGAGGTTCAACTCGAACTCGTACATCCAGCCGAAGCCGGGGACGCCGCCGCCGCCGAGAAGCTCGACTGACGTGTGCAGCGCAGGCGTCATTGCGCGAGGGGCGTAGAGGAACCCGAGGTGTTTGTCGTATGAGACGCCGGCGGCGTCGGTGACCCTGGCGGTGGCTCGCATGATCGTGCCGGCACAGACCTGCACGTCAATCGCGAATTCGGTTGCCGCCGGCTGGGCAATGGGGAAGTCGCGTGTGGCGCAGCCGACCCCCGCGTCGCCCATGCCATCCTCCAGGTGGATATTTGAAATGGTGATCGCCCGGTCGCTCACGACGGACAGCGTGGATGTCAGGTTCAGCCAGTCGGGACCGATGGGTGCGGTGCTGTTGATGAGGTTCACCGTTGGCTCGCCGGCGGTTGGATCGGTGACGGGTCGATCGGTGCTGGCGATCATCGTGGAGGTGCCCCACCCGTCGGCGCCGTCGATGATCGGGTACTCGAGCTTGACGATGGCGACGCCGTCGGTGGGCTGCGGGCAGCCGTCGTCGGACTCCCAGAAGGAGTGTCCGCACATCACCAAGCTGGCGGACGGGATTGGAATCTCGTACCACTCCGCGGCGCGGTAGGGGCAGGTGGGTTCGCAGCGGTCGACTTGCACTTGAATGCCCCACGACTGTGTGCTGTCCTCGGCCGGACCCGAGATTCGGCGGGTCAGCGTCACGGGAACCTTCACGTACCCAGTGGAGTCGACGGGCAGCGCGGCTTGGGTACATTCCCACAGCGGCTCTCCAAGGGTGACGCCGCCGCTGATGTCAGTCGGGTTCTGCCAGCTGCGCGAGCAGCCATCCTCCACGGTGACGCTGTCGCCTGGAAACTGGATGGTGGCGCGCAGGTCTTGTCGGGGCACAGTGATGCCGTCGTTCAGGCGCAGCCCTTCGAGAGTGATCACGGGTCGCTGCGCCGTGCGCCCCTGCAAGATCAACGTGTCGGTTCCTAGTGGGCGCAAGGTGTTGTTGCTGTCGTAGATCGTGGCGCACAGCAGGACCAGACCGCCTGGCGGGAGTTCGACGGTGGTGACCACTTTGCGGGTGTAGATCTCGTCGTAGATGCCAATCGGGATCGGCCTCGCCCCGTCGATGCGATGAGTGGCGCTGCTCTCGACTTCGGTGCCGCAGCGCCGGTCGGCCGGGTCGGCGAGGTCGGTGATGATTCGAGTTGAGTACCTGACAGACCCGCGCGACGTCGTCCACGCTTCGACCTGGGCGATCGGCTGCAC
>JANLPB010000103.1:0-10396 GCA_031366885.1 Ilumatobacteraceae bacterium
ACCAACATCGCGACGCCCACCTCGCCGGTCTGCAGGATGGTCAGGCCGAGTACGGCCGACTCGGGCACGCCGTCGAGGAAGGTGCCCAGCACGATGGCAAACGGTGGCGCCTCGTTCGCCTCGCCGCCGACGTCCTTGCGGTTCTGGTAACCCAACTTCGAAATCGCCAGATCGCCGAGGGTGAACACGATGGCCCCGGCGAAGAAGCCGAAAGCTGTTCCACCACTGCCGCCCGAGACGTCGACCGCCTCCTCGATCAGCTCGAACGAGACTGCGCTGATCAGCACGCCCGCACCGAACGCCATCACTGCGCCCAGAACTCGTTCGCTTGGCGGGCGCAGCTGCACCACCAACGCCCCGATGATCAGCGATGATGTGGCGAACAGTCCCCAGAGAAATGCGGCGAGCATGTTGAGAACGTAGTCCGCTGGGCTACAACTGCAGTGTGAAGAGCACCGCCAACGCCCGGCAGCGACTGCAGGTGTTCATCCGTCAACTGAACCCGGCCGATGTCGAGCGTCTTGCGCAGAGCATGCTGGCCAGCATCGATCAGGTCAGTAGTTCGCGCTGGGATGCGGCCGTCGCTCGTGCCGCAGGGCTGCGCGGCGATGTTCGGCCGGAGAAGATCAAAGCCCTCACCGACTCGTTCGCTCGTGAACTCGCCGCCTTCGGTGCCACCGCCGGCGGCGCCGCGGCGACGCCAGCCATCGGCACCACCGTCACGCTGCTGGCCGCCACCGCCGAACTGGCCTGGTTCACCGCCCGCGCCGGAGACCTGATCCTGACAGTCGCAGCGTTGCACGGCCGGTCGGAACCAACGGTGGAGGAGCGGCGGGCATGGCTGCTCGCAGTGCTGATCTACGGAGGTTCCGCACGCGAGGGCTTCACGCGTGCAATCAACGAGGCCAACACGGGATTGCGGCCAGCTGCCGGAGCGCGCCTACCGATCACGACTCTGCGCACCGTCAACCGGCTGTTGACGCCCCAGTTGGTGAAGCGTTACGGCGCCCGCCGAGGCGCGATCGCGCTAGGAACTGCGCTGCCCTTGGGTATCGGCGCGGTCATCGGCGGCGGTGCCAACTATGTGGCTGTTCGGGCACTGGCCAGGCACGCCGATGAGTTCTTCGCCCGCCTGCCGTACTCGGCTATCGACACCACGGCGATCGACATCACGGGCGTCCTCGCTGTACCGACGTCACCGGCGACCTCATCGCCCACGTCAAGCTCACGCCGTCGCCGCTGAGCGCGCTGCGCTGGCGTCATCGCCGATGCGGACGGTGCCGTTGTCGCCGTCGACGTACAGCATCGTGCCGTCTGCAACCGCGGTGATACCGGGCACGCTGAGCACGGCGGGGAGGCCGAGCTCGCGGGCGACAATTGCGGCGTGGCTGAGTACGGCACCCGTGTCGCACACCACGGCCACCGCACCCAAGAACAGCGGCGTCCACGATGGGTCGGTGATTGCACAGACCAGTACCTCACCGGGCAACAATCCGCGAGGGTCGCACGGGTCGGTGATCACCCGCGCCGGTCCCGACGCAGCGCCGCCGCTGACCGCGATGCCAGACAGGACGGCCCCACTCAACGGGGGCTCGGAGAGAGCGTCGGTCCGCAGCTGCCACGTGGACGGGTCGGGGATACGGCCCTCGAACCACGGCGGAGGAATGCGGTCCGAGAGGTACTGCTGCAGGGCGAAACGCTCCTCGATCACGTCGGCGAACGCCCCTGGGCCGTTGAGAAACTGAGGCAGCTCGTCGATGGTCACACAGAACGAATGGCGCACATCGGCAGGTCCACCGCGTTGAGCTGCACGATTGACGAGTTCGTGAAGCGCGTACCTCGCACCCAAGTTCTCCAAGACGAGTATGTCTTTGGCCCGCTCGCGTGCGATAGCCCCGAGTCGGGAAACCAGCGCTGTGCGTCGAATCATCCACCGCAGGTACCGAGGACTCCGCCGTAGGGCGTCCACCAAAGCGACATCGGCTTCGGCGGCCAGTCGTGTCGCTGCTATCAGCGGGTCGCGGTCAGCGGGTGCGTGTCGCAGACGCTCGATCGCTGCATACACGGGCGTCGGGTCCATTCCCCACGAGGGTGTTGCCAGTTCGTATTCGTCGTTTCCTCGGTGTCCGTGGTCGCTGAGGAATGCGGCGACGGCAGATGCGAGTGTGGTGTCGCTGGTTCGCTCCGCAATGCGATCCAGCCCGCGGTCGAACTGAGCCGTCAAGTCGGAATCGGCGGCGACCAGCCGCCCCAGTGACCACAGTCGCTGCGCCAGCCGTGCCGAATCCACGTCGCCGGTGCCGCTGACGACCCGGTTGGCGAGGCCCGGCGGCATGCCTGGTCGCGCGAGTGCCTTGTCCAAGAGGCCCCTGGGTGCGCCGGCCATCATGCTCGCTTGCAGCAATCGTTTCATGCTGGCCCCCTGTCGCGGAGGGAACGTGCCAAGCCACTGCAGCAGCTCCTCGTCGGCGGCTGAGTCGAGTGTGGGCATCGTGGCCAACCAGTTCTGCGCTGCCAGCCGAGCCGCGTCGAGCGCGGCGAGATCTGGTTTGCGCATGACCTGGAACACGTAACGGCTGAGCGCGAGCGACGCGAGCACGTCGCGGTCACCCTTGGTGGGTCGATAGGGGGGAAGGTCGGTGACATCGCCCATCACCTGCTCCTCCGCATCGGCGGGGGACAGGCCTGGCATGCGCACGCCGAACAGCCTCATGGTGGAGGCGTTCATGTAGAGATAGCCGCCAAAGACCCCGGTGCCGACAGCGGGCCCAACCACTTCTGTCCGGCGCAACGCGCCAAGTTCGACGAAGACTTCAACCTGACCTTCTCGAATTGCCTCACCGATGAGGGTGGCGGCCAGCGCGGTGAGCACTTGCGGGAAGACTTCGCCGACGTTGCCGCGGCTGTAGAGCGTGAAGCGGTCATTGGGTTCGGTGTCCGCTACCCAGATTGGTCCCATACGAAGAGCTGACGAATCCGATGGTGCGTAGGGTGACAGAGTCGCAAAGAATCCGCGAGAAGGTTCGCCGATGCGTCACCCGTCGCTGCCGGCTCATCGTCTGTCTGGCTGTGGCGGCGACCTTCTGCACAGCGGGCATGCCCACGAGTGGCAGGCTTGTGCCCATGGCTACTGCGCACATGTGGCGCCCACCGCCGTTCCTGCTTGCCGTCGCCGCCGCGCGGCTGCAGGGTGAGTCGATCAGCGCCTCTGCCGAAGAACTGGTGGTGCGTCTCTTCGAGCTGGAAGGCCGGTCGCTGGTACGTCTTGCGCGTCTCTTCGTGGACGACCGGGAGGCGGCGGAAGACATCGTGCAGGAGGCGTTCCTGAGGCTGGCGCGCCATGCCGCCCGCATTGACGACGTCGATCGCGCGCCTGCCTATCTCCGCTCGATCGTGCTGAACCTGGCTCGCGATCACAATCGTCGTGGCCTCGTGTCCCTGCGACATCATGCCACCAGCGGTCGCGAGATCGACGTCGCCGATCATGCCGCCGACGAGCTCGTCCGCTCGGAGGATCACGGGCGTGTTCTCGAAGCGGTTCGCCGACTGCCACCCCGACAGCGCGACTGCATCACGCTGCGCTATTTCGAAGAGTGCTCAATCGAGCGCATAGCCGACACGCTTGGCGTATCGGCGAACTCAGTCAAGACTCACCTGAAACGGGCCATGGCCACGCTCGACCGAACGCTTGGTACGCGATGAGCAACGTTGCGTTGGAGCGTCGATTGCTGGACGCATTTGCCGACGTCCGCGCGTCAGTGCACGAGAATCCGGATCTCTTCGCTCGGGTCACTCGCACCATCGAGGACGGGCGGGCTCGTCGCCGCTTTCGCTGGCGACTTGCCGGCGGGTTGGCGCTGTTCGTCCTTGCCAACGCGGTTCTCGCACTTTCATTTTCGAACTACGACAACGGGAGGTTGAACATGCCCTGGTGGGTTATCGAACTGATCACGAACATCATGCTGATCGCGCTGGCGGTGGGGCTGGGGCCGTTCATCAAACGGTTCGGTCGCTCATACGCAGCCGATGTCTTTCGCGCGAACCCGCGAACCGGCAAGAGCTACCTGGTCCTCACCGATGTGGCGTACTATCTGATCTTCACGTCGTTCGTCTTGTTCACCGTCACCTTCGTGGAGCCGAAGAACTGGAAGCACTCGACGGGCGAACAGCTGCAGCACGAGGTGGCTCGCATTGGCGGCATGTTGCTGATCATGGGCATTCTCCATGCGCTCAACGTGGTGGCCCTTCCGATCATCGGCGGGCTGCTCTCCAGCAACAAGCTGCCGGCGCAAGCCCCCACCGCTCCGACGACCACCTCGATGTCGTCGGCGTCGATGCCACCCTTGGGGCCGGGCACCTGGATCCTGCGCATCGAGCAAGGCCCGGGCGACAGCGGCGATCCCGCTAGCTGAGGTCGTCGCCAACGGCCGGGCGCGGTGCGAACGAAAACTGTGTCGCCCACACAATGACGCTGTAGACGCCGATCATCGAGAGCACCCCGGCAAGGGTGTGGAGCGTCCAACCGAAGTCGCCCTGAATCATGGTCGTCACCAAGACCACCGGAGCGAGCGCGATGACAAGGAGCAGCGCCCGCACCCATCGATTCCAGCCGGTTCGCGCATGCGCGAGCCCACCTCCGATCACCGTCGGAAACATGATCCCTCCGGCAGCCATGAACAGCGGCAGCATTGCTGCGATGCCCAAGCCCCGCACGACCCCTCTCACCCATCGCCGACGCGCTCGTATGCGGACTACCGCGACGACGGATTGCATCGTGGCGAAGAACGTTACGCCGAGAACGATGAACAGGGTGCCGCCCCAGGTGAACTCTGGATCGTCGGAGATCAGTCGCATCCATGCTCGCGCCGCGACGCCAAGCGCGAAACCACCGAACAGCCCACGCGCGAGCACCGCGATTGCCGGCGTTCGCCGGCTGGTGACGGGGGTTGCTGGGGCGACGACGTCGGTCATGGATCACTCCGCTCTGAAGGTGGCTGCCCCTACTGACGCCGTGAGCGCACCAAACGGGTGACACTGCGAACCGCCTTTCGCTGTGACTTTCAGCGGGCCAACAGTGGTGTGATGGCCGGTCGCATGAGCAACCAGGGGTGCCTTGCGCGAACCGCTAACGTGCCGTCTGCCTCCCAGCCGGCGAGGTCGATCATGATGCGGCAGGCCTGCAGTGTGCGAAACCACTCGAACGTGTCGGGGTCGATTGGGTACGGCCCGAGCGTGCGATACGTGGTGAGGAACCGCTTGGCAAGTCGGCGGGCAGCAGCGTTGACAATCGGGCGCACCGCCCGTGGGAGTGCGAGCGGGGGGTTGGCAAGCAGGAGATGCGTGAAGGCGAGGTCGTAGGCGGGGTGTGCCACCTGGCTCGGTGTCCAGTCCAATACGACCCATTTATTGCCGAGCGAGAGCACGTTGAACGGGTGAAGATCGCCATGGCAAATCACGTTGGGCTGCACGCCGGGCATGGTCGCAACAAGTCGAGTCAAGGTGCGCTGAAGCGCGACGTGGCCCAACTCGTCGGCCCGCTTCCGGTAGCGGTCCACCAGGCCGTCGACACCGACGGTGTGCCCTGCGATGTCAGCGAGCGCGGCGGCGATGGGTTCAGGGTCCAGGCGGTGCAGGTCTGCGGCGGCGCGTGCCAACGTATCCGGCAGCGATGTGGCCAACCGCGGAAGCGAACGAATGGCGCGTGCGCCGCTGAGATTTCCGATCAGTGGTGCGCCGGCGGCGAACTCCATCACATACCAGGCTCGCTCGCCCGCCGTCGGCGCCGTGTACGAGCTGTGGATTCTCGGTGTCGGGTAACCCTGCGCAGCGACGCCCGATTGAACGGTGACCTCCCATTCCGCCAGCGTCGCATCGGGAGCCAGACGAAGAACCAACTCCTCGGGAAGGCCACTCGTGCCCTGCCCCTGCAGCGGCAGTGCCCAGAGCTCAGCCCAGAAGCCGCCCGTGAGGCGGCGTGAGTCGCCTTTGAGCGCCAGGTCCGGCGCGTGAAACTGGTCTCGAAGGTGGGCCAACACCTGGTGCAGCTCCGCGGGATGGTTGACCTGGTGGCTTTCGTCGGCAATACTCACGTGTATGACCGTAACGGTATTTACCGGCAATGTCCACCACTAGTTCCGTCGGCGCCACCAGAGCATCGAACGCGTCCTTCTCTATCGACCAGCTGGCTGCGATGGCTGGCGTGCCGACTCGAACTGTGCGGGAATATCGGACGTTGGGCCTCATCGAGGGACCGCGGATGGAGGGCCGCGTCGGGCGTTACGACGATGGTCACCGACGTCGGTTGGAACTGATCGCACGATTGCAGGACCGCGGATACTCGTTGGCAGCGATTCGCGACCTGTGCGCCGCGGACGCCTCTGGTCGGTCGCTCGCAGATGTGCTGAGTGGCAACGCGGCAATCGATCAGGGAGCGGTTGCCTACTCGACGTCGGAGCTGGCGTCAGTCGTGCCTGCGCTTGCCGAGACGAAGATTCGCTCGCTGGCCAGCGACGGCGGCCTCATCCACGCCGTTGGTTCGAAGTGGCATGTGCGTGCGCCAGCGCTGCTCGCCTTGGTGGGCGAGACAATCGCCGCTGGTGCGACGCCGGCAGCCGCCATCACCATGGCCGCCGGCTTGTCGGCTGGGGCTCGGATACAAGCCGCGGCGTTCGCCGACCTGGTCGTGGGGGAACTGTGGCAGGAAGGCCAATCGGAACTGGCCGCCGCGGTAACCGTGGGCAGGCGGGCGCGACTGCACCTGACCCAGGCGGTGGCCTCATTGGTGGTGCACGAGGTCGGTCTCGCACTCCGTGAGCGCGCCGAGCTTCCCGGTGGCGCCGGGCTCCACGAGCTGGTCGACGCCGTGCGCGTCGGAGTGGTGCGGGGCGACACCCCGCCGTCGGCGTCCGCCTGACGCAGAGATCCGAACTATGACTGGGCGATGTCGAAGGTCTCGGCCAGTCCGCCGAGCATCCAGCGATGCTCAGCGAGGATGGGCTGGGCGAACGGCGCTCGAATACTGAACGCTTCGAGCAGTGCGACCGAATCACCAGTGAGTGTGAGGTCTGCGGCTGGGGCAGTGTCATCGCCGACGCGGACGGAGACCCGCTCCGCGATCTCGACGACGGACGACACATTCGGTCGAGTAGTGCCGATCGCAAGGACGCCGCGGCGACTATCGCCACGATTGCGAGCGAGCGCCGGGCCGAGCGCCGCCGCATAGCGCAGGCACGCCGAGACCTCGTCCGCCTCCTCCGCCGGTGGCAATCCGAGGGGTAACAGGATGTCGCACTCGTGCACCCACGAGTCCCATAAGGCGTGGTGTGTCACCGCGCTGACGCTGACATGACCGGGAGGCGCTTCGGCTGTGGCGGACCACATGTCGTCGTTCAGGGCCGACCACACGTCAACGAGGGCGGCGGTCGACGCGGCGAAGCTGGCTAACACTTCCTGCGTCGAACGCTCGCCTGCTCCGGCGACCAGCTGCGCCGGTGAGGTCACCGGATCGAATGTGGCGAGGAACTGCGTAGGCGCTCCTTGCACCCCGGCCGTGATGGCGAACGCCCAGAACGAGTTGGTGCTGTCGAGGTGCACGATGACATCTCGGTTCGACCAGCCCTCACATCGGCTGGGGTGCGCCCACTGCTCGTCGGTGAACGTGGTGACTGCCGCCGCCAGTCGCTGCCGCTGGCGGATTGCAGGCTCTGCTACTGCGGCCGCAGGCCCGTCAAGAGTGATCAGGTGCGCGGGCCCGTAGTCAGGATTCAGCTGCATCGAACAAGCCTGACACAGTTGATGAACCACATATTTTGTCGGTTAGCGGCTCGAAGCACTCAACGGCTCGCGGACCTTCACGATCAGGAGCGCGATGTCATCGTTGCGTTGGTCGAAGGGCAACACCACTTCGAGCGCGTCGCGAATGTTGTCGGCGACCTCGTCTGCCGTTGTGGTTGCGCGAGCGGCGCGAGCAACCAATTCGCTCCAGCGCTGTTCATCGAGCGAGTGCCTGGGGACGTCGGTGGCGCCGTCGGTGAAGAAGACAATGACGTCGCCACCGTGGAGAGCGGTGGTCACGGGCTTGATGTCAACGATGTCGAGCACTCCCAGAAGGGTGCCGGGATGACCGAGCGCAAGAGCGTCGTCGTTTTTTACGAGGAGGGGGCGGGGGTGCCCGGCGTTCGCGAGCGTGAGGTGTGTGGCCGGTCCGTCAGTAGTGATGACGGCGTACGTGGCAGTGAGAAAGGAATTCGTTTCGGACCGTTGAACCGCATGATTGAGGGCGGTGAGGATCTCTACGGGGGCGTCGCCGTGCCATGCGCTGGCTCGGATGGTGTGTCGGGCGAGCCCAGTGAGGGCGGCGGCAGCGGGCCCGCTTCCGCACACGTCACCGATGACGACTGCCCACTGACGGTTCGCGTCGAGGGAAAAGACGTCGTAAAAATCTCCGCCGACTTCGTTGGCGTCGCCGGCCGCCCAATAGCGCACTGCAAGGTCCAGTCGCGGAATGTCCGGAAGTGTGGTGGGAAGCAAGCTGCGTTGCAAAGTGGCCGCAATATCGCGTTGTTCCTCGTGCAGCCGATGGTTTTCGAGGCTGGATGCGATGCGGCCGGCGACGGCGTGCGCCAACGCGACGTCGTCGGGCGTGTAACGACGAGACGAGCTCGACATGACGAATTGAATCGCACCAAGAGTCTGGCCGTGTTTGACGAGAGGGACCGCTATCGACGAACGCAGTGCAAGTTGTTCGATGATGGAGCGTTCTTCGTCGGTTGCGTCGAGAGCGGTGATGACGTCGTCGGTGATGTCGGGATAGAACTCGGTGGTGCCGCTGCGAATCACGTGCGGGACCCCCTTGGCGGCATCGGGGTCGTATGGAAATTGGATCTGCAACTGTTTCGCGTAATCGACCATTTCGGGATCGATGTGGGCGATCTCGACGTCGGGCACGGGGTTCGTCCTCGACCGCAGCACATGGATCGAACACCAGTCGCCCAGCCGGGGAACGGTCGTTCTGGTGACGTTGCGCATGACGTCCTGGCGACTTGTTGAAATGTTGAGGGCGTCGTTGATTGCTGCCAGAAACTCGAGGCGCTCCCGTTGGACGAGTTCTCGGTCGTGTGCCTCCAGTACCGCCGCAGCCAGTTTCTCGCGCTCGTGCATCTCTACGACCTGGTTGGTGACGTCGAGAACGCAGCCGACCGTGCCCGTGGCGACTCCATGATCGTCGATGGTCACGCCGCCGGCGCCGGAGATCCAGTGAATTGATTCGTCCGGCCAGACCACGCGATGCTCGGTGCGATACCGGGTCTTGGTTCGTAACGCTTCCTCGACGGTGGCGACGACCGAGGCACGATCATCGGGATGTAGCATCGAGACGTACGTCTCGTAGGTGCCATCGAAGCCGCCCGGTGGAAGGCCGAACAGCGCCTCTAGGCGTTCGTCCCAGATAGTGCTGCCGGTGGCCATGTCCCACCTCCACGTGCCCAGACCGCCAGCTTCGAGCGCCGCACGAAAATGCTCGGTCACATCGCGAGCGTTCTGCTCGGCGGCGCGAGCGGCGCCGATGTCTTCAGAGACGCCGACAATCGCGATGACGTGTCCGGCAGCGTCCAACACCGGCTTGGTGTAGGTAAGAACGCGAACAACCTCGCCGTCGCGCCGCATCACGAATCGGTCTCCGCTAATAGGCGTGCCCTGGCTGACCTTGGCCAAGTCGGCCACGTTCTGTAACAACGCATCGGGTGGGGCAAGGATCTCAATAATCGAGCGGCCCACCACCTCCACCTCGCTCCACCCGTAGAGAAGCTCGGCCTTCTGGTTCCACAGTTCGATCACACCGGCGGCGTCGGTCACGACGACGGCGCGCGGTAGCGCATCCAAAACGTCTCGCTCGCGAATCGCTGACATGTCCTTCCTCAGGTCTCGATGACTACGGCCGGGAAGACCGACACGTGCGTGGCGAAACTTTGTGACATGGTTCCTCCAGGCTTGCACAGGGTGGACTGATCTACCGAAACGGACGTCGGAGATGGTACGCCACGACTCGACATCCGCTTTACCGCTCACGGTCCCAGGAAGTTCAACCCTCAACTTCAAGGCTGGCGACATCGTCCCGAATGCCGTGACGGTGCAGTTGCCGACGTCAGGCACTGACCAGGGCAAGATCGAGATCACCTACGACGCGTTCGGCACTGCGGGCCCCAAAACTGAAGTCTTGGTCGACGTGGTCGGCTACCTCCTCGTGGGCGGTGCCGGTACCCCCGGTCCCGTTGGTCCGGCTGGTCCGGCTGGTCCCGTGGGCGCCACCGGTGCAACAGGCGCCACTGGTGTGAGTGGTCCGGCTGGCCCAATTGGGGCGACGGGGGCAAGTGGTCCGATTGGTCCGCAAGGCCCTGCT
>JANLPB010000113.1:0-6175 GCA_031366885.1 Ilumatobacteraceae bacterium
ACACCGATGTGTGAACGAGCCGTGGAAGATGACCGCAGTGGCGTCCGAGTTGTCCCAGAGGTAGGCCAGCTCGTCGTCGGTGTAGCGATAGTTCGTGTTGACCGGCACCAACGCGGCCTTGAACAGCCCGAACATGCTCTCCAGGTATTCGGGGCAGTTGTAGAGGTAGTGCGCAACCGTGTCCTGTTGCTGAGCACCGGCGTGGAGCAGCGTATGCGCAATGCCATCGGCCCGCCGGTCGAACTCTGTCCACCTGAACGAGCGGTCGGCCTGGATCTGCGCAATGGCGTCGGGGAAGCGATCGGCATTGCGCTCCCAGATGTCGGCGAGGTTCCAACCAGCGGTCATGGCTGCGACGGTAGCGGGCACATGCGAATAGGGTCGGGGTCGTATGGACTTTCAGCTGCCTGCCGACGATGACCCACGCCGCCTTGTCATCCGTGAGTGGCTGGCCGCGAACCCGAACCCGACCGGCCGTCAGCTGGCCGAGGCAGGCTACGTCGTGCCGCATTGGCCGGCGCCGTGGGGGCTGGGTGCGGACGGCATCCATCAAGTCATCATCGACGACGAGCTACATCGCGCCAAGGTCCGCCGGCCGACGAACCCGATCGGTATCGGGTGGGCAGGGCCAACGCTGCTGTTCGCGGGCACGCCCGAACAGCACGCGCGCTACCTGCCCGCGCTGTTGTCCGGTGAGGAGTTCTGGTGCCAGCTGTTCAGCGAGCCCGGTGCCGGGAGCGATCTTGCCAACCTGGGCACGCGGGCGGTGCGCGACGGTGACGAGTTCATCGTCAACGGGCAGAAGATCTGGACCAGCGGCGCGCAGTACGCCAAGTATGGAATTCTGATCGCGCGCACCGACCCTGACCTTCCGAAGCACAAGGGCGTCAGCTACTTCATCTGCCCGATGGATTTGCCCGGCATTGAGATTCGCCCCATCACCGAGATGACCGGCGGGCACACGTTCAACGAAGTGTTCTTCACCGACGTACGCATTCCCGCAGAGAACTTGGTGGGCGACCTCAATGACGGGTGGCGGCTGGCGAAGGTGACACTTGGCAACGAGCGCGTGTCGCTGAGTACCGGCGGCGTGCTATGGGGCAACGGCCCGACCGCGGTTGAGCTGATCGACAGCATTCGCGACCTCGGCCCGGTCACCGACCCGCACATGCGCCAGCGCATCGCGTCGGTGTACACCGAACACATCCTGCTCGACCTGATTCGCATGCGTACTCTCACGGCCGCGTTGAAGGGCAAGCAGCCTGGGCCGGAAGCCAGTATCCGCAAGCTGCTGGCCGACGAGCACGGCCAGCACGTGATGCTGCTGGCTCGCGACTACATCGGTGCTGCCGGCATGTTGGCGGGTGGTGACGGCGACACCTTCGTACCCGGTACCGACACGAAGAGCCTTGGCCCCGACAAGCCTGATGGAGGGCTGATGCATCCCGGTTGGTACGACGGGTTCATGTTCAGCCAGGCGCTCACGATTGGCGGCGGCACATTCGCCGTGCAGCGCAACATCATCGGTGAGATGGTGCTCGGCCTGCAGCGCGAACCGGATGCGGCAAAGGGCCTCAGCTGGGCCGACACACAACGTGTCGGTAGTGGGCGTCTGGGATGACCGATTGGCTTGCCGCGGCTGATCGTGTGGCCGGAGTGGCTGCCTCGCACGCGACCGAGGGCGAGCAACTGCGGCGGCTGCCGACGGCCGTGGTCGATGCAATTCGGGCCGAGGGTGTGCAACGGATGTGTGTGCCCACCGTGTACGGCGGGCCCGAGCTGGATGCGCCCACCATCCTTCAGGTCATCGAGCGCATCGCTGCAGCTGATGGTGCTGCGGGCTGGTGCACCATGATCGCCACCACCACGTCGCTGTTCAGCCACTACGTGCAGCCCGATCGAGCGCGCGAGATCTGGGGAGACCCCGCTCATTTCAGTGGGGGAGTGTTCGCTCGCAACGCGAAGGCTGTCAGGGTCGACGGCGGGTATCGGGTGACGGGTGCGTGGATGTGGGGCAGTGGCACCCAGCACTGCCAGTGGATCACCGGGGGCGCGACCGGCGATGGCTTCAGCGGGTCAATGTGGTTCACGCCCGACCAGGTGATCTTCGACGACACCTGGCACACGTCGGGGCTTCGCGGCACTGGCAGCACCGACTTTCACGTTGTCGACGCGTTCGTGCCCGACGACCTCGCCACGCAGCCGCAGGTCACTGGCCCGCAGGTCGACTCACCATTCGGAGCCTTCCCCGACGTCACCTTTCTCGCTGTCGGCGTCGCTGCGGCTGGGCTGGGTATTGGCCGCCACGCGCTCGACGCCATCGTCGAGTTGGGCACCGACAAACGTCCGCAGTTCAGCACCCGCACCATCAGCCAGTCCGGTGTCGCACAAGCCGAGTTGGCTCGGGCGGAAGCAGCGCTACGCAGTGCCCGGGCATTCCTTCTCGACGAGGTCTCGCAGGCGTGGGAGGTAGCGGTCGCAGGAGGTGTCATCGACGTCGCGTCTCGCGGGCGGATGCGGCTGGCCGGTGCTCACGCGGCGCAAGCAGCGGTGTTGGCGGCGGACACGGCGTACACGCTGGGCGGCGGCACGTCGATTTTCGACGCGAGCCCGTTGCAGCGCTGCCTGCGCGATGCCCACGTCGTGACGCAACACATCATGGTCGCTCCACGCCTGTACGAGACCCTCGGCAAGATCCACTTCGGGATCGACATCGACGCCGCCATGATCTGACGCCCCACTGCCCGCCGCCACTGACAGGTTGGAGGTGGCGGCGGGCGGGGCGCGGTACGGTCGTGGCGTGCAGGCGATTCACCTTGAACGAGACCGCGACGTGCTCACTGCCACCATCAGGCATCCCACGTCGGTGGTCAATGCGGTGGACGCGCTGCTGCACCACGAGTTCGGGGAACTGTTCCGGACGCTGAAGCGGGAACGTGAGGCACGGGCGATCGTGTTGGTTGGCGAGGGGAAGGCGTTCAGCGCGGGTGGAGACTTCGCGTGGTTCCCGTCCCTTCGTGACGCGGCGGCGCTGGACGAGCTGCGTCGCGACGCCAAGCAGATGATCTGGGACCTCCTCGACGTCGAGGTGCCGATCGTCTGTGGGCTGAACGGCTCTGCGGCGGGGCTCGGTGCATCCATCGCGTTGTTGTGCGACCTGATCGTGATGAGTGACCGAGCCGTCATCGTCGACCCGCATGTGAATGTTGGGCTCGTGGCCGGCGACGGCGGCGCGGCCGTCTGGCCATTGCTCCTCGGCCCGTTGGCGGCCAAACGACACCTACTGCTGGGCGAGCCATTGACAGCCGCCGATGCACTGCGGCTGGGGGTCGCCAGCGAAGTTTGTTCGCCCGACGACGTTCGGCAGCGGGCGACGGCGTGGGCGCATCGGCTTGCCGCCCAACCGCCGCTGGCGGTGAAGGGAACGAAGCAGGCCGTCAATGCACAGCTCAAGCACGCGTTGCTGACCAGCTTCGATCTCTCGACGGCCCTCGAGATGCCGTGCTTCCTCTCACGTGACCACGAGGAAGCAATGGACGCCATGCAACAGAAGCGGACGCCAAGGTTCGAGGGACGATGACCAACACCACCATCGAAGCGATATTGACGACACGTGCAATGCGACGTTTCAGCGACCGGCCGGTGGGCGACGCTGACATCGAAACCTGTTTGAAAGCAGCACAGCAGGGGCCGAGTGGCGGCAATGTGCAGCCGCAGCAGTACGTCGTGGTGACCGACCCAGCGCTTCGTGCCCAGGTCGGCCAGCTGTATCAGCGCGCGTACCACCGCTACGAGAAGTCGCTACCCGAGCCCACCGAGTTTCCCGACGAAACCCAGGCCGCTGCCTGGCGGCGCACTCGCGATGCCAGCCGTCACCTGGCCGATCATCTCGGTGACGTGCCCGCCATCGTGTTGTTCCTGCAGCCCATCCTTCCTTGGGGTTCGAGCGATGAGGAAGGGCCGATGGACATCGGTCGGCTGGACGCGAGCGTCTACCCCGCGGTGCAGAACTTCTGCCTTGCAGCTCGCTCGCTGGGTCTCGGTACGGCGCTCACGACCGTCATCCGAATCCACTCCGCCGAGGTGCTCGCCTTGCTGGGCGTGCCGAACCGCGCCGATGGCAGCCCCCGCTTCGAGATCGCTGCGCTCATTCCGTTGGGCTATCCGCTTGGCAAGTTCGGGGTTGCGCCGCGCAAGCCGGCCGCGGCCGTCACTCACTGGAATCGTTGGGGCGACAAACGGCGCTGAAACCGCGCGGTGCTACGCAGACGCACCGTCGTAACGGCGCAGGCCCCGCCGCCAGAACCAGCGCGAGACCACGATCAACACGACGGCGCTTGCGACTGCAACGGCAACGGCCTGCCATGTCAGTCGACCGGTAGCTGCCTCGGAGGGCACTGTGACGGCGAAGGCCAGCGGCACCAGGAATGTGAGGCCGTACTTCAGCCAGCCCGGGTAGATGCCCACGGGATATTGGCCGGCGCGGTAGACACCGTCGAACAGCTCCTGCACTTCGTTCATGCGGACCAGCCAGAACGAGGCCGACGCGAGCATCAACCAGAAGCAATACACCGACACGAGGCCCACGGTCAGCACACCGACAAAGGCGAGGAAGGTGCGCCAGCTGACCCCGTTGCCGATCTGCACCAATGCAACCACGAGCACGACTAACCCGACAATGACGTCGGTGAGCTGCCACAGGCGCACGTCGCGGACACTGACCAGCACCTGCGCGTCGGCGGGTTTGGTCAGCGCGAAGTCGAGGCGACCCTCCCGAACGTCCTCGACCACGCGCTGCATGTTCGGCTGGATGACCGATCGAATCATTCCGCCGACCATGGTGAACACGCCCATCACCGCCAGCAGCTGCGGGCGCGTCCAGCCACCCAGCTCATCGGTATGCGAAAACACCAGCGCAAGCGCGGTGAGGCCGGTGGCGATGGTGAGCAGGGACTGCACCAGTTGGATGAAGAAGTTGGCCCGGTATTGCACCTCGTTCATCACGCCGACGCGCAGGAACGTGAGCGCAAGGCGGACGGCGCCAGTGCGTTCGGGGTCGCGTCGAGTCATCACCCACCCACCGAGCTGAAGCGGGCGACTGCGCGACGCCACACGAGGGAAACAAGCAGCGTGCCGATGCCGATCCACAGCAGCTGCATCGCCAGGCCTTGCCACAACTGCCGCTGCGTGATCGGTCCGGTGAGGGCGGTGATCGGGAAGGCGAATGTCCAGCGGAACGGGAAGAACCACGACAGCCGTTGCGCCCATTGAGGCATCAGCTGCATCGGCACCAGTCGGCCGGAGAGCAGCAGTTCGGCAAGGAAGTAGGCCTCGTAGATGGCGCTCACTCGCGTTGTCCAGAACGTGATCAGTCCCAGCGCCCACAACACCAGGGAGCGGATGAGGTACGCGCCCCAGATGGCGAAGAAGAACACCACGCACTGCAGCACGGTCGGGCTCAGGGTCGGGTGAAAAACTAGCGACAGGGCCAGCGCGATTGGCAGCCACAGAAGGATGATGACGAGCTTGCCGCCCGCGAATTCGCCGAGGTCGTAGTGGATCGGATGCACGGGTTTGAGCAGCTGTGATGCGAAGTTGCCCTCCTTGATCCGCCACTCCCAGCCAAAGGGCGTGAACACGATGTTGACGTTGCGGACCAGCATCCACACGATGTAGTACGCAGCAAACGTGCCGGGTGTGAAACCCTCGATCGACCCGCCGTGGCTGCGCGCAATTGTGCTCCACACAACGAGGTAGATGACCGGCTCGACCACCATCCCGATCATGTAGAAGTACGCGGCGGCGCGGTACTGAAACTGCCCGATGATCGACGTGCGCATCAGCGTCAGGTACATCGAGACCATTGCGTGCACGCGACCCTCGGCTGGCGGGGCAGCGACCGATTCGGTCATGACGGCTCGTCGGATGCGAACAGCCGCTCGATCACGTCCTCGATTGGCGCATCCTCAATTGTCAGGTCGACGACCTCGTGTTCGGCGAGCAGCTTGCCTGTCGCCGATGCAATGTCGCCGCGCGGCGCGTTGACCTTGATTTCGGCACCATCAGCGAGTCGAGCTGTCACGGTTTTGTCGAGCGAGAAACGGGTGGCCAGCGAGGCGAGTTCGCCGTCGAAGAGCAGGCGACCGTGATGGATGACGATGACGCGTTTGCACAG
>JANLPB010000137.1:0-6395 GCA_031366885.1 Ilumatobacteraceae bacterium
CATTTCGGCCACCTCCCGAATTCGCTCTCGTGCCGCACCGTCGACCGCGCGCAGGGCGGCAACTGCGAGCGACACGTGTTCGCTGATCATCTCCCAATATTGCGCCGGCGATTGCGTCACGAGTTCGACGGGCACGTCCCACGCCTCGACGTCGTGCAGGCCGGCACCCTCGTACAAGGCACTCACGTAGCCAGGGGCGGCGCAACGAAACATGTTCGGTCGGTCTGGGTCGGGTGGCGGTAGCACCGTCTCGGTCGCGATGGCCTGCATCGCAATCGACGTCCAAGGATTTTCGTCAGGCCGGATCCATACCGAGGAGCACAGCCGCCCGCCCGGTTTGAGCACCCGCACGAACTCGGCCGTCGCCTTGGCCATGTCAGGGAAGAACATGTATCCGAACCGCACCGACACGCTGTCGAACGTGGCGTCGTCGAACGGCAGATCATCGGCGCTGCAGACCCTCGTCTCCACGTTGACGGCCCCCTGGGCGCCGGCCCGTCGTGCGGCTACCTCCAGCATCGGCGCGGAGAGGTCGGTGAGCATGACTCGGCCCTTGGGGGCCAGTGCTGCGATGGTCAAACCCGGCTCGCCCGTGCCGGACGCAATGTCGAGGTGCTGTTGGTGCGCTGCGATGTCGAGACGCTCGATCATCGCCGCGCCGACAGGGCCGAGCTGATCCATGATCACCGAGTCCCACTTCTCCCAGCCAGCCGACAGCGCAGCCCACGCAGCTCGCTGACCTTCTCGCACATCATCGGCGCTCGGCATCGACCCTCCCGCTCATCGTGCGCCCCGAACTGCAACGCCTCCCGGCGGGAACATGGTGACCTTGATTGCCGCGGACGTCAAGGCTGCGTACACCGGAAAATGGGCTCCGGCTATCTCCGCTACATTTGGATTCATGAGTGACACGACCCCAGACAAGACCACCATTGGCAACATCGGCGTCGCGATGTTCTCGGTCAGCGATCAGGACTCCGCCCTCGCCTTTTATACACAGAAGCTCGGCTTCGAGGTCCGAGCAGACATGCGTTTCGGGGAAAACGGTGAGATGCGATGGGTGGAAGTTGCCCCGCCTGGATCACACGCGCGGCTCGCCCTCAACCCGCCGATGGGCGGTCAACCCGGAGGCGGCTCAATCGGAGTCGAGGCAAGCGACGTTCTCGGCGAACATCGCCGTCTGACGGCCATCGGGGGCATCGACATCGACGCCGAGCCAATGCGTACCCCCGGCGCACCGTTGCTGTTCATGATGCGCGATCCCGATGGCAATCACATCGCCGTGGTGGAAGCGCCGTCCGACCCGTCAGCAAGCTGAGGCTTTGGTCCGCGAGGGCTGCCTACAATTCGTCGAGCGGCGCGGTTGGCTACCTTGGGCCCGGCAAGCTGGCGGAGCAAGAGCAAGCCGTCCAGCAGCGCGATAGCGGCCTCGGCCTCTGACTTCCGATACGCACGTGTACCGCCGACGAAACCCGCGGCCCACTCGATCCACGCGTCGACAAGTTGTGGGACGAGGGTGCTGAACGGTTCGCGGCCCGTTGCGGCCAGCCCACCGGCCTCGAAGAACAACGCGAACACAGGATCTGCCGCGGGCTGAGCGAGTATTGGCCATGCCGCGCGTACGAGGTCGAGATGGTCTGCGGCCGGGGACGAGAGTGCGGGTGCGAGCGTCGTTTGGAGCTGGGCGCCCATTGCGGACAAGACCTCCGCAACCAAGTCTTCCTTGGTGGGAAAGTAGTACACGACAATTCTGTCGTTCAGGCCGAGCCGCTTCGCAACCCGTCCGAAGGTGAGCTGACTCAGGCCACCGTCGAACGCGGCGGCAAACGCTCCCTCGAGAATGTCGGCCTTGCTGTGCTTGTGACCCATGAGCTCTTGATCGTAGTGGTCACTGCGATTATGGTTTCGCAGTGACCACTACAATTATCGAGGTTCCATGACCATCTCCGCAGCAGCCGCTGCCGATCTGTTTCGCGGCAAGCCCCACCGATTTCTCGATGTCGGCGGAGGCGAGGTTGCCTACTGGCGCGTCGGCACCGGACCGGACGTGCTCTTCGTGCACGGTTGGCCCGTCAGCAGCGCCACTTTCCGACATCTGCTTCCGCATCTGGCCGACCACGTCACGTGCCACCTGATCGACCTTCCCGGGGCAGGGTCCAGCCGGTTTTCCCCTGGCACCGAATTGACGATCGAGAATCACATCCGCGGCGTGCGCCGCGCAATCGACCTCCTTGAACTGCACGACGTCGCGGTGGTCGGTCATAACAGCGGCGGGATGATTGCGCGACACGCTGTGGTCGGCAACCCACGCCTACGCGCCCTCGGGTTGATCGACACCGAGCAGTCCACTGGCTTGAGCTGGAAGTTCAAGTCGTTCATCGCCGGGCGCCGAATCCCCGGTTTCGGGACAGCCCTGGGCTGGGTGGCCGGCCGGCCGCGCCTACGCCGCAGCAGACTCGTCCTCGGCGACGCCTTCGTCGACCGCGGTCTACTCGACGGTGAGTTCGACGAGTTCTTCCTGCAACCACTTCACAGGTCTCGCGCGCATCGCGCTGCCACGATGGACTTGCTGCGGAGCTTTGACTACCGACTTGTTCGTGACCTGCGAGCCCTGCATGCACGGATCGACGTGCCGGTGCAACTGGTCTGGGGCCAGCACGATCGCTTCTTCCCCGTCCATTGGGCTCAGGACATGGTGGCGGATTTCCCTGACGCTCACCTCACCGTGATCGCGGACGCCGGACTGTTCTCCCATGAGGAACGGCCGGCCGACGTTGCCGAGGCACTGCTGCCCCTGCTCACCGCAGCGAAGGCTCACGAATCCCCTCGCTAATCTCCAAATTGTGAACGACGTGGCTGAGCGTTTCTGCATCCAACAGCGTCGGCAGAGCGATGCTCATTGCACGCGACCTCATACAGTCTGCGGACGCTGACATGACCGACGACGTCGTGATGAACCTGTCAATGGTGCACGGTGCGTTGGTCGTCGATTTTGAGAGGGCACACGGCCAGACGCTGTTCGGCTTTGTTCGCCGACTCGGCGTGAGTGACACCGCAGCCGCAGACGTGGTCCAGGAGTCGCTCCTGCGCCTCTTCGATGTGCTCTGCGCTGGGCAACAGATCCGGGATGTGAAGTCATGGACGTTCCACGTCGCGTACCGGCTGGCGATGGACGAGCATCGTCGTCTCGCGCGGGGGCTTCGACTGGTGACTCAAGGTCCGCAGCCATCGGCTGCGGGTGAGCCGGGCGACGACATGGAGCGCCGACAAGTGTGGTCTGAGGTCGAGCGTCTGCCCGAGCGCCAACGTGCCGTGCTGTTTCTGCGCTATCGAGCCGACCTGACGTTCGAGGACATCGGCTTCACGCTGGGCATCACCGCGAGCGCAGCGCGCAGCCATTGCACGCAAGCTCTCGCGAGCTTACGAACACGCCTCGGCAAGGAGGCCGACTGATGGACGATCGAACAATCGAAGCAGCATTACGTGCCGGAGCTCCCGATGAACCTCAGTATCGCGGCGACACCGCCAAGCTGCTGCGGACACAGGCGGGGTCGCCCACCAACGGCGACGTGACACAGGACGTGGTCAACGTGGTGGAGTTGCCGGATCACCGACGTCCGCGATGGCCGGCCCTCGCTGGCGTTGCGGCCGCTGTTGTCGTGTTGATCGCAGGTCTGACAACGATTGCTGGGCGCGACACTGCTCCATCTGCGACGCCTGCGACCTCTACCTCGGACACTCCCAGTGTGTCCGTCGCGCCGACGACTACTCCAGCTGAACTGATCGAGCGGTGGGTCGCAGCGACCCCGGCTGCGGTGAGCACACCGAATCCATTGGCCCCATCATTCGTCGTCTTCAGCGCTCGGCGGGTGACACTGGAACATCTCTCCGGCGGCATCGTCGACGACTTCACCTCCCAGGTCGCAGCGAACGGAGCGGGCCGCCTGCTGTTGACGCTGACCAGCCAGATGGGCCGATGTGCGCCGGGCGCCGCCGGCGACTACCGCTGGAGCGTTTCCCCTCAGGGGACGACGTTGACGTTGGAGGCGGTGAATGACGAGTGCGCTGACCGGGCGGCAGTCCTGGTCGGCACGTGGACGCACACGGACTGCCCGACACGTGGCAGCGACTGCCTCGGCAGGCTGGAGGCCGGGCGATACGCGTCGGTGACCTTCGATCCCTTCGACAGTGACTCGTATGGAGAGGTGACGTACACCGTCCCTGACGGCTGGACATCGGCGCTGGACGACAAGGGCCGGCTGGCGTTGCTGCCACCAGACACGACCGGAACGGGTGTCCACGGCATCTACCTTTTCGCCGACGTGGCCCCGAGCGCAACAGAATGCGCAGCGACACCGCGAGACGTCGTCGGCATGACTGCTATTGCCGATGCAATCGTTTCGACGCCAGGCATTGCGGCGACGCCATCCGTCGGCACGGTGGACGGTTACGAGGCCCGCACGATCGACATCTCTGTGACAGATCCGGTCTGCGACCCGAGGCCCGTGATCACGTCTCGGTCCGACGCGGCGACACCCTGGACCGCAACGATGAGCGCCGGCCAGCAGATGCGCATCGTCCTTGTCGATCTACCGAACAACCGCACGCTGGCGATCACTATCGCGAGCGACCGCGACGCGTCGGCGTACGACGCTCTCCTCAAAACTGCCGGTGCCGTGGTCGATTCGTTCGCGCTGTCGAATGGTTCCTGAGCTTTTTCGCTGTCGTCGGCGTCTGCCCATCACAACTCGAGGTGTGGAGGAAACGACATGAAGAGCAAGCGCCCTCGTGCGGTGATGTTCGCGTTGGCACTGGGTGGGCTGCTGGGGGCCTGCGGCAGCGACCCCGACACAGCCCAGCCCACAGCAGACGGAACCGAGGTGGCCGCAACGGATGCGGTGATCGCTCCCGAGACCACCGTTGCCGCGACCACGACCACCGCTGTGGGAGCGACGCCGGCGGCCATCGTCGACCGGTGGGTCGGCCCGCCTCGCACTATTGGCAATCTGGGCACGGGCACGGCCGCTGCTTTCATCGAGATCTCCGACGGGTACCTCGCGTACGAGACCGGCATCGCCGACAACCCAAAGGCATTCAACTCAGACCTGACGGCCACCGGTTCCGACACAATCGAAATGACACTCGTCGGCGATGTCCTCGACTGCCTCGACGGGGCCGTCGGCCATTACCACTGGAAGCTCTCGCCACAGGGGACCACGCTCACCCTGGCCGCCGACGACGATGACTGCGGAGCCCGCCAAGCGGCGTTCGAGGGTCGCTGGACGCACACCGGGTGCAAGCTTGAGGGGCGCGATTGCCTCGGCATCGTGGAAGCTGGCACCTACTCGACCAATCGATGGAACCCCTACGGGGGTTTCACCTATGGACAGGCCACCTTCACTCTGCCGGATGGCTGGGCGATCAACTACGACTCGCAGGCAGCGCTCTTCATCAGTCGGGCGGATGACTACGCCGCAAACGCCGACCCAGCACCGTGGGGGCTACGAGCGTGGGCCGACGTTGCAGCCGCCGCGCCCGACTCATACGACTGCGATACACGACAGCCGACCGATGAACCAGACCCCACGGTCGGGACTGGGGCGGTGGCCATCGCCGACTGGATGGTCGCGCTTCCGACGCTGAAGGCAACTCGATCGACCGTGATGATCAACGGCCTGCAAGCCGAGGTGGTCGATGCCGAGATTGCCGATGCGGCAGCGGTCTGCGACTGGGGCATCGTGCTGATCGTGTCCCGTACATCGAAGCCCGACCCGTTCAACTATGGAATCGTCGCCGGCCAACACATGCGCATTGTGCTCATCGACGTGATGCCAGAGCGCACCGTCGCAATCTTTCTGGACGATGCCGGCCGCCCCGGCTTCGCAGCCCTCGAGAAAGCCGTGATGCCCATCGTCGAGTCCTTCAAGTTCTCGCCGACCCCGGTGACCGGCTGAGCAGCAGAAGGCCCGGAAACAAATGTTTCCGGGCCTTCTCATTCTTGGTGCGTCAGCGTCAGCTACGGGCTGTGCGAGTCCGACGTGCGAGCACGGACAGCATCAGACCGAACAGGAACACTGCCAGGCCGAAGAACACGAGCCGACCCGACTCGTTACCTGTCGTCGGCAAGGCCCGAGCTGAAGAGCCGACAGCAGTTGGTGCCACCGGCGCCTCGGACGCGACCAGCGTGGTCGGCCCCGTCGACTTCATCGTCGTCGTGGTCGGCGCCATGACCGTCGGCGTAGTGGTCGGGACGGGGCCATCGGAGCCGACGATGGCCATCGTCGTGGTCGGTGCCATCGTCGTGGTCGGTGCCATCGTCGTGGTCGGTGCCATCGTCGTGGTCGGTGCCATCGTCGTGGTCGGTGCCATCGTCGTGGTCGGTGCCATCGTCGTGG
>JANLPB010000152.1:0-3897 GCA_031366885.1 Ilumatobacteraceae bacterium
CCCGAGAACAACTCAAACACTGTGGGAGAGCACGCTCCGGCGTGCTCACCGGCGCGTCACGACTGGAACCCGGGCTACGACCCGAACCGCGACACGAGTCGCGACCCGAACGGCGATCTGGTCAGGCGCTGCCGGAGTGGCCGAAACCGCCGCCGCGATCGTCGCCGTCGAGAGAATCGACCAAGGTCCACTGCACGTCTTCGACGCGCTGCACAACCAATTGGGCAATTCGGTCGCCGCGCTGAATGTGGAACGGTGTGCGTGAGTCGGTGTTCAGCAGCACGACTTTGATCTCACCGCGATAGGCAGCGTCGATGAGACCCGGTGCGTTGGCGACGGTGAGGCCATGTTTGAGCGCGTTTCCGCTGCGGGGTAACACGAACCCGGCACAGCCGATCGGAATGGCGATGCTGATCCCCGTCGGCATCAGCAAACGCCCACCCGCCGCCGCCACAACGCCGTCCTCACGCGCCCGCAAGTCCAGCCCTGCGTCGCCGGGGTGCGCGTAGCTGGGTAACTCCAGCTCCGGGTCCAGTTGCACAATCGCCACAGCCAACATCGCTCCAGCTTACGAGCGGTACGCTCGGGCGCGATGAGTACGGCTGGTCGTCCACCTTCTGTCGATCGGCTGGCGCGGGCGATGGCGACTGCCAGCCACCTACCCCACGCCGTCTGCGTCGAGTTGGCGCGCCAGGCCATCGCAGCCGGCCCCGACGCGTACGACGACGCTGCCGCCGCCGCACGCGCCGTCGACTTCCAGCGCACTCTCCTGTCGCCGGTGATCAACGCGACAGGGGTCCTGCTACACACCAACCTCGGGCGAGCGCCCGTTGCGTTCACGCATCCGCCACAAGCAATCAACGTCGAATTCGACCTCACCACCGGCGAACGAGGTTCGCGCCAGGCGGCAGCCGGCGGCCTGCTGGCGACGCTATGCGGTGCAGAGGCGGCGATGGTCGTCAACAACAACGCTGCCGCCGTGCTCCTCGTTCTGGCTGCCTTGGCCACTGATCGCCAGGTGCTGGTCAGCCGCGGCGAGAGCGTGGAGATCGGCGGCGGGTTCCGAGTGCCGGAGGTGATGGAGCAAAGCGGTGCACACCTCGTCGACGTCGGGACCACCAACCGCACGCGGCTGGCCGATTACGCCAAGGCAGTCGCGCACAAGAACGCCGACGTGGCGCTGATCCTCAAGGTGCATCCGTCCAACTATCGGATCGAGGGCTTCGTCGAGGACACACCAGTCGCGCAGCTGGCGACACTTGGCGTACCCGTCGTCGCCGACATCGGCAGCGGCCTGATCGACGCCAACTGTCCGTGGCTCAGTGGCCCGCCGCCCGCATGGTTGGCCAGCGAACCAGCCGCGCGTCAGTCGCTCGCGGCCGGTGCCTCGCTCGTGACGTTCAGCGGCGACAAGCTGATGGGCGGCCCGCAGGCGGGTGTCATCGTCGGTCGCGCCGATCTCGTCGCTGCATGCATGAAGCACCCGCTGGCACGTGCGCTGCGACCCGGAGGGCACGTGTTGTTCGCGATGCAGGAACTTGCGCTGTCGTATCTCGCCAAGACGGCGGCGATCGATGTGCCGTTCTGGGCGATGGCCAGCGCGACCATCAACGATCTCTCCATCCGCGCGCACGAACTGGCCGCTGCCACCGGAGTCGGCGAGGTGGTGCCCAGCGAAGCCGTCCCGGGCGCGGGCTCCGCACCCGGCACCATCATTCCGTCAGTGGCGATCAGGGTGTCGGGCGATCGCCTCGCCGCTCTTCGCGCAGCCGCTACACCGATCATTGCTCGCACGCGTGACGGCGCCACATTGCTCGACCACCGCACCGTGCACCCTACCGACGACGGCGCGCTCGCCGCCGCGCTCAACGGCCTCTGACAAATGCGCGTCGTCGCTACCGCCGGCCACGTCGATCACGGCAAATCATCGCTGGTACAGGCGCTCACCGGCACCAACCCGGACCGCTTCGAGGAGGAACGACGGCGCGGCCTCACCATCGATCTCGGCTTCGCCCACACCACACTGGCCAACGGCGAGGGCGTCAGCTTCATCGACGTACCCGGGCACGTTCGCTTTCTGCGGAACATGCTCGCCGGTGTCGGTGGTGTCGACGCATGCATGTTTGTGGTTGCGGCGACCGAGGGCTGGAAGCCACAGAGCGAAGAACACCTGCGAATTCTCGAACTGGTTGGTGTGCGGCACGGCGTGGTGGCGCTGACCAAGTCCGATCTGGTCGACGACGAGTGGCGCCAGCTGCAAGAGATGGACGTGCGCGACCACCTCGCCGGCACCTTCCTGGCCGATGCTCCGATCGTTGCCGTCAGCGCCACCACAGGCGCAGGAATGGACGATGTTCGCAGCGCGCTCGCCGCGCTGGTCGCAACCACACCAGCCGCACCTGATCGGGGCAGACCGCGGTTGTGGATCGACCGAGTCTTCGCCGCCAAGGGCAGCGGGACGGTCATCACCGGCACTCTCACCGGTGGCTCCATCGCGACCGACGATCTGCTGCACGCCGGCGACTATGCCGTGCGAGTTCGCTCAGTGCAGTCGCATGGCGAGCGCCACGATTCGATCGGGCCGGGCAATCGGGTCGCCCTCAACTTGGTAGGAGTCGATCACACGGAGTTGCGACGTGGCGAGGCGATCGTGATGCCGGCGCAGTGGCGTCCGACTGTTCGCTTCGACGCCAGCCTCACTGTGCTGGCAACCCTCGACCACGTCGTGTCGCGTCGCGGTGCGTATGCCGCCTACATCGGGTCGGGCGAGTTCCCGGTGAAGCTGCGCGTGTTGGGCAGTCAGTCCTTGGCGCCCGGAACCGCAGGGTTGGTGCGTGTGCACCTAGATACCGCTGTGCCGTTGCTGCCCGGCGACCGGTTCGTGTTGCGCGAGTCGGGTCGCGACGAGACCGTCGGCGGCGGCGAGGTGCTCGACGTCGCGCCGATTCGACCGGCGTCGAAGGCACAACCCGACCGCAGCGTGGACCGCGTGATTGACGAACGAGGCTGGGTCACGGCCGACGCGTTGGAGGCAACCACCGGCGAACGCCGCGAACCGACAGTCGGCGCATGGGTCGTGTCGCCCGTTGCGTTCGCGGCGACCCAGGATTCGGTTCGCCGGCGAATCGCAGCGGCCGATGAGTTCGGCCTCGACCTCGCATCCCTCGACGAACGCGAGCGCGCGACAGTCGCCACTCTCGAAGGAGTTGCCGTCGAGGCGGGGCGAGCGCGACCTGTCGCGGCGAAGGATCCGCTTGTCGATCATCCCTTTCTCGCCGTGTTGTGTGCAGGCGGCACCGCGCCCCCCGATCCGGTCGGCGTCGACAAGGCCCAGTTACGCGAGTTGGTGCGCCGCAAGCTGGTCGTCGAGCGCGAAGGCCTTTACTTCCACCCGTCGGCAGTTGACAGTGCCGCCCGGGCGGCCGCCCAGCTACTCAGCGCCAATCCCGAAGGCTTCACTATGTCGCAATTCAGGGAAGCCCTCGGCAACACCAGAAAACATGCCGTCCCGTTGGCCACCGAGCTCGACGCCCGGGGCATCACGAGACGCCGCGAAGAAGTAAGAATCGCCGGCCCCAAACTCCCCGAGCCGTAGGAAAAAATCGTTGCAGGCGCAACTATTCGCTGGAGGCAGGACGGCGGCGGGGCGCGAGGGTTTGGACTCTCCGCAGACCCTTGCGCTTGCCTTCGGGCACGGCCCTTTCCAGGTCGCGCGCGGCTTGGGCGACCCGGACGTCGTTGGTGATCACTTCGCCGAATTTTTGCGGGTCGGCCAGCAGCCAGCTGTGCGAACCCTCCACCACCGTGCCCTCGACACCGGACGCGATGCACAGCGCCTCGAACGACTCGCGCGGGATGATGCCGTCGCGCGTGCCCCAGATGATGGAGATCGACATG
>JANLPB010000163.1:0-8208 GCA_031366885.1 Ilumatobacteraceae bacterium
GGCGGTGACTTCCTCGTCGAGTAGGGCCGGAAGGATTCGATGCCCCTTCTGCAGCAGCGCGTCCAAACCAGTGCGGGTGCTGCCCGTCGCGGCCCTGTCGTCGATGTCGTCGGCGGTCGGCCCGAGCATGATGTTGCCGAATACAGTCGGCGCGACCAGCACGCCCTTCGTGTGCGACGTTGGCACCGGCAGAATCGTTCGCCCGAGCAGCGGCCGCGCCAACTTGTCGAACACGATCAATTCGCCGCGGCGCGGCCGGATGGAGAAGCCGTCGAAACCGAACAACCGATGAAGAGTGTCGCCGTGCAAGCCGGCGGCGTTGACCACGAAACGGGCGAGGACTTCGCGACCATCCTCGGCGATGAGACAAGTGACCTCGCCCCCCACCTCCAATTTCGTCACGTGGAGATTCGTAAAGAGCTGGCAGCCGTTGGCCACCGCCTCCGTCGCGAACGCGATCGGGGTGCTCCACGGGTCGATCAAGTGCTCGTCGGGCACGACCATGCCGCCCGTCGCGCCGTCGCCGAGATACGGCTCGAGTTCACGAACAGTCGCAGCATCGATGACTTCAGCTCGGCTGTACCCGTTCGCCGCCGCCTTCTCGGCGAGGCGTGGCAGGGTGGCAGCTTGCTCCTCGTCCCATGCGACTAACACCGCACCGCTCTGTTCGACGGAGACGCCCACGGTGGGGGCGTAGTCGCGCAACAGCTGGTATCCGCGAGCGACCAGCCGCGACTCGAGCGAGCCCGGAACGGCATCGAAGCCTGTGTGAAGAATCGCCGTGTTTGCCTTGCTCGTGCCCGCGCCGACATCGCTGCGGGCCTCGACAATTGCTACCGACAGCTCGAGTCGGCTCAGCTCCCGAGCAACGGCACAACCGACCACGCCGCCGCCCACCACCACGACGTCGAATACGTGTGCCGTCGGCATCAGAAGTCCAGCGTCGCGTCGGCGACGGCCTGCCAGGTGGCCAATCGGCCGGATGCCTCGTCGGCGCTGATGGACGGCTCGATAATCGCACTTGGCCGCCACGTGTCGGAGGGCAACGGCTGCCCTGCTCCGATCGCGGCGAACTCGGCAACGCCAAGAGCGGTGGCGTGCGGTGAAGGGTAGACCTCGACGGGGCACTGCAAAAGGTCGGCCTGCACCTGCAGCAGCGTGCGGCTGCGCGTCAGTCCGCCGTCGACGCGCAGGCGTGTGAGCGGAGCGCCGAGATCGCGACCCGCTGCATGCGCCAGCAACGCAACCTGGGCGGCGATGCCATCGATCGCGGAGCGAACCAAGTGCCCACGTTCCGTGCCGAGCGACATCCCGGTGAACGCCGCCTTGGCGTGTGGTTTCCAGTAGGGCGCGGCGAGCCCAGCGAGTGCGGGTACGAACGTCACGCCGCCGGAATCGGCGACGACACTCCCGAGTGCATCGAGGTCGCTCGCCGACTTCATGATGCCCATGTCGATCAGCCAGCTGACGGCTGCGCCCGCGGTGTAGACCTGCCCATCGAGGCACCAGGTCAGCTCGCCGTCCAGCATCCACGCAGGGCAGCCGACCAGTCCATTGGCCGACCGGGTCGGGGTATTGCCTGTACTGGCCAACAGGAATGCGCCCGTGCCGTACGTGCATTTTGCCTCGCCCGCAGCATGGCAGGCCTCGGCGAAGAGTGCAGCCTGTTGATCGACGCAGGCGCCCGACACCGGCACCCTGCCACCGAATGTGGTGCACTCCCCGAGGGGAACCGCGT
The DNA here is from genome assembly GCA_031366885.1 of Ilumatobacteraceae bacterium. Taxonomy (GTDB): domain Bacteria; phylum Actinomycetota; class Acidimicrobiia; order Acidimicrobiales; family Ilumatobacteraceae; genus UBA668. The sequence continues at coordinate 1,739 of JANLPB010000163.1, forward strand.
TTCCGACGACCCGCGGCAGCTCCGTTGGGTCGATGCCGAACACCTCGCACGCCTCCTCGCTCCACGCGCCAGTTTCGAGGTCGAGCAGCAGCGTTCGACCCGCAGTCGCGACGTCGGTGACGAACGCGCTGCAGAGTCGATGAAGCAGCCATGTGTCGGTTGTCGTGATCGTCAGTTCTTTCGCCACCCGCCCGCGCAGCCACGCCACTTTCGGTGCGACGAAGTATGGGTCGAGCTCGAGGCCAGTGATGTGGACGAGGCGAACGGAATGCGGCGCGAGCTCGTCGCAAATCTCGCTCGAACGGCGGTCCTGCCACACGATCGCGGGTCCGCTCGGCCGCCCCGTGCGGCGGTCCCACGCAAGCACCGTCTCGCCTTGATTGGCCAAGCCGATGGCGTGAAGTGAGGGCCGCCCGGCCGCCGCGAGCGCCTGTTGTCCAGCATCGACCAGGCTTTGCCAGAGCGCCTCCGGGTACAGCTCGACGCCGCCGTCGAGCGTTGCTTGTACCGCTACAGGAACTTCAGCGACAGCGAGCACGCTGCCGTCGTCATCGACAACGACCGCCTTGGTCGCCGACGTGCCCTGATCGATCGCCAACACGGCCATGCTCAGGAGACTACGCGACGTCGCCGTCTCAAGGGTTGGGCGCGGGTAGGTCGACGAACTGGCACCGTAGACCTGGAGCGGCACGCAGCCGCGAGTCGAGTGTGAGCAATGGCACCTCGAGTAGCTCAGCGAGAGCGACGTACGCGGCGTCGTAGGTGGAGACGTTGTGGCGAAGTTCCCACACGCGTCTCGCGAGGTCCGAAAACTCAAAGGCTTGACCGTTGAGCAATGTGACGTCGTGCAGCGAGCGGGCCGCCAGCTGCGGAGTGATGACGTCGGTTGCGGCGAGTCGGCGCAGAGCACTCGCTACTTCGTACGGCAGCAGCGATGGATACGCGATCTCGTGCTGCAGCAGCCTCGCTGCAACCTGGCCCCCGACGGTGCTGCTGTCGACGAGCAGCGCAACTGCTGCGCTCGCATCAAGAACGATCATCTGCGCTCGGCGTCGCGCGCCGCGACAATGTCCGACACTGACACGGGAGCGTGGCCAGCTGAGTTGGCCCGCAGCCTGGCGACGAGCACTTCACGATCAGGACGCCTGCTCAGCTCGACGAGCTCTTGCAGCAGGAACTCCTGCAATGACCAGCCCTTCAAGGCAGCTCGTGACGCCAGCTCATTACGCACCTCGTTGGGAACATTTCGAACTGTTACCGCAACAGACATGCATGCAATCTAGCAGCAATGCCTGCAGAATGCAGCTCCTGGCACACGGCGCCTGAATCTCTAGGATTCGCCCATGGCGTTCACTGGGTTCCCTGCGGCGGCGTTCGACTTCTACGAGCGACTTGCGGCCGACAACTCGCGGCCCTTCTGGCAGGCCAACAAGTCTGTTTACGAGGAGGCCGTACGTGGCCCGATGCTCGAGTTGACGGAGGCGCTGAGTGAGCATGGTCCGTTTCAGATCTTTCGGCCATATCGAGACGTGCGCTTCGCCAACGACAAGACTCCGTACAAGGAGAACATCGCCGCACTCAGCGAAAGCCAGGGCGGCACCAGCCTCTACATCCAACTCGGTGCTGGCGGCATGCTCGCCGGTTGCGGCTACTACCACATGGCGTCAGACCAGCTGGAGCGCTTCCGTGCCGCCATCGACCTGGAGGCAACCGGCGCGGACCTCGCCCACCGGGCGGCGGCTCTCGAACGTAGCGGCTTGCGACTGGGCGCGATGGACGAACTGAAGACTGCGCCCCGGGGGTTCCCAAAGGACCATCCACGCATCGACTTCCTACGTCGAAAGGGTCTTTACGTGGCGCAGGAATGGCCGCTCGCGAAGTGGATGCACACCAGACAGGTCGTCACGAAGATCTCGAACACGTGGAAGGTTTCCGAGGAAGTGACCGATTGGCTCGACGCCCACGTCGGGCCCAGTACGTTGCCGCCGTCAGACGGCTGGTCGCGCTGACGCTGGCTAGGCGACGGGGATCCAGACGAGCGAGAGCTGGGTGACATTTACGTCGCTCTTCTCCAGTGTCACGGGCAGCGTGGTGATGTTCTTGGCGATCGTCATCCACTTGGCGTCGATGTCGGTGACCTCCTGCGTCAGCTCGGCCTCTAGATCGTCCATCTGCTGGTGCAGCATCTGAATTTTGTTCTCGGCGGCGTCCAACCGCTCGCCCGACGCAGCGGTGCGGCCACGCTTTCCGGCGGCACTGCCCGTCTTGCGGAACACGGAGCCCAGCATGCCGCCGCGCGACTTGCGACCGCCGAAGAGGTCGCCCAGGATCGAGCCGGCAGTCGAGAAAATCTCGTCGTTGCGGCGGCCCTTCTGCTCGGCCTGCAACACATCGGCGCGGCCCTCGGCGGCCTGCAACTGAGATTGCAGTGCGGTGACCTTGGTCTGGTACTTGTCGCGCAGCGCGGCCGTCGCCGCGTCGCCCTTGGCGTCGGCGTCCTGATAACAGCGCTGGTAGAACGCGTCGGCAGTCTCGCCGGGCCGGCTGAACAGCTTCAGCTCCTTGTTTGTCTGGAGTTCGACACTGCGGCTGCGCACCAAGTAGTCGACCAGGTCGCGCTCGACGATGGTCCAGAAGGACTTGGTCTTCAGCGGCGCCTTCGTGAGCTGATACGTGATACTTGGCGGTATCTCGACGCGGAGATCGCGATCGTCGTAGTCGACAGCAATTGCTCGCGACGCATCGACCTGCTCGCCAAGTGGGAAGAGAACTGCCTCGTACTCCTCGTCGTGAATGAGGCTGGCTTTCTCGTCGTCGTAGCGCAGCGCGACGCGAGCAACGACGGCGGGTTCGTAGCGCGTGCCGCGAGGGTCGCCGCCGACTACCGGGAGCCAGGGTGCCGCAACGTCTGCCCAGCGGATGGCCACTCCACCGGCGACCTCCGGCATCAGCGGGGATTCGTCGTCGGCGAGTCCGCCGGCCGGCGCTGGAGCGGGGGAAGGCGTAGCGGCCGTTGGCGGCGGCAGCGCCGTTGAGGGAGCCGGCGCCGTTGGCGGAGCCACCGTTGCGGGGACGGATGCGGCGGGCGCGGCGTTGCTCTTCTGGTCAGCCATCAGCAGCGCGATCTGGTCGCGCGTGAGTGGGCCACGCAGATAGCTCATCGCCCAGCGGGTGGTGAACACCTCCGGCTGGTCCTTACCCGCTCGGCGTAGTACGAACTCGCGCTTGGCGAGGCCGCTGATGGTGTCGCCGATTGCGCCGACATCCACGCCGCCGGCCGCGGCACTCATGCCATCGAGCAACCGTTGCTTGTCGCGGTCGGTCTGCAGCCGGCCGATCATCCACGTCCCCGCATTCGAGAGCGCCTTGTAATCGACGTCGACCGGGTTCTGAGTGCTGAGCACCACGCCTACGCCGAACGCACGCGCCTGCTTCATCAAGGTCATGATCGGCTTCTTCGTCGGCGGCATTGCGGTAGGTGGCAGGTAGCCCGCAACTTCGTCCATGTACAGCAGCGCTCGCAGGTCGGTGGTGCCGCTCTGCTTGCGCATCCAGGTGACCAGCTTCGACAGAATCAGTGTGGTGACGAACTGCCGCTCCTGGTCACTCAGGTGAGCAGTGGTGACGATTGCGCAGCGCGGCTTGCGGTCGGGCGTGTGCAGCATCGCCTCGATGTCGAGCGGCGGCCCCATCATCCACGCGCTGAACGACGGCGAGGCGAGCAATCCGTTGAGCCGCATTGCAAACGCCATCCGGTCCTTCGGTGGGAAGAACTGATCCAGCTCGAACACGCCGAGCTTGCGGATGGGCGGGGTCAGCACCATGCCGACGAGCGTGGGCAGGTCGAGGCTGCGCTGCGCGTTCCACTCGTTGAGGATCAGATTCGACAGCAGAATGTGCTCGCGGCTACTCAGCGGGTCGGACTCGATGTCGACGAGGCTGAGCAGGCCCGAGACGAACCCTTCAATTTCGTCGCCGACGATTTCGGGGTCGGCACCGAAGCCCGGTGCCTGCAACGACCCGATGATGTTGAGACCGACGCCGGCGTTGGAGCCAGGCGTGTAGATCGTGAAGGTGGCCTTGTCGCGCAGCGCCGTGATGCGGTCGGGTCCGAAGCCCCAACCGGCCAAGCCCTCTGTCCATGACTTGGCCTGCGCTGCCGCAAACTCTGGAACGCCGAGCCCGGCTTTGCTTGCGTCGCCTTCGTTCACCCACGGCTCGAAGTCGGTGGGGGCGAGCGCTGGAAAGGTGAGGCACAGGTTCGTGAGGTCGCCCTTAGGGTCGATCAGGAGCGTTGGCACGCCAGCGGAAAGTGCCTCCTCGATCAGCACGATGCCCAGGCCGGTCTTGCCGGAGCCGGTCATGCCCACGATTACGCCATGCGTGGTGAAGTCGCCGCTGGGGAGCAGCACGTTTTTGTCGGTGCGGGAGTGCTGAGCAGGATCGATCAACCCGCCGAGGAAGAGTTCAGCCATAGACCGCCACGGTAGCGGCCTAACGGAGTGTGATGCGATAGGCGCAGCGTTGGCCACCGTCGAGCAGGTGTTGCTCGCGGGCCACGGTGACGTCTGGACCCAACGCCTTTTGGAACAGGTTCAACTCCGCGCTGCAAAGACCCGCGCACGAGTCGGCCGCATCGCGGATGGGGCAGTGGTGCTCCACGAGCGTCAGGTGGCCGTCGCTCTCAACTGCCTCGGCGAGGTAGCCCTCGGCACTGCGTAGTTCTGCAATGCGATGCACCTTGTCGCTCAGGCTGGCGGTGTCGTCGATTGCCACGCGATACGTGGCGAGCTGACGCTCGGCACGCGTGCGAACGACAGCCTCCAGGGCCTCCTCGCCCAGCGCGTCGCGAATCGACACAATCAGCTCGACGGTGAGGTCGCTGTGGCGATAGGCGAACAGCGAGCTGGCAGAAGCCGCGAGGCGCCAGTGCACGGGCGGCCGGCCGCGCCCACTGCTTGGCGCGATGACCCGTTCCACCAGTTCGGCGTTCTCCAAGGCTTCGAGGTGCTGGCGAATTGCCGTGTCGGTCAGACCGAACTCTGCGGCAAGCTCCGGGGCCGTCGCAGTGTCTACTCGTTTGAGCCGTTCGATGATGCGGCGCTTGGCGCTAGAGAGCTCGCTCGCAACGTCGGACATTGGGGCAGCCTACCGACACCCCCTCCGGTGAGCCTTTCAGCCCGTGTCGTTCCAATTTGACCGGGTCGGCGCGAAAGCCCTCAGCGTTTGACAAAATGTCAAACATGACTGCATCAGCTGGCACTGACCCGATCGCCCACGCTCTCGAGAATCAGTTCGGCTTGGCAGATCGCGTGGTCGACGAGACAGCACTGGCCAACAGCGTCGGCCGGTTCAAGGACGTCGGCATCACGCTGCCGACCTTCGCCCAACTCGCCGATCCCTCGTCGTTCGACGCAGCGGTAGTCGGCGACGCCGACAAGAACGGTCCCGACGCTCGCAACCTCTGGCGGGTGCATTGGTACAACGACACCGCCGGTAACCGAGTCAGCGTGCCCGACCACATCGTGCTTCCCAGCTCACTGACCGGTGTGGAGAGCCCGATCATCGTGGTCTTCGGTGATCGCTTCCCGATGATCACGGCCCACAAGGTCCTGGCCGCGTACGCATGCCTGGCCCCGCGCATCGTGACTGGTCAGTTCGACCCCACGCATCACCGTGCGATCTGGCCGTCTACGGGCAACTACGCACGCGGCGGCATCGCGATCAGTCGCATCATGGCGTCACGCGGCGTCGCGATCCTTCCTGCCGGTATGAGCCAGGAGCGCTTCGACTGGCTGGACAAGTGGTGCGAAAACCCGAAGGAAGACGTCATCCGCACCGTCGGCACGGAGAGCAATGTCAAGGAGATTTACGACGCCTGCAACGAGCTGGCGAAGGACCAGGGCAACTTCGTGCTCAACCAGTTTTGCGAGTTCGGTAACCACCTCGGCCACTTCGAAGTCACGGGTCGCGCGCTGGCGAATGCGTTCGAGACCGTACGCAATTCATCTGGTCGCGACCTTCGCCTGGCAGCATTCACGAGTGCCACGGGATCGGCTGGCACCATCGCCGCCGGCGACCGGCTGAAGCGCGATTACGGCACCAAGATCGTCGCTGTCGAGGCGCTGGAGTGCCCGACGATGCTGGAGAACGGGTTCGGCGAGCACAACATTCAGGGCATCGGCGACAAGCACATCCCGCTGATCCACAACGTGATGAACAGCGACCTGATCTCGGCTGTCAGCGACCAAGCGACCGACCAGTTGTACGCGATGTTCAACAGCGAGGACGGCCTGGGCTACCTGGCCGACCGTCGCCACGTTCCGCGCGAGATCCTCGACACGCTGCAGCACTTCGGGCTCTCGTCCATCTGCAATGTGCTGGCCGCGATCAGCACCGCGAAGGTGCTGGGTCTCGGTGCCGACGACGCGATCATCACTGTCGCCACCGACGGCGCCGCGCTGTACCCC
>JANLPB010000183.1:0-4298 GCA_031366885.1 Ilumatobacteraceae bacterium
GCGGAGCCGAACCTCGTCACACACGCGATGCGCGTACAGGCCCGCCATGTGCGAAGCCCGGTACTCGGGTGTGTACCACGCCTCGGTGCGGTGATGGTTGATCACCTTCAGCGAGATGAAACGCCACGTGACGTCGTACCTGCGCTGCTGTTGTACCTCGGTGACCCACCGAGACGTGATCCACGCCCAAGGACACACCGGATCGAAGAAGAACTCAAGGTCAGCCACAGCGTGACGCTACCAACTGGCCTGACACGTTCAGGTGTGGGGCCGTTAGACCCGAGGTCGGCCACGAAGCTACCGGCCTTGCGCTGCAGCAAGAAACAGCCTGGCCGTGCCCACAAAGGAGCCCGGCCAGCCTGTACGCAAACGGATTTTGTCAGCGAAGGCGAGCCGGCCGACGGCGGAGTGCCAGCAGAATTGCGCCAGAGAGTGTGATTGTCGCAGCACACACCAGCGCTCCAGCGTGAGCTTCACCAGTCTGCGGCAACTGCCAGCCGGATGTGGATGGTGGCGGCGGCGACGTGCCCGAAACCTGGGTCGTGGCGGTGACGCTCAGGGTGGTCGCCGTCGTCGTGGAAGTCGTCGTCGTGGAAGTCGTCGTCGTGATTGGTGCGATGTCCCGACGACAGGTCACGATCTGGACCAGACCCTCGTCTGCACGCACCCCGTCCTGATACACCGGGCCGGGCAGGTCCGGACTGCTCAGGCCGAACGACGACCCACCGCCGCCCGAACCGGCACCACGCACTTTGTTGAGGGTGTAGACACCACCGCCGGAGCCGCCGCCGTACCAGCCGCCACCGCCGCCGCCGGCGTGCTCGGACGCCGCGTAGTAGTCAATGATGGCCCCACCCACTCCAGCGCCAGGCGCGATGTCGTCAGCCGGGATCTCGGAGGCACCGTTCACCCCCGGCGCAACTTGGGTGGCGCCAAGTCCAGGGTGCGTACCAGTGCCGTCCGCTCCAACGGCGCCGCCGGCGCCGCCGGCGACGATCGACGGTTCACCGATCGGAGCGCCTTGCGGGGTCCACCCGCCGGGATAGGTCACGCCAGTACCGCCCGCGCCGCCACCGGCGACCACGCGCGATGCCAGATTGCCGCCAGCGGGGCGTATGTCGGTGCCTCCACCGCCGCCGGTGCTGTAGCCCTCTCTGTTCCTCGGGAAGCCGCCGCCGTTGAAGCCTCCAAGGTTACCTACACCGCCGACGGTGACGTCGAAGACGTCACCACCATTGACCCAACGAGCGACGGTCGCTCGACCGCCGTTGCCGAACACCGCACCAGGGTCACCGATCTGGACCGGCCGCAGCCGCCCGTTTACAAGCGCGACGGCGCCTCCCGCGGCACCCCAGGCGTCGAACACTGCGATGTTGTCACCTTCGGGCACGACGAACTGATCCGTGGCGTTCACGCGACCAAAGATCACGGGTGGACGGCACACGGCATCAGGCAGGCTGATCGGCAGCGGGATGGCCGAGTCGGCGGCGTCACACGCGACGACGCTTGCCGCCAGCCCGGCTCCGTTCGCTAACTGATACATCGGGAGGTCAACGAGTGCCGGATCAAGCCATGACGACCCGCCGCCACCGCCGCTACTCGAAAGGTCAGCAGCGTCCGACGGGCCGGGCACACCGCTTGCGCCGCCGGCACCCCCGAAGTGACCAGCGCCTCCGCCACCACCCGGCAGGGCGTAGAACGAGAGGTCCGCTGGCTCGGTGATCAGGGAGCCACCGGTTCCGCCGACGCTCGCGACGCCATCGGTACCGGGGCTGCCTGCGGCGGGGGCGGGGGCCGCTACGCCTCCAGCGCCAGCCGACGCTCCGCCGCCTCCGGCTGGCCCAGACCCAGACAAGCCGGGCGCAGGCGTACCCGCCGCGCCACCGGGGACCTCGACCTGGCCGCCATCCATCAGCGTCGATCCGGGCGCGCCACCACCACCGGCAACTGCCACGACGGCACCATTGACACGCAGCTCTGGCGCCCCGCCGCCGGCGAGGGCGGTGGAAGCAGAGTGCACGTTGGCAAACGTCCACCATCCGTCGCCGCCTGGCCCGCCCGGTAACAACGTGAGCGACAGTGCGTCACCGGCGGCGACCTGCACAAGTCCGGTCACGTGCGCGCCAGCGCCGCCCCCCGTGGGAGTCTCGCCGGTCAGATCGAACTGCACCCAGTTCACACCGACCGGAACAAGCCAGTCAACGCCGTCACGGAGCGACAACACGGGAGGCGATACGCACTCGACTCCATCGACAGCTGCCGCTGTGGACGGTGCTATCGCCGCCACTGCACAGATTGCAAGGGCCGCCGCGACAAACCCTCGAACACCTTTGAATCCGCCCAAAGTATAGCCCTCCGCCTAGAAATTTCAGAGCTACGATACTCGGCAAGGCGACGTTGAACGCATCGCTCGTGGCGAGCCTGACTCGGTTCGTTAGACCCGAGCGATTTCGCGCTCTTCGAAGGTCTCGATGAGGTCGCCGGGCTTCAGATCCTGGAAGTCGCTGAGGCCGATACCGCATTCGAAGCCCTCGCGGACCTCACGTGCATCGTCCTTGAAGCGCTTGAGCGACGTGATGGCGCCCTTCCAGATGATCGTGCCGTCGCGCAGGAACCGAACCTTCGAGCCGCGAGTGATCGCCCCGCTGCGCACCATGCAACCGGCGATGCCGCCGATGCGAGGGACACGGAAGACTTCGCGGACCTCGGCTTCGCCGGTGACCACTTCCTCGTACTCTGGGGCGAGCATGCCGACCATGGCCCGCTCGATGTCTTCCAGCAATTTGTAGATGATTTCGTAGGTACGAATCTCTACGCCTTCAGACGCAGCCATGTCGCGGGCCTTGCGGTCCGGGCGCACATTGAAACCGATCAGCGTGGCATTGGTAGTTGCCGCCAGGCTGATGTCGTTCTCCGAGATGGCGCCGACCGCGCGGTGCACGAACGCCAGCTTCACTTCCTCGCGCTCCAGGCGGCGCAACGATTCGGTGACAGCTTCCAACGAGCCCTGCACGTCGGCCTTCAACACGATGTTGAGGGTGGCGACTTCGCCGGCCTGGATGGAGTTGAAGATGTCTTCCAACTTCACGCCGGTGCTGAGGCGGGCATCGCCGCGCTGCGCCTTGAGGCGGTAGCGCTGCTCGCGGGCTTCACCAACGGTGCGGGCGGTCTTCTCGGTGAGTGCCGAGCGGAATTCGTCGCCGGCGTTGGGCACGCTCTGCAGACCGAGCACCTGCACCGGAGTGCTGGGGCCGGCCGACTTCACTTGCTCGCCCTTGTCGTTGATCATGGCGCGCACGCGGCCCCATGCTGCGCCGGCAACGATGGGGTCGCCGACCTTCAGCTCGCCCTTGTCGACGAGGATGGTGGCAACAGGGCCACGACCGATGTCGAGCTTGGCTTCCAACACCACGCCCTTGGCGCGGCCGGTGGGGTTGGCGGTCAGCTCTTCGACTTCGGCAACTGCGGCGAGCTGCTCGAGCAGATCGTCGATGCCGAGGCTCTGCTGTGCGGACATCTCGACGACGATGGTGTCGCCGCCCCAGCTCTCGGCGATCAGGCCGTGCTCGGACAGTTCCGACAGGACGCGCTGTACGTCAGCGTTTTCCTTGTCGATCTTGTTGAGGGCGACCACGATCGGGACTTCAGCGGCCCGGGCATGGTTGATGGCTTCAATGGTCTGGGGCATGACGCCGTCATCGGCGGCAACCATCAGCACGACGATGTCGGTGACCTGCGCACCACGGGCACGCATCTTGGTGAACGCGGCGTGGCCAGGGGTGTCGAGGAAGGTGATCTCGCGACCATCGACATCGACCTTGTAGGCACCGATGTGCTGCGTAATGCCACCCGCTTCGCCGGCGACAACGTTGGCCTTGCGGATCTTGTCGAGCAGTGTGGTCTTGCCATGGTCGACGTGACCCATGACGGTGATGACCGGCGCACGCGGCACCTGCAATGACTCGTCGTCGTCGTCGCTGTCATCGAACAATGCCTGAAGTTCCAGCTCCTCTTGCTGGCCGGGCTCGACCAGCAACAGGTCGGCGTTGACTTCCAGCGCGAACAGTTCCATTTGCTCGTCGGTCAGCGTCATGGTGGCAGTCACCATTTCGCCGTTCTGCAACAGGAAGCGGATGACGTCGGCAGCGGTGCGGTTCAGCTTGGGAGCGAACTCCTGAGCCGACACGCCACGCTCCACGATGATGGTGCCCTCGGGCACCGGTGCATTCGTGGCGGTGTAGCTGCTGTTGTAATTCGGCTGCATCTCGTCGAAGTCACGACGACGACGAGCACGACTC
>JANLPB010000160.1:0-2330 GCA_031366885.1 Ilumatobacteraceae bacterium
TCGACGATTGCGGCGCCGTCGAACGGGGTGCCGTCATGGAAGGTGACGCCATCGCGGGCGGTGATCTTCCATTCGGTGTAGTCGGCGTTCGGTGTGACAGCCGAGGCCAGATACGGGCTCCATGAGCCAGCATCGTTGGCCATGACCAGCGAGTCGTAGATGTTGCGAATGACTTGGTAGCAGCCGATGGCGCACACCATCTCGGCGGGGCGCCACGGGTTGGAGGTATCGGCCTCGATGCCCATCACGATCTTGCCGCCGGCGACAGGCTTGATCTCGGCGGACGTCGTTGGCGGTGGTGCCGTCGTGGCGACCGCAGCGGTGGTGTCGCTGCCTGCGGGACCGGTGGTCTCCGAAGCCGGCGATGACCCGTCTGTGGTTTTGCTGCTGGTGTCGTCGCCGCCGCAAGCGGCGCCGATCAGACCAGCACAGATTAACAGAACGGCCAGCAGGCGGCCAGGCTTGCGCCGTGACTGAGTGCTCAATTGACCCATTCCTCTTCCCCCAATTCGTATGTGCGTGAGTGCGTGGTTCCGAGGCGTCACGGACACTGGTGTGACCCCCATCACACCTCGGTGAACGCACCTTAGTCACAACCGTTGGGCGGTGAGCAACACGGAGCTACCGTCGTGCGATGCAACGACTGCGGGAACACTTTTTGACGGTTCCGCTGCCGAATCGCTTCTCACCTCGCCATCGGCTCTTCGAAACGGCCATGGCGCTGCACGCTGTCGCAGTCGCGAATGGAGTCCCGTTGTATCGCGACCCAGCGACGCGCAATTCGGTGTTCACTGCAGCATTTCTTGCAGCGCGCGCCTACTGCTGTGAGAGCGGCTGTCGCCATTGCCCGTACGCGCCCGACCAACCCGACGAGAGTTGAAGTAGCGTCGGGCAAATGGCCAACGACCCCATTGCCGCACTCCGCGTCGCACACAACAAGCCCTTCTCGCTCAGCGCACACGACCCTGGCGCAACCCTTGGATGGCACAAGGAGGCCGCGAAGGTCGAGCTTGATCGAGTGAAGTTGCGACTCGATGTACTACAGCAGCGGCTCTACGCGGAAGAGAAGCGCAGTGTGCTGTTGGTGCTCCAGGCGATGGACGCAGCGGGCAAGGACGGCACCATCCGAAACATGCTCGCTGGCCTGAATCCGGCAGGTTTTCAGGTCAGCAGCTTCGGCGTTCCGGGCGGACCCGAGACCGCGCATGACTACCTCTGGCGAGTGCACGCAGCTGCGCCGGCCAAGGGCCGGATCGGAATCTTCAATCGCAGCCATTACGAGGACGTCTTAATCGTCCGAGTGAAGAACTTCGCACCACGATCTGTGTGGTCGAAGCGCTATGACCACATTCGCGGCTTCGAGCAGCTGCTGGCGGATGAAGGAACCACCGTTATCAAGTGCTTTCTCAACGTGTCGAAGGAAGAACAACGCGTCCGACTGCAGGAACGAATCGACGATCCGGAGAAGCGCTGGAAGTTCCGGCTGGGCGACCTCGACGACCGCAAGCTGTGGCCGAAGTACCAGCAGGCGTACCACGATGCCATCGAGCGCACCGCGAGCAGTTCGGCCCCGTGGTACGTGGTCCCGGCGGACCGCAATTGGGTGCGGAACCTGGCAGTCGCGAAGATTCTGCTGCACCACCTCGAGAAGCTCGACCCGCAGCTGCCTCCGTCAGCGGATGGCATCGAAGGACTCGTCGTCGAATAGAACCTTCGGTAAGAGTTGACGAGATGCCGTCCGCAGTGCTTGACGAATTGTAAAGTCGCTCCAACATGTCCGTGATCGTTGCGACCTCCCTACACAGCGCACTGCAGGCACTGGACGACGCCCCCGAGGCGACAGTGTTGGCTGGCGGAACCGACCTGATGGTGGAACTCAACAGTGGCCACCGTCGAGCCGTGTCGGTCATCGCAATCAATCGCGTCACCGAGCTGCGTAGTTGGTCGTACGACCCGGCGGCTGGGCTGGTCCATATCGGCGCCGGCATCACGTACGACGAAATCGCACGCGAGCCAATCGCCCAGTGGGTGCCGGCCCTTGCCCAGGCGGCACGAACGGTGGGCTCACCACAGATTCGCCACGCAGCGACAATCGGCGGCAACTTGGGTACCTGTTCGCCGGCTGGCGACGGCCTTCCGGTGCTGGCCGCGCTCGATGCCACTGTGCATCTGGCCTCACTCGGGGGCACACGGAGCTTGACATTCGGGGACTACATGCTTGGCCCGAAACGCACGGCTCGACGCCACGGTGAGTTGATCACGGGTGTGACGGTCCCCGTCATCCGCGGTTGGCAGGGCTACTCGAAAGTGGGTGTCCGCAACGCAATGGT
>JANLPB010000287.1:0-6973 GCA_031366885.1 Ilumatobacteraceae bacterium
AAAATGAATCTGACGTCGAAACCTGTCAGCCCCGTTGTGTGGGATAGCTCCCTCAACCTATCAGCGCCCCGCCAAGGAACCTTGAGCGTGCAACTGGGGCTTCCCAGAACGGCACGTACGCTTCCTGGGAAGGTCCAGTTCGGACGGGCGCCGCGCCGCGGGCGGCGCGGCGCAGCACGAGTCGTGAACCCGAACGGTGGCGGAATATGGTTTCACCCATGATCAAGCTCAGCGTTTCGTACCCAAACGGCGAAGGCACCACCTTCGACCACGCTTACTACGCCGCCAGCCACGTGCCGTTGTGCAACGCGGTCTTCAGCCCGGTGAAAACCGAGGTCGAAAAGGGTCTCGACGGCCCCAACGCTGCGGGTGTCGCCTTCTACTTCGAGTCGATGGACGCAATGCAAGCAGCCTTCGGCAACCCGAAGATGGGCGACGTCATGGCCGACGTGGCCAACTACACCAACATCGCCCCGGTGATGCAGGTGTCCGAAATCGTCGGCTGACCACCGACGATGGCGCGCTTCACCCGCGCTGAATTGGAATCCTTCAATGGCTCGCTGGTCGACGATCTTGTCTGCGATCCCGTGCGAGTTCTGTTCGTTGGCATCAATCCTGGTCTGTGGACCGCGGCTGCGAATGCGCACTTTGCGCGCCGTGGCAACCGGTTTTGGCCAGCGCTGCACGCGGCCGGCATCACCCCACACGAGGTCGACGCGAGCGACGGCATGACCGCCGACGACCTGGTGATGCTTGCGGACCTGGGCATCGCCATCACCAACGTGGTGCCCACCGCCAGCGCCCGCGCCGACGAACTGACCCGAGACGAATTACGCGCTGGGGGAGCAATTCTGGAGACCAAGGTTCGAGCGCTACAGCCGAAGGTCGTGGCGGTGCTCGGGCTGACCGCCTATCGAGCAGCGTTCGACCGGCCGAAAGCGACCGCCGGCAAGCAACCCGACACACTCGGAGGTGCCGAGTTGTGGGTGCTGCCGAACCCTAGCGGCCTCAACGCCCACGAGACGGTCGCGTCACTCGCGGCCGCATATGGCGCAGCGTGGAGCGCAGCCATCTAGGCGGGAAGCTGGATCGCTTTCGTCTCCAAGAACTCGTCGAGTCCGGCGCGGCCCAACTCGCGACCGTTGCCGGACGTCTTGTACCCACCGAACGGTGCCAACGGGTTGAACCGGCCGCCGTTCACCATCACCTGCCCCGTCTGCAGTCGGCGAGCAACTGCGATGGCGTGCTCGTTCGAGTCGGCCCACACGCCGCCAGACAGCCCGTAGGGCGAGTCGTTCGCAACAGCAATCGCTTCCTCCTCACTGTCGACCGGGATGATGCACAGAACGGGGCCGAAGATCTCCTCTTGGGCGATCACCATCGAGTTGACGACATCGGCGAAGATCGTGGGCTGCACGTAGAATCCGGTGTCGAAGCCCTCGGGATCCTCAGCGCCGCCAGCGACCACGCGTGCGCCTTCCTCGATGCCGGTGCGCACGTACCCCTGCACCGTCCGCTTCTGTGCGGCCGATACAACCGGGCCAAGGAAGTTGCCATCAGTCAACGGGTCGCCCATGGCAAGAGTGGCGAGTGCGGCCACGGCTAGATCGACCACTTCTTGCTGCCGACTGCGGGGCACGATCATGCGAGTGAGTGCGGTGCACGTCTGGCCGCAGTTGAGCATCATCCCGATCACGCCGGCGGGTACCGCTGCGGCGAAATCGGCGCCATCGAGGATCACGTTCGCCGACTTACCGCCGAGCTCCTGGCAGATGCGTTTCACAGACGGTGCACCGAGCGTGGCGATGCGCGCGCCCGCTTCGGTCGAGCCCGTGATCGAGATCATGTCCACGTCGGGGTGCACGCAAAGTGCTTCGCCGACGGTACGCCCGGCGCCGGTCACCAAGTTGAAAACCCCGGCCGGCAGCCCGACCTCATCGATGATCTGGGCGAGGAGAAATGCGTTCAGCGGGGTTTCCGAACTCGGCTTGACGATCATCGTGCAGCCCGCCACGAGCGCCGGAGCGACTTTGCCGACGATCTGGTGGAGCGGATAGTTCCACGGGGTGATGAAGGTGCAGACACCGATCGGTTCATGAACGACAAGGGAGTTCCCGATTCTCTCCGGCTCCGACCTCGCGTACTGTCTGCCGATGTCGACGTAGCTTTTCATCACCGTGATGGGAAGTCCCGATTGCACCCGGCGCGCATTCGCCAGCGGCATGCCCTGCTCGGCCGACACCACCGATGCGATCTCCTCGGCGCGCTCAGCCATCGCTACAGCGATCTTCTCGACGTAGTCGACCCGTTCGTCAACAGTCCGCTGAGACCACGAACTGAAGGCGGCGCGAGCTGCCCGGACAGCGGCATCGGCGTCATGCGTCGACGCCGCCGGGACAGTCGCGATGACCTGCTCGGTGGCCGGGTTGACGACCTCGATGACGTCAGGGGAAGTGGCCGGCACCCACCGCCCGCCGATGTAGAGATCACTGTGTACGCGCATGAAGTCGTCCCCGTTCTGCAAGCTTGCGGATGCATTCCGACTGTAGGCGTTGCGGAGCGTTCGTACCCACTGAAGCGACGGCGGTGGGCCTACCAGTGACGGACTCCCTGACGGTCGAGTTCCTTCTGCACCCCGGTGATATCGACGTCGGCGAGGTCGGTGGAATGGTGTAACGAGAGCGCAGCCGCGACACCAGCGCCTTGGCCCAGTACTGCACAGCACGACATGTTGCGGGTGGCCGCGTGGGAGATGCGGTCGCCACCCGAGGCCCGACCGGGCACCAGCAGATTGCGCACTCCCTTGGGAACGACAGTGCGATACGGCAACTGGAAGTAGCGGCCCGTGGTCGGCAGGATCAAGATGCCGTAGCCGTCGATGAACTCGGGGTAGATGCCGATGCTGTCCTCGAAGCGACCCTGCTCACGAACGTCGGCTTCGGTCATGTCGTACACCGCGTCGATCTTGCGCGTGTCGCGTATGCCCAGCGTCATCCCGAAGTTGCGCAGGCGGGCGCCGCTGCAGCCGGGGGTGTAACGGCGCAGCGCCTCGATTGCGAGCATTGCCTGACGACGGCCCTCGATCTCGCCGCGTGTGAGATCGGCCGGGTCGGTGCCATCGATGCCATCGAGGTGGACCAGGTTCATGTACGTGAGTTCACCCGTGTCGTGCATGGCACCCCAGGTGCCGGCGATGGTCGTGAGGTGCGCAGGCAACAGGCCGTCCTCGATCGCCTGCTGGAACGGCTTCTTCAGGAACGGCGAGAACATCGCATCTTCCTTACCGCTGGTCTCGATGTTCCATTCTCCACCTCCGCCCCAGTCCTGATACGTCTGCGGATCGGACGCGATGCCAGCCATGAATGCCTTCTTGTCGACCCCCGCGAGGTGGAACATCACCGAGGCCGCCATCATTTCCTCGCGGGGCGTGTGGTGGGTCGGTGCGCCAGCTCGGTACGCCACGTCGGCATCACCCGTCGCGTCGATCACGCGGCGCGCCCGGATGGCCTCGCGGCCGGCCTTCGACTCGGTGATGATGCCTACGACGGCGTCGCCATCCATCATCGGCGCCGCGAACGAGCGGTGCATCATTCCGTGGATGCCGGCTTCCTCGACCATACGATCGGCGACGAGCTTGAAGCCTTCCGAATCCAGTTCGTAGGACTGCGACTGGCTCTCCTGCACCGCGGCGCCCATCTCGAACGCGCGGGTCTCGAACTCGCGGCCGATGCCGTTTGCTTCGATGGTCTGCTCGTGCCGGTACCAGGCCATGCCTTCGACACCGACGGCGGTGATGTTGCCGCCGTAGCAACCGAACCGTTCGACGAGAGTGACCTCAACACCGGCGCGGGCTGCGCCGAGAGCTGCGGCGAGGCCCGCAGGACCGGAGCCGACCACCACCACGTCGGTTTCATGGATGACGTCGATCTGACGCGCAGGCTCGGTGACGGTGCCGAATGTTCTACGAATCGACGGCGAACTCATGGTGTCTCCGGAAGTCAAGCGGGTGCCTGCGGAGCTTCGCGCAACCGCACGCTGAGGCACGTGACGCAGCCCTCGAGCTTGATGTATTCGCTGATGTCGACCGTCACGACGTCGAGGCCGCGCGAGCGGAGCAGTTCGGCTGTCTGCGGGCAGTCGGCCGAGAGCAGCACCGTGTGGTCGTTGAGGAGAACGACGTGCGAGCCCGACTCCTCGGGTACGGCGACGAAGGTGGGGAACAGCGACACGTCGTCGACCGCCGCTGGCCAGCCGATAATGGTGCCGTCGGGAAGGGCGGTGACCGCTGACTTGAGATGCAGCACTTTCGATAGCGGGACGGTCACCACGGTGGCGCCGAGAGGTTCGAAGGCTGCGGCCAGCTGGGCGATGCCTTCGCGGTTCGTGCGTCCGCCGTTGCCCACGTACATGGTGTCGCCCACCTTCAGTACATCGCCCCCGTCGAGTGTTCCGGGAGCGTTGATGGTGACGACCCGATAGCCGAACGAGCGAACAGCGTCGGCGGCGGCGGTGACCTCTGGTTTGCGTTCGTCAGCGCCCGGCCGGGCGATGACTGCGACGTCTCGATAGACCACCATCGTGTCTTCGACGAACGCCGAGTCGGGAAGGCCTGGCGCGGGCGCAACCTCGGTGGTGGCCCACCCGTTGGCGTGCAACGCGGCGACGTAGCCGTCCCACTGCTCTTTCGCCAGCTCGACGTCTACAGGCGTGCGGCCGATATGGGTGACGAGACCGTCGGCCAGCCGCGGGCTGGGACGGCGCACCAACGCGAACTGAGTCATGAGTTACCACGATTCACGACATACGCCCCCGTCACGACACACGCCCCTTTGCTTGCCGGCCCATTGCTCTGGCCATCTCCATCTTCACATCACGTGCGGCCAGCGCTTGACGCTTATCGGCCTTCTTGCGGCCACGAGCGACGGCGATCTCCACCTTCACCTTGCCGTCCTTGAAATAGAACGACATCGGAATGAGCGCCAGATGTTCCACCGCCAGCTCGTGCGCCAAGCGGTCGATTTCGCGACGGTGCATCAACAGCTTGCGCGCGCGGTCGGGGTCGTGCGCGCCGATGCCGTGAGCGAACTGGTAGGGCGGGATGTGAACACCGTCGAGCCACACCTGACCGTTGATGATGCGGGCAAAGGAATCGGCCACCTGCGCGTGACCCTCGCGCAGCGACTTGACCTCACTGCCACTGAGCACGATGCCGGTCTCGAACGTCTCGAGGATGTCGTAGTCGCGGTGCGCGCGGCGATTGCTGGCGACGAGCTTGCGCCCAGCTGGGTTGCTGCGATCACGGGGAGGGGCCATGGGAGGCACCAGGGTAGCGGTACCCTTCCGACGCAATGCCGCCCGTTTCTCGAACCCCGTTGTCGTTCACACGCCAGGCGTACGCCGAGATGATCGGCAACGCGTACGACGGCTACCCGCTGGAGGCATGCGGCCTCCTCGTTGGCGAGGGCTTCCAGGTTCACCGCTTTGTCGCATGCACCAACGAGGCTGCGTCGGCCCGCATCTACACGATCCCCGGCAAGGAGCTGCTGCGTGCCGAGATGGCGGCCGAGAACGACGGGCTCGAGATCATCGGGGTCTTTCACAGCCATACGCACAGCGAGCCGTACCCAAGCCCCACCGATGTCGCTCAGGCGCCCGACCCCGGCTGGTTCTACGTGATCGTCAGCCTCAAACGCGACGCTCCCGAACCGCGGTGTTACCGCATTGTCGGTGACGCCATTACGGAAGTGCCGATCAGCGTCGGCTGATTGCGCAGTCCAGAGATTACAATCCTGACCACATCGGTCGACTACTTCCGGCCGTCTATCTGGGAAGGGTGCTCCGGATGAGCGCGAACGGACACGTCAACTCATCGGTCCTCGACCTCATCGGCAACACGCCGATGGTCGACGTCAGCAACCTGTCGCCGAACCCGCGGGTCCGCATCATTGCGAAGCTGGAGAGCCAGAATCCATTCGGCTCGGTGAAGGACCGCATTGCGCGGCAGATGATCCTGCAGGCGGAGACGGATGGCCTCCTGACCCCCGGTCAGACGATCATCGAGCCGTCGTCGGGCAACACGGGCATCGCGCTCGCGGCCATTGCCCAGATGCGCGGGTACCCGATCAAGATCCTGATGCCCACGAGCGTCTCCATCGAACGTCGCCAGATGTTGGAGGTCTTTGGTGCGGAGGTGATCTTGACCCCCGGCGAGGAAGGCAGCAACGGCGCCGTCAAGCGGGCGCAGGCGATGGCTGCGGAACACCCCGAGTGGTGCTTCCTCTACCAATACGGCAACGACAACAACCCTCTCGCGCACTACACCGGTACCGGCCCTGAGATTCTGCGCGACTGCCCGGAAATCACTCACTTCGTCGCTGGTTTGGGTACGAGCGGCACTCTGATGGGGACGGGCAAGTTCCTCAAGGAGCAAAATCCGCAGATCAAGATCATCGCGATCGAACCGCCGCTGGGGGAACGGGTGGAGGGTCTGCGCAACTTGGACGAGGGGTACATCCCGCCGCTGTTCGAGAGCTGGCACGGCTTCGAGTTGCTCGATCGCAAGCGTGTTGTTCGTCCTCGCGAGAGCCTCGAATGGACGCGTCGCCTTGTCAACGAATGCGGAGTGTTCGCGGGGATCTCGTCGGGTGCAGCCCTCGCCGGCGCTGCCAAGGTGGCTCAGGAAATCACAGAGGGTGTGATCGTGTTCATTGTCTGTGACGGCGGCTGGAAGTACCTCAGCACCGGTGCCTACACCGACGATTTGGACGCAGCTGAGGCCAAGGCCGAATCCATCATTTATTTCTGACCGCCCTGCCCCGCCTCGGTCCTGACTCCCGCCTACACTTCTCCGGTCCGGCTTTTGACGGGAATCTGGAGCGAACATGAAACGACGAATCTTATTGGCGGCGGTCATCACGTTGGGACTGATCCCGGTCTCTGCAACCCAGGTGGCTGTCGCGGGTCCGCCCCTGGC
>JANLPB010000372.1:0-21573 GCA_031366885.1 Ilumatobacteraceae bacterium
AGTCGCTGGCCGGCGTCGGGCCGCCATCGAGCAGCCCGTGGTCCACGTGAGCGAAACGCCCTGAACCGGTCGCACGGCAGCGATGGTGGCGACGGCTCGCTACCATCGCAGCGTGCTGCTGTTGGAGTTCACGATCGAGCCGTTCCACGAAGGGAACCCTGGGCCGCATGTGACAGCGGCGGTTGGCGCGGTCGAAGCACTTGGCATCGAGGTCGAGTTCGGCCCCTTCGGCTCGTCATGCACCGTCAGCCAGGCCCAGCTCACTGAGGTTTCCGGCCTGATCGTTGGCCAGGCCTTTGCCAACGGTGCCACGCACGTCAGTCTCCACGCGGAGCGCGTGCCCGAGACGGCTGGTGAGCAGTGAACAAGTTGCCCCGCCACCCACTCGTGTTGGCGGTGAAGCCGATCGTCGAGCAGCTGGGCGCGTCGCTGGTCGCCGCCGAGGATCGTGAACCGGGCGACCTACCGCTGAAGTGGGAGGGTGTGGTCATCGCCGCCGTCCGCCCGGCGCCGTTGCACGGCGCGCTCGATCGCCTCATCGAATCAGTCGAGCGAGAGATGGGCGCAGCCTTGCCCAGCCTGTCGCGCGAGGAGAAGCAGAAGGCCATCCGCCTTCTCGACGACCGCGGGGCCTTCATCCTGCGCCGCGCTGTTGAAGACGTTGCTGACGCCATGGGCGTCAGCCGCATCACGGTCTCCAACTACCTCAACGCGCTGCATCGCTGACCGCCCGATGAAGTCGTTTGACCTGGTCGCGTTCGACGCGGACGACACGCTGTGGCACAGTGAGGACGGTTTCGACGCGAGCGAGCGACGGTTCGTCGAGCTGCTCACGCCATTCGCCCCCGAGGGTGTGGACGTGCGCGCGGCACTCACCGCCGTGGAGCGCAAAAACCTTTCGGTGTACGGCTACGGCGTGAAGGCGTTCGGGCTGAGCGCGGTGGAGGCAGCGCTCACCATCAGTGAGGGCACTGTTTCCACCGAGGTGATTGGGCAGTTGCTACACATGGTGCGCGACACGCTGACCGAGCAGGTGCGCCTGCTGCCGCACGTGTCCGAAGTATTGGCCAAGGTGGGCGCGCATTATCGCCTGGTGCTCATCACCAAAGGCGATCTCATCCACCAGACGCACAAGGTCGAGACCAGTGGCCTGGCCCACCACTTCACCGACATCGAGATCGTGCTCGAGAAGGATTCGCCAACCTATGACCGCCTGTTCCGCAAGTTCGGCGTGACGGCCGATCGAGTGTGCATGGTGGGCAATAGCGTGCGCAGCGACATCCTGCCGGTGATGGCGCTTGGCGGCACCTCGGTGCACGTGCCGTATCCGCTGCTGTGGGAGCTGGAGCATGTCGAGCACGACGAACACTTCGCCGAACTCGCCAGCATCACCGACCTCCCCGCCTGGCTCGGCGTCGACTGACAGTTACGGCAGCCAGATCTGGTGGGCTTCGGCGATCTGGCCGTCGCGCACTGTCAATAGGTACGGGAATGGCACGTACTTGAAGCCCTCTGGAGCACCTTCGCTGGGCAGCTGACCGCCAGCCAGGATGAACAGCTCCTTCGGAGTGACGGCGAAGTTCTGCCGATTGTCGGCAACCACCGTTGCCGAATCGACGTCCGTCATCGGCACGGTGACGAGCGCATTCGGTTCGTCCAGGGTGCCGTAGTCATTCGGGCATTGGTCAGCGCCGAGTTCCTCCACGCAGGCGTCTGCGAAGAACGCTTGAGTGAGAAGGAATGTCAGAGTTTGATCGGTGCTGCCGCCACTGAGCGTTGCCCAGTACTGGCCGTCGGGTCCCAAGGCGGACATCGAGGGGTCGATCGCGGCTGTCCTATCGGGAACAGCTGGCACGGGCGCTGGGTCGTAGAGCTTGATGGTGCCCGGGCCCTCGTCGCCGCCACAGGCCGTCATCACAACGAGTGCCGCAGCCGCAATCGCGATCAGGCGCGACCTCACAGTCGGCGAAGCTTCACGTTGGTCACGCGATGGTCGCTGCCTTTGGTCAACAGCAGGCTGGCGCGCGTCTTGGTGGGGGCGATGTTCTCGCGCAGGTTCTTGCCGTTGATCTCGCGCCAGATGAACTGTGCGGTTTCCACTGCCTCCTCGTGAGTGAGGTGGGCGTAGTGCTGGAAGAAGCTGTCCGGGTTTTGGAACACCGTTTCGCAGAGCGTGAGGAAGCGCTGCACATAGAACTGCTCGATGTCGCTCTCGTTGGCATCGATGTAGATCGAGAAGTCGAAGTAGTCGCTGACAAACTCGGTGACGCCGGAGCTGTCGATTGGCGTTCCAACCTGTAGCACGTTGAGGCCTTCGATGATCACGATGTCGGGTTGACGTACGACGACCGTTTCGCCATCGACGATGTCGTAGACGACGTGGTTGTACACCGGCGCACTGGTCTCGGCCGCTCCGCTCTTCAAGTCGCGTAGGAACTGCAGGAGGCGGCGTGTGTCGTAGCTCTCGGGGAAGCCCTTGCGGTTCATGATGCCGCGCTCTTCCAGCACTCGGTTCGGGTGCAGAAAGCCGTCGGTGGTCACCAGATCTACCTGAGGGTGATCCGGCCAGCGGCAAAGCAGCGCCTGCAGAATGCGGGCGAACGTGCTCTTTCCAACAGCGACGCTGCCAGCCACCCCGATCACATACGGAACCTTCGGCGCCAGGGTGCCCAGGAACGCAGCGGACGCCTTGTGCAGGTTCTGTGTGGCAGCCACATACAGGTTCAGCAGGCGGGTCAGTGGCAGGTAGATCGCCGCAACCTCGTCGAGGTCGATGCGTTCATTGATACCGCGCAGTGATTCCAGGTCGTCCTGGCCCAGCGTCAGCGGCGTGGCCGCACGCAGCGCCGCCCATTGATCGCGGTCGAAGGACAGATAGCGGTCCGCCGTGTCGGTGAGGTTCGATGCCGTCACGGGGCCAGACCCTACGCTCACGGGGTGACCGAAGCCCAACGCCAACGCGCCGTCCGCCCGACGCGCAAGGAACTGGGGGCGTGGTACACCCCGCCGTCGCTCGTGGATGCCGTCGTCCGTGAGGCCGTCTACGAGGGCGCGCGGACCGTGCTCGATCCCGCGTGCGGAGACGGCAGGTTCCTGCGCGCCACCGGCCTGCCGCAGCAGACAGGCGTCGACATCGACCCATCGACGAGTTACATCCGTGACGACGCGTTGGGGCGCGATTGGGGCGACGAGCGCTTCGACGTGGTCGTTGGCAACCCTCCGTTTCTCAATCAACTCTCGCGACTGACGTCGCGTGGTGGGAGTAGCAAGTTCGGGGGCGGTCCGTATGCGGATGCGGCAGCGGAGTTCCTCGCTTTGGCGATTCGCCTTGCACGACCAGGCGGCCGAGTTGGCTTGGTGCTGCCGCAGTCACTGCTCGCCGCGCGAGACGCAGCCGCGATCCGAGGCGCCGTCGATGGTGCCGCTGCCCTGCGCTGGATGTGGTGGTCGAACACGCAGATGTTCGACGCGAACGTGCGCGTGTGGGCGGGCGTCTGGGAAGTTGGTGCCGAAATGGGCGAAGTGCGCCGCGCCTTCGGCCCCGACTTCGCGGTGTTGCCGACGATGGCGATGCCGCGCCACTGGTCGGGCTTGCTCACGGGATCATCTGCCGCTGCCCACGATGGGCCGACGCTTGGCACGATCGCAACGTTCACCGTGGACTTCCGCGACCAGTACTACGGGCTGATCGGCGCGGTCGGTGACGACGAAAGTGGTCCGCCGTTGATCACCAGCGGCCTCATCGAACCCGGAGTGTGCCGGTGGGGCGAACGGCCTGTGCGCTTCGCGAAACAGCAGTACGAGGCACCACGGGTGGCGGTCGAGCGGCTCTCACCGGCGCTGCAAAAGTGGGCGACGGCGCGGCTGGTGCCCAAGATCCTGATCGCCAATCAGACCAAGGTGATCGAGGCTGTGCACGATGTGCGCGGCGAGTGGCTGCCCAGCGTGCCGGTGATCACCTGCCTGACGGACCACCCCGCGCGGGTGTTGGCTGTGCTGGCGTCCGCTGCCGCCAACGACTGGGTGTATCAGCATGCGGCCGGCAGCGGCCTCTCGGCCAACAGTGTCCGCCTCAACCCCCGCCTGCTCGCCAGCATCCCACTGCCGTGATTTGTTACGTGAGCGTCAGGTGAAATTTCGGGCGGCGAGGGCGCGCCAACGGCGGGCGTTGACCCATGCCCGCAGTGTCATCCACATCAACTGAGCTCCCCACAGGCCGGCGAGGCCGATCGATGGAACCAGCAGTGTCGCCAGGGCAAGTGGCAGGTAGCCGAGCAGGTTGTAGACGGCCTGGCGACCGAGCCAGCGCTCGTCCTTGGCGCCGATCAGCGCGCCGTCGAACGCGAAGGCAACAGCACCGGGGAACTGCATCACGGCAAGGATGATCAGGCCGGCCGTCAGCCGGGCACGAACAGCACTGTCGTCGCTGAAGATCGCCGGGGCGAAAGGACTGATTGCGACCAGTGTCGCCGCCAGAACGACGGCCACCCACAGGGACAGGCGAGTACTGATCCGGCCCACTCTCGCGGCTTCGACGGGATGATTGCCGCCGAGTTCACCGGCCACCAGCGACTGCGCCGGAATGGCCAGCGCGTCGAGGATGAGTGCGAGAAACATGAACAGCTGCGTGAGGACCTGGTTGGCCGCCAAGGTCGGGGTGTCGATGCGGGCGGCGACGAAGGTGGCCGAGTTCCACACGGCGAACATCGCCAGCGAACGCACGGCGAAGTGCACGCCGCTGGTGAGCACGGGCTTCATGCGCGCCCAGGTGGCACGTAGGCGGGTGAGGTGCGGGCGCATGACTCCGAGGAATGCCCCAGCCGCCAGGATTTGCACGATTACTGTGCTCCACGCCGACCCGGCGACGCCGAGGTCCAGCACGTAGACAGCGACGATCTCCAACACCAGGTTGACGACGTTGGCGACAACCACCACGATCAGCGGCTGACGGAGCTGGTTGACCCCGCGCATGACTCCGTGACCAACGTAGGCGACAAGGACGAACGGCACACCGACAGCGCTGATGCGCAAGTAGGTCGACGCGTGCTCCAGCACCTCCCCGCGGCCACCGAGCACCCAGCACAGCGGACGCGCCGCCGCGCCCAGGAGGAGGCCCATCGGTATGCCCAGCAGTGCAGCCAGTTGCAGACCGTTGGTAGCGACACGACGAGCCTCTGGAGCGTCGCCGCGTCCGTGTGCGAACGCGACGTCGGGGGTGAGCCCGTATTCCAGCGCAGCGGTCAGCGAGATGACGGTGAGCAACACCGTCGAGGCGATGGCAAGACCCGCCAGCTGTGGGGTGCCGAGCCGGCCGACGATGGCCGTGTCGACCAGCACGTACAGCGGCTCGACCGCCAGCGTGCCGAGTGCTGGAATCGCAAGGCGCACGATTCGACGCTCGAGATCGTCACGCAGGAACGGCACGCCCGCATGTTGCCACGCCCTCGTTGTCGGCAAGCGAAGCTCTCGGCGCGTCCACGGGTTTTCGTCATCTCCCGTTCATGTACCGTTCACCTTGACGTGCCCTACGAAATCGCGCGTCGACGGGAGAACTTCATGTCTATTGACCACACGTGGGACGCGCCTGGGCCTGGGCCCTGGCAGCAGGACAGTGCCCACAATCCGGTGTCGCAATCGCGGCTGATGCAACAGATCTATCCAGCGGGATTCAACCGCGGCTTCGAGGAGACATTCGCCGACTACGGCCTGCTGCTCGACCGCCTCGCGATGGGCGTTGTCAACGGCTTCACCTATCACCAGCCGCAACCATTCGACATGCCCGGGCCCGACGGCCCCAAGGACCCGCAGTGGCTTGGGTCCGAGGTTGGCCGCCGAGCTGGTGTGGCCGCGGCGGCCCTCGACGGCCGAATCTGGCGCGACGCGCTGCAACGGTGGGATGCAGAGTTGAAGCCCGCGTCGGAGCGACGCCACCGTGAGCTGGGGTCCGTCGACCTCAACGCGCTCGACATCGCTGGACTGCACGACCATGTGCGCGCCTGCGCCGCGCAGGTGGAGGCGATGGTCTACCAACATCACGTGCACAACTGCCACGCACTCGTGCCGGTGGGCGACTTCATGTTGCACACCGCTGGCTGGACACATCGCAATCCGGCAACGCTGTTCGCAGTGCTCGATGGCTACTCGCCAGTGTCGAACGTCTCACCACCCGAAATGGGAGAAGCACTCGCGGCCATCCGTGCCGATTCGGGAGCGCTTGCGCTGCTGGAAAGCGGTCGACCCGCAGCCGAAGTGGTAGCCGAGCTGCGGGCGCTGTTGCCCGCGGTCGACGACTATGTAGCTGGCGTGCACTTCCGCGTGCTCGACGGTTTCGATGTCACGAATCCAACAGTCGGCGAACGGCCCGAAAGCATCGTTGGCCGCATCCGCGCGGCGTTGAGTGTCAACCACGACCTGTCTCCTCGTCGTGCCGACGAGTTCGCGGCAGAGCTGCGCGCGGCGACCCCAGAGGAGAGTCGGGAAGAGTTCGATGACCTGCTCACCGAGGCGCGTCTCATGTACCGGCTGCGCGACGAGCGGGGCATCTACAGCGACATCCCGTCCATCGGTCTTCTTCGCCTCGGCGTGCTCGCGCTCGGTCGCCGGTTGGCCGACGATGGTCGCATCACCAGCGCGGATGATCTGCTCGAAGCCGACCTCGACGAGATCAGCGCCATCGTTGGTGGCGAGCTCACACCAACCGCCGACGACCTGCGGCTGCGGGGGATCGAGCGCCTCGAACTGACGCTCGCCGGCCCGCCGCGGCACCTGGGACCGCCGCCTCCGCCGCATCCGCCTCTGGATGCTCTTCCGCCGCAATTGGGCCGAGTGATGGGTGCGGTTGGGTTCGCCATCGAGGGCATTCTCGGGCAGCTCGACGGCGCCCAGGGCGACACCTCGACCATCATCGGTATCCCTGGAGCGGCAGGCGTGTACGAAGGCACGGCGAGGCTGGTCCGTTCGGTCGACGACCTGTTCCAGTTGGAGCTGGGCGACGTGCTCGTTGCGCCGACGACGGGTGAGGCGTTCAACTCGATGCTCCACCTTGTCGGGGCGATCGTGACCGACCACGGCAGCTTCGCCTCGCACGCCGCGATCGTGTCGCGCGAGATGGGCATCCCGGCGGTCGTCGGCACTGTCGACGGCACACGCCGCATCACGACTGGCACGCGTCTCCGCGTCGACGGCACGACGGGGCAGGTGACCATCCTCGAATGACGGAGTCGGCTCCCACGGCCGCCACGGCCTCCACTATCAAGTCCCTCATCCCCAAGGCCTCGACCGCCACCATCATCGGCATCGCCCTGGCCTCGGTTCTGGTGCCGCTGAACTCGACGATGATCGCCGTGGCCCTTCCGCGCCTTGCGCGCGAGTTCGGAATCGAGAAGGCTCACGCGAGCGTGCTGGTCACCGTGTACCTGACGGCAATGCTGGTGGGGCAGCCGATCGCCGGTCGCCTGGGCGACAGAATCGGAGTGCGCCGGCTCGCCACCATTGCAGTGGTCGGGTTCGGATTGTTCTCCGGCCTCTCCATGTTCGCCGGCACCTTCGCATTCCTCGTGGCGTGCCGAGCAGGGCAGGCAGTGTTCGCCTCGGCCCTGATGCCCAGTGTGCAGGCAATGCTGCGGATGATCACCAACCCCGAGGACCGGGGTCGAGCGTTCGGCGTGCAGGGTTCGGTGATCGGCGTGGGCGCCGGTTTGGGGCCAGTGATCGGTGGCGTGTTGCTGTCCACCCTTGGCTGGCGTGCGATTTTCGGCGTGAACCTCCCGATTGTGTTGGTCGTGCTGTGGGTGCTTCGGCGAACCGTGCCGGCGTCGGTCGATGCGAAGGCGAGCAGCGCGCCATCGGTGGTCACGGCCCCGCGGGAACGCGTCGCAAACTCCGTGTTCGTGGCCGCGTTCAGCACGCAGTCGCTGGCGACGTTTGCTCAGTACGGCTTGTTGTTGCTGACACCGATGCTGCTTGACGATCGAGGCTGGGGTTCGGCTGCAGTAGGAGGCGCACTGTCGCTGCTGACGGTTGGGTTGATCGTCACCAGCCCGCCAGGCGGCCGATTGGGCGACGTGCGTGGGCGTCGCTTCCCCGTGCTCGTCGGACTGACGCTGGCAGCTGCCGCGGTCGCAACCTCGGCGGTGTTCGGTGACTCCGCGGCCTCCGCTCTCCTGCTGGTGACCCTGCTCTTCTTCGGGTTGGGGTTGGGGCTGGCCTCGCCAGGCATCCAGACAGCTGGTATCGAGGCCGCGCCGGAGCGTCGGGTTGGCTTCGCTTCGGGCCTGCTGTCCGCGAGCCGCTACGTGGGCAGTATCACCGCCAGCATCCTGCTGTCGGTGCTGGTTGACGACGCGGGGGGTGGCGCTGGCACGATGCTTGCCCTGTGCACGCTGGCGCTGCTACTGGCGCTGATCGCAGCCCGCAAACTGCCCGGTCAACGGGTGGCGGGCCCGCCGATTCTCAGCGGCGCCAGGGGGCCGACGGGCTGACCCCGCCGGGGGCGGTGAGCACGTCGACTCCATCGTCGGTCACCAAACACGTGTGCTCGAACTGAGCGGTCCACTTGCCGTCGGCCGTAGCGGCCGTCCAGTCGTCGTCGAACACCATCTTGTGCTGCCATCCGCCGAGCGTGATCATCGGTTCGATCGTGAACGTCATGCCAGGGCGCATGATCATCGATGCCCGTTCGTCGTAATAGTGCAGCACCTGCACGTCGGTGTGGAACTGCTCGCCGATGCCGTGCCCGATGAACGCGCGCACCACGCCGAGCTTGTGCTTCTTGGCATGGTTCTCGATGGCACGCCCGATGTCGCTGAGCGGGCGACCAGGAACGACGGCCTCGATTCCATACCAGGTGCACTCCTCGGTCACAGCTACCAGGTGACGACTGGCAGGGCTGACATCGCCAACCAGGAACGTCGCGTTGGTGTCGCCGTGCACACCGTTGATGAAGGCTGTGACGTCGATGTTGAGGATGTCGCCGTCCTGCAGCACACGAGTGTCCGGGATGCCGTGGCAGATGATCTCGTTGGCGCTGGTGCAGACGCTCTTCGGGTAGCCGTGGTAGTTCAGCGGGCTGGGGTAACCCCCGCGCTCGATGGTGGCTTCGTGCACGAAGATGTCGATCTCGTCGGTGGTGATACCGGGGCGAACGATCTCGCCCGACAGGCGAAGAATCTCTGCCGCAACCAGCCCTGCATGACGCATGCGCTCGATGACGTCGGGCGACTTCACGCGGTCCTCTGACCAGCGCGTGACCTGGCCGGTAGCGGCATACGAGGGCTTACCGATGTGGTCGGGCACGGTGCGCATCGGGCTGATCTGGCCCTGCATCACGCGGCCCTCTATGGCCTTATGGCAGCGTTTGTACTTCCGTCCGCTCCCACACCAGCAGGCGTCGTTGGCCTGAGGAAGGACGACGGGCGGTCGGGTCTGCAGCACGGAATCAGTCTATGGCGAACGCGCTCGGGTGCCCAGTTGCGCGACGTGGCACGATGGACGAATCGTGACTGATCCCACCGTTGTACGCCTCGACATCTGGTTGTGGGCGGTGCGCCTGACGCCGACTCGCGCGGTCGCCACGGAGCTCTGTCGTGCGGGCCGCGTGGCCGTCAACGGTGGAACTGGCAAGGCTGCGACGGGGGTCAAGGTCGGCGATCGCATCGAGGCTCGTATCGCTCAGCGAGAGCGAGTGGTGGTGGTCGCACGGGTGATCAACAAACGCGTCGGTGCACCGCTCGCAGCTGACTGCCTGGTCGATCACAGTCCGGTCGTGGAGCGCGACGCTGCAGGCCCGGTCTTCGAACGGGAACGGGGTAGCGGCCGCCCAACCAAACGTGATCGCCGGCGCATCGACCGGCTACGGGGCCAATGACGGGTTGCGCTCGAGCACGATGTCAGAAGGTTGGCGGCGGCACGCTGCACGCATTCGCAGCGATTGTCGTTTCAAAAATGAACACCGATTGCTCGTCGACCGTACGGGTATCGAGGAAGAGCAACGGGGCCAGCAACGGGTCGTCGACCATGGTGGCAACGAAGCATTGGTTGTTCCGTATCTGCACCTCCGACGGTGTGGCACCCGCGGACCGGATTGCGTCGTGCTCGAGCGTCCACGCTTGCAGCGGAGTGACCACCGGTGTTGGCGGCGCAGCCGCGCCCGGACCTCGCGAACAGGCCTCGAAGGTCACGTCGTTCACGACAGTGATTGGCGTCGCGGCTGAGCCCGCCGCCTTCGCCCAGGCTGCCACCGCCGCGGCGAACTGGTCAGCCGAATCGTCGAATGTGACCGTGGCGGTGAAACACACGGCGTCGGCGCGCTGGTAACTGGTGTACCCGCTGCCGGCCCATCCCTTCAACGCGCCCCGGGCCTGGGACCATGGCAGCCACGCGTCGAGCATCATCAGCATGTCCAGCTGCGACAGCGGTTGGGGCTTGTCGAGCACCCTCGTGCCCACAGGCGCTTCGACGGTGACTGGCACGTCCTCCTGCGCGACGTCGCTGTACGCCCAGGGGTTGAGCAGCACCTCCTCGGTGGGCGGAGAAATGATGAGCCGATCGACGCCGGCGTTTCCGCTGGCGGCGAAGACGTCGCCCACCAGCATCGGCCCCAATACGTATGGCGCAGCGCGCTGTTCAACGACGGCCCACGGGACATCGCTGAGGTTCTCCTCGGCGTCGGGCGCCACGCGGTTCCCTTCGTCGGCGTCGGCCAGGTCGGCGGGTGACATCACGCCCCGGTACGCGTCTTCCACGCGCAACGCGTCGGCCTCCACGACCGATCTCAGCTCCAGGTCGTTCGGACCGCCCGTGGCCAGGTCGAAGTGTTGCGCCTGCAGGGCATGCGTCAGCTCGTGAGCCAGCACCACGCGCACTGCCGGAGTGAGCTGGTCACCCCGCACGTAGACACGAGCGTTCTCCACCGAGTAGAAGCCGAGCGTGGTGACTGCGGAGAGGGTGGCCGCCCCCTGCGTGACGTCGTAGTTCGCGGCCAGCCCGAACGCGTCGTAGAGCTGCGAATACGCCCGTGCGGTCGCCGCCTCCTCGTCGCTCATCGTCGTCGGCTGCTCGAAAAGGGCGATGAAATCCGCCTCGGTGAGGAAGTCGACAAACACAGGGTGCTCCCACTGCAGGTCGCGTTCGTCCTGCACGAACTGAGCGATGTCGGCCACTCGCGGTTCCCATACGTCGGGGTACGTCGGTGCGCTGTCCCGGTTGAAAAGTCTGTCGCGAAACACCACGGCGGTACCCCCCGCCACCAGCGCGATCACCACGATCGGTAGGAGCAAGCGTCTCCATCGACGGCCACGCGAAGCGCCTGCTACCGCATACCGGGCATTGGCGCTGGCGCCGTACGGCTGGTCGTGTAGCCACTGCCCGGGCGCCGGCGGCGACGCAGAGGGAGCCGGCGGACCGGTCAGAATCGAAATGCGGCGAGGCAGCTTCGGTTGCACCGGTGGGTCGGCCACGTCGGGCTCGGGCTGAGGGTCAAACGGTTCCATGAAGTTCCTGCACTCTTGCACGAACGAGGGTATGGTGCGCGATGGTCGTGCCCACCCGTCGCCTACTGCACGTGCTCATCACCTCCACGCCTGGCTCTGGGCATGTTGGCCCGCTCGCCCCCATCGCTGCAGCGCTGCGATCGGCCGGCCATCAGGTTCTGTGGGCTATAGCTGAGGAGGCCGGCGACCGCGTGCGAGCGATGGGCTTCGATGCCGTCGCGGCGGGAATGGGTGTCGGTGATCGGCGCGCCGCCCTTGCGCCTCAGCTCGCGGAGATCATGGCGCTCGACCCTCGCCAACGCCGCCAGCGATTCTTCGCAGGCTTCTTTGCTGACGCCGCCGCACCGCGGATGCGTGAAGACCTGACCCCGGTGTTCCAGTCCTTTCAGCCGAATGTCGTGATCCACGAAATGGCCGAGCTCGCCGCGGCGCCGATGGCTGTAGGCCGCGACATCCCGCATGTCACCGTCGCCTTCAGTGGGGCGCTGGACGACTCGACCCTCACCCGCGCGCGCCGCAGTATGGACGGGGTATGGCGTGCGGAGGGTGTCACCGGCGCTGATCTGTCCCAGATGTTCGGCGGGCTCTACCTCCACCCGTTCCCGCCGTCGTTCGGTGCGCCGCCGCCCTACGCGCCGACGCTGTTGGTCCAGCCCGGCCCTGCGCCGTCGACCGCGACTGAGGTGCCCGACTGGCTGTTGCAGCTGGGTACGGAACGGCCGCTCGTGTACCTCACCGCCGGCACGGAAGCGATTGCACAGGATGCACCCTGGGCCGCAATGTTCGAGGCCATCGGAGCCATGGACGTGGACGCGGTCGCCACGACGGGGGTCATCGCCGCGGAGAGTTTCGGTGCGCTGCCGGCGAACATCCACGCCGAGCAGTTCGTGCCGCAGGCGTGGGTGCAGACGCGTGCATCAGTCGTGGCATCGCACGGGGGAGCGGGCACCGTGCTCGGGGCGGCCGCGCACGGTGTGCCGCAAGTGCTCTACCCACTTGCCGCCGACCAGTGGGAGAACGCCGACGCCGTCGCGCGCTGCGGGGCGGGCGTCGTATGCGAGATCGACCGGCGAGACGCGTCAACGCTCTCGGCAGCGCTCGCGCGTGCGTTGGGCGAGCCCGAGTTGCGGGCCGCCGCGCAGGCTGTTGCCGCCGAGATCGCGGCGATGCCGACGGCCGCCGACCACGTTGCCGCTATCGAGGCTCTCGTCGCATGAGCCACAGGTCCGGGCCGGTGCCGGCAGCGATCCGCCAGTGGCGCACGACCTCGAAGCCGAGGGTGGCGTAGAAGTCGACGTTGGTCTGCGACGAGGTTTCCAGGCACGCACTGAGCCGATCGTGATCGGCCAACTCGATACCACCCTGCAGTGTTCGCGAACCCAGTCCCATCCGTTGCCGCGACGGTTCGGTGCCCATCGTGCCCAGGTACAGGTGCCGTTCAACGGGCCGCCAGCCCTGGTACTCCTTGTCGGCCGCGCTCGATGCGTCGTGGCGGTCACCCTCGAGTGCGGCGAACCGTGCCGCGATGTCGTGTGGTGGTGTCGGCAGCGCGACCGCGGTGTCGATCCATGCGGCCACGGATTCCACGACGCCGTCGACGGTTGTCACCCAGGTCTGCGTACCTGGAAGTCCGAAGTGCTGCAAGAACAGCCGATCCAACTGAGTGATGCGAGCAACGTGGTCCCGGCCGTCCACCACCCATCTCGTCCACGCATAGTCAGCGAACGCAAGGCCCAATACCTCGCTCGCCCGGTCCAGGTCGTCCATGACCATCAGGCGGCTCTCGATGTTCACCTCAGACGCGGATGCCGGTGAATGGCACCGTGGTTTCGTAGGCGGCGGCCAGGCGCAGAACGTCGACGTCGGCGCGAGGCCGGCCGATCAACTGCATGCCCATCGGCAATCCGCGTTCGTCGAACCCGACAGGAACACTGATTGCCGGTAACCCTGCGAAGGTGGCGTACAGGGTGCACTCCATCCAGCGGTGATAGGTGTCCATCTCGCGGTTGCCGATGTGCTGTGGCCAACGTTCGTGTGCGGGGAAGGGCCACACCTGAGCAGTCGGAATGGCCAGCACGTCGAATTTGTCGAAGAGCGAGACCATCGCCGTGTGGAACGTGGTGCGCGTGATCGATGCCCGCGAGACGTCGGTGGCAGTGAGTGTGAGACCGTGATCGATCTCCCACAGCACCTCCGGCTTCACCAGGTCGCGCGTGCCCGGCTCGGTGATGAGCGGCGCCAGCCCGGTGGTGACCGAGAGATGACGAAGCACCAGCCAGGCATCCCACACCGCGTCGAGGTCTGCGCGAATCGTTGTCGGCTCGACCGTGCAGCCCAGTCCGGCCAGCGTGCGTAGCCCCTGCGTGCACAGGTCGAGGATGCCGTCCTCCATCGCCAGCCGGCCGTCGAGATCGCCCAGCCAGCCGATGCGGATTCCTGCTGGGTCGCAGTCGAGCGCCCGGCGTGCGCTGGTGACGTTGCTGAACTCATCGATCGTTCCCGGGAGCGAGAGAGGTGAGCGCGCATCGAAACCGGCCTGCGTGCCCAACAGCATCGCCACATCGAGCACCGTTCGACCCATCGGGCCTTCGATTCCCATCTGCGAGATGAATGCATCGCTCGCCGGCCACGCGGGCACCCGCCCCTGGCTGGGGCGGAAGCCGAAGATGTTGTTCCACCCGGCGGGGTTGCGCAGCGAACCCATGTAGTCGCTGCCGTCGGCCACCGGCAGCATGTGGGTTGCCAGAGCAACGGCGGCGCCACCGCTGCTGCCGCCGGCCGAGCGATTGAGATCGAAGGGGTTGCGGGTGGTGCCGAACACATCGTTGAACGAGTGCGAACCCTTGCCGAACTCGGGGACGTTGGTCTTGCCGATCACGATGCAACCGGCGGCCTTCATGCGAGCCACCATGAGGCAGTCGTGGTCGGGGACGAAATCGGCGAGCAGTCGTGAGCCGCTCGTGGTGCGGATGCCTTTCGTCTCGGCGAGGTCTTTGATCGCCTGTGGCATTCCATGCATCCAGCCGCGCGAGAGGTCGTGCACCAACTCCATGTCGCACACGTCGGCTTCGTCCAGCAATCCGTGGCGGTCGCGCCGACTGACGATGGCATTGACCGCCGGGTTCTGCTCGTCAATGCGATCGAGGTAGGCGTCCATCACCTCGCGGCACGACACCTCGCGGGCATGTATCGCTTCCGACAATGTCGTCGCAGACAGGTCCGTGATCATGCTGCCGCGGTCACTTTGCCTTTTTGGTTGGTGACTTCTTCGCCGCCGACGCCTTCTTCGCGGGCGCTGCTTTCTTCTTGGCGGGTGCCTTTTTGGCGGGCTTCGCAGCGGCGGCAGCTGGTGCGGGGCGGCGGCGCGGGACGGGCTTGACGTGGGTGCTGCCGCGGCGCATCGGCGGTGCCTCTTGGGGCACTGCCCACTCCGCTCCAGTGGCCTCGAACAGTCGGCCTATCTCGGCGATGTGCATGTCGGCCATGTCCCACACGTCGGGCACCAACTCGCGGGCGGCGATGATGCCGAAGTCCATACGGTCGAGGTAGCTGTGCACCGTGATGTTCAGGCCCATGCCGTCGGTGACGATCGAGACCGGCACGTACGCGTCGAGCTTGGCACCTGCGAAGTAGAGCGGTTGGCGCGGGCAGGGCACGTTCGAGATGGTCAAGTTGGCTGGCATGATCATTCGGTTGGACATGCGCGACATCAGCCGCAGCGCAGCAACGGCGACGAGCGGCGACGAGGTTTGCGTGACGTCGATCAGTGTCTCCGCCGGCACCAATTCCAGCTGACGTTTCGCGGCGGCCATCGCATCGCGACACAGGGCGACACGCTCCAACGGATCGGCGCAGTTGGTGGGCAGGTCGGCGATGATGCTGGACACCCGGTTGGTCCACACGTCGGTCTCGTCGCCGGTGCGGATGCTGACGGGGACCATCGCACGCAGCGGCTTTTCAGGCAGCGCGTCGTGCTTGATGAGGTACTCGCGGAGCGCACCTGCGCAGATGGCCATGACGACGTCGTTGAGCGTGCCACCGGTGGCGTTCTTGAGAGCCTTGAGGTTCTCCAACGAGGTGCCACGCATGGCGAAGCGGCGGTGTGCGGTGATCGGTTTGTTCCACGGGGTGGCCGGGGCCGGCGTGAGTGGAAGCGTGATCAGTCGCTCGTTCTCGGGCACCGCGTTGCTGCTGGCGCCGACCATGTTCTTGATTGCATCGCGAGCGGTGCTGGCAGCGCGACTGACGCTGTTGACGCCAAGAGTCTCAGCCAGGTTGCGAACCAACTTCAGCTGCATGCGGACACCCTTCACCGGGTTGGTGACCAGGTTGTGCAGCGTGTGCTGCAACAGCTCGCTTTGGCTGGGCGGCTGCTCGCCCTTCCATTCGACCGCCTCGGGGGCAGGAGAATTGGGATCCGTGTCGGTGAGCATGTTCAGCAAGATCACGCCTGCCGCGCCGTCGATGGTGGCGTGATGCAGCTTGGTCAGCAAAGCCCATCGCCCGTCGCCGAGACCTTCGATGACGTACACCTCCCACAGTGGGCGGGTGCGGTCCATCTTGCGGCCAACAATGCGCGACACCTGCTCGGTCAGCTGGTCGGCACCGCCCGGCGGCGCCAGGCCGATGTGACGAACGTGGTACTCGAGGTCGAAGTCGGCGTCGTCGATCCACCACGGGTGGTCGAGCGAGAACGGCACTTCCACCAACTTGCGGCGCATCGGCTCGGCCCGGCCGACCAGCGCGCCGAACCGTTCGTAGACCACCTGGTAGGGGTCGAACTCGGGTGTCGGTCGTTCATAAATGGCGAGACCGCAGACGTGACCGAACGTGGTCTCGGTCTCCATGTAGAGAAAACTCGCATCGAGTCCCGTGAGCTGCTTCATGAAATGTCTCCTGCATCCGCCGAGTCGTGCCCCATCATTGCCCATTCGGCCCCGCGTCGCCACAGGCAGGAAAGTCCTGACCTGAATCCCACAACGTGGCCAGGAGTTGACCGGCTTGCCCGGCAGAATGGCGCCATGAGCTCCAGTGCGGCCGCGAATGCCGCCCCCACCATCGAGGCCCACGGTCTCACCAAACGCTACGGGTCGGAAAAGAAGGGCCTCGTGCATGCGCTGGCCGGGCTCGATCTCGTCGCCCCCGCTGGCCAGGTCACCGCAATTCTCGGGCCCAACGGCGCGGGGAAGACGACGTTTGTGAAGGCGGTGGCGACGCTGCTGAAGCCCGACTCGGGCACGTTGCGCGTCGCTGGCATCGATGCCATCGCGCACCCCGAGCAGGTTCGACGTGTCATCGGTCTTGCCGGCCAAACCGCAGCAGTGGAGCCTGCGCTCACCGGTCGTGAGAACCTGGTGATGATCGCTCGCCTGTTCGGTCACACCGTGCCCGCGGCGAAGGCGGCTGCGGAAGCGGTGCTGGCGGAGATTCACCTCGAAGAAGACGCTGATCGGGCCGTGAAGGGCTACAGCGGTGGCATGCGTCGTCGCCTCGACCTTGGGGCCAGCTTGGTCGGCTCGCCGCGCATCTTGCTGCTCGACGAGCCCACCACCGGCCTCGACCCGCGTACGCGCATTGAGCTCTGGGAATCCATCCGCTCGCTCGTCGCCGGTGGCACCGACGTACTGCTCACGACGCAGTACCTGGAGGAAGCCGACCAGCTGGCCGACCATATTGTGATCATCGATCATGGCCGCGCCATCGCCACTGGCACGCCGACCGAGCTGAAGTCGCAGGCGGGTCTCGACGTGGTCGAGGTACGCGTGCAGCACGGTGCCGATCTCGGCGCCGTAGCCGAAATCCTGGCCCCGCTGGGTACCGAAGCACCTCATCTCGACGAGCCGGCTCGCCGCGTCGCTGTGCCCGTCGCCTCCGGCACGGAGTCGCTCGCGTCGGCAGTGCGCCTCATCTCCGAGCGCGGTATCGGCCTCGACGACATCGGTCTGCGTCGCCCCACTCTTGACGAAGTATTTCTCTCACTCACCGGAACCGGAGCCCCCGAATGAGCCGCAATGCAGGAATGCTTGCCAGCATCACTCCCCCCGCACAGCCGCCCACGGTGTGGGCCACGGCCACCACCTACGCGGGGCGCACGGTGCGCCAGTTCGTCCGTACCCCACAGCTGCTCGTCGTCAACGCGGTCACGTCAGTGATGTTCTTGTTGATCTTCCGCTTCGTGTTCGGCGGCGCGATTCAAACGGGCCCGGTGGCGTATGTCGATTTCCTGATTCCGGCGCTTGCGGCGGTAAGTGGCCTGTTCTCCACCGGCGCGGTCGGCGTCGCCGAGGACTCCGAGACCGGCATGTTCGACCGCATGCGTTCGCTGCCGGTGCCGCGCGCAGCAGTCCTGCTCGGCCGGTCGATGGCCGATACAGCGCTCATCACATGGGGCACGTTCGTCACGCTGGTGGTCGGGTTCATCGTCGGCTTCCGCATCCACGGCGGCCTGGTGGGTGCTCTTGCCGGCCTCGCCCTGTGCATCGTGTTTGCGGCCGCCTTCAGCTGGCTGCAGATCTTCCTCGGGCTGATCTCGGGTTCAGCCCAGGCAGCCCAGGGCATCGGCTTTTCGGTGTTCCCGCTGATCTTTGTCAGCAGCGCCTACGTGCCAGTCGAATCGATGCCCGGCTGGTTGCAGCCGTTCGCCGAAAACCAGCCGGTGACCGCGATGGTCGGGTCCGTTCGAGCACTGGTACTGGGTGGCGACACCGAGGCGTTGCTGGGCCACAGCACGACATGGTTCGTGGTGCGGGCGCTGGCTTGGTCGGCCTTCATCCTGGTGGTCTTTTCCACGTTGTCAACGCGCAAGTTCACCAAGCTCTAGTCAGGCGGCAGCGATAGGCCAATGTTCGGCGAGCAGTTCGATGCTGCGGACCCGAGCGGTCAGGTCGTAGGCCACCGACGTCACCATCAGTTCGTTGGCGCCGGTGCGGGCGACGAGGTTCTGCAGGTCGGGTATCGCCGTGTCGGGGGCGCCGACGATGCGGCTGGTCGGCAGACGGTTCGCCTCGGCCATGTCGGGGTGCACCGACGCATCGTGTGGAGACGGCAGCCGGATGAAACGCCCGGTGCGACGACCCAGGGCCGTCAGGCGCCCCGGTGCGGAATGCCAATCCGCCTCCTCGCGGGTATCGGCCACCAGCACGTTGGCGGTGACGATGAGGTAGGGCTGGTCGAGCACATGCGACGGTTGGAACAGCGACTGGTAGAGCTCGGCGGCGTGCAGTGTGCCACCCATGTCGAAGTGGTGTGCGAAGGCAAATGGCAAGCCGAGCTGGGCTGCGAAGCGAGCGCTGTAGTCGCTACTGCCGAGTAGGAAAATTCCCGGTGAAGTGGTTGCAGCGGGGGTGGCCTTGAACTGGTCCCACAGTCCGGTATCGGTT
The DNA here is from genome assembly GCA_031366885.1 of Ilumatobacteraceae bacterium. Classification (GTDB taxonomy): domain Bacteria; phylum Actinomycetota; class Acidimicrobiia; order Acidimicrobiales; family Ilumatobacteraceae; genus UBA668. Next base: position 18,869 of record JANLPB010000372.1, read on the forward strand.
CGCGGATCGCCCAACAGGCCCATCAGGTCGATGAAGTCGCGCGGGAAGTTGTCGGCGCCCAACAGATCGGTGGAGCGTCGAAGGGCCGCTGCCGTGCGCTGGTCGGTGCCTGGTGCGCGGCCGACGCCGACGTCGATGCGGCCCGGGTGCAGGCTCTCTAACAGCGCGAACTGTTCAGCCACCACCAGCGGCGCGTGGTTGGGCAACATGACGCCGCCGGAACCGACGTGGATGCGCTCGGTGACCGCGGCGAGGTGAGCCATCAGCACCGTCGGCGAGGTGCACGCGACGCTTGGCATGTTGTGATGTTCAGCCACCCAGAACCGTGTGTACCCCAGCCGGTCTGCGGCGCGAGCGAGTGCCGCGGTTGTCTGCAACGCCTCGCCGCTGGACTGGCCGTCATTGACCACTGTCAGATCGAGGACCGAGAGAGAAGCGGGCTGAGTCGGCGTCACGTGCACCACCGTACGAGCGAGTCCAGCGGATCAGGCATTTACTAGGTTGGCCGCATGAGCGGTGTGAGGAGTTCGGTGCGCCGGCTGGTGCAAGCGATGCCGAAGGCTGAGTTGCATCTCCACCTGGACGGTTGCCTGCGGCCACGCACTGCGCTGGAGTTGGCGGCGCGGTTCGAAATCGATGCGCCGCGCACGTGGGACGGCATGTTCGATGCGTTGGTGGCGGGGGCTCACCCTGGCTCGCAGGCCGAATTGTTGAAGTCGTTTGTGCTGCCGCTGCAGCTGATGCAGACGGCGGAGGGGCTGACCCGCATCACTCGAGAGCTGGTGGAAGACAAGGCCGCCGACAACGTGCGGTACATGGAAGTGAAGTGGGCGCCGGCGGTGCACACCGATGGCGGACTGTCGCTCGACGAGGTGATCGACACGGTCGCTGCGGCGGCAGCGGCCGCAGCCGATCGGCTTGGGGTGGTAGTCCGGTTGACCGTGGTCGCGATGCGATCGGCGGATCCGTCCCACAACGTGGAAGTTGCCCGCGCGGCCGTGCGGCACAGCGGCGTCGGCGTATCCGGCTTCGATCTGGCCGGCTTCGAAGCCGCGCACCCTGACCCGACACTGCACGCTGCCGCGTTCGAGGTCGCTCGCGAGGGAGGCTTGGGTATCACGGTGCACTCGGGCGAATTGATCGACGATGGAGGGCTGGTGTGGCGGGCGTTGGAGCTGCGACCCGATCGCATTGCGCATGGTGCGTGCGTGGCCACCAACCCTGCGCTGATTCAGGAACTGATCGCTCGCGGTGTCACGCTCGACCTGTGCCCGACCAGCAACGTGCAGGCGGGCACAGTCGCGAACTTCGCCGACCATCCGCTGGTGTCACTTCTGCGTGCCGGTGTGGCGGTCACCATCAACACCGACGACACGACCATCAGCGACATCACGCTCTCGGAGGAGTGGTCATCGTGCATCGGTGAGCTTGGGCTCACCCTGCCTGAGCTGTGGCGCTGCAACCTGCACGCACTCGCGGTCGCCTTCGTCGACGAACCAACGCGTTCGGCGTTGCGTGCATCGTTCGACGAGTGGGCACGCCTCGTTCCCGAACTGCATCAGGCTTGACCAAACTTTGGCTGGACCTGAGGCGTGCGCGGGTGAATACTGAAAGCAGCCCGTCGATCACACCTCGGTCAAGTCGGTGGCTCTCGTGAGACCGCCCCGCGCCGCATGGCCCTACAGCCAGATGATCGGCGGGCGCTACGCGCCCGTGCGCAATACCAGCAGGAACTGACCGCCACCAGCTTGCACGTCTGCGGTGGCGCCGAGATCTGGGGCCAGTCGGCCGACGCGGGCAGCGAGCCAGGTGGCAGCGTCCTGCGCATCGGCCAAAGTGGTGCAGCGGGCCATGATCTCGCGTCCACCCTTGCGCTGCAGCCGATCGACAGCGGTGATAATCGGTGCGGGATCGCCGACGAACAGATGGCTGGGCCAGGCAACGACCGCGGCGATGGCGCCCTTCTTGGTGTTGCACCCTCGATGAGCCAGGCGGTCGGTGCTGCCGGGGGCCATGCCCTTGCTCTTGGCCTTGGTGATCCGGCTGTCCAGGCTGGGCCCGCGCGCGTCGTTCACCGACATCTTCGGGTCAACCGGCTCGTCGCACAGCCAGCAGCGCCACCCGTCGCGTTCGCCGATGTCGTCGAGTCTGCTCATGACGAGCACGCTAGGGAACAAGTGCGGCGTTGTGGCGGTTGCAGCACACATGCCTTGTGGTTTCGCCCAGTCAGCTTTCCGTGCACTCAACTCCGTCGTGCTTCCAGCGGTTCGCGCAGGGTTTGGTGCGCCGCTGCCGGTGGGCTTGGGTCTTGTTGTCGTGGAGACGACGGGCCGTAAGAGCGGCGTCACCCGTTCGGTGCCGGTCGTCGCCTTCCGCGCCGGTGAAAACGTGACGGTCAGTACCGTCCGAGGTAACTCGCAATGGCTCGCCAATCTCGAGGCCGCGCCCGCTGCGGCTGTGTGGCGCAACGGGACGCGACGAGAAGTAACCGCCGTCGTGCAGCGCGGCGCGTTGAATGTGGTGACCCTCGCCGAGGTCTAGTCAGCGGTCGGGCGGATCAAGAACTTTTGACCCGTGGCCTGCTTGGCGTAGGTCTGCATTGCCTCGATGTCGAGGGCGCCGACCAGCGAGACCTCGTCGGTGTAGTGGCTGGCGAACGTGGTGGTCAGCTCGTCGGAGACCCGCTGGCGCAGGCGCAGCATGCC
>JANLPB010000379.1:0-3975 GCA_031366885.1 Ilumatobacteraceae bacterium
GGTCGCTGCGCGCAGCCTGGGGGCGAAGGGCAGCCGAATCCTGTTCAAGGAAATTCTGCCCAACATCGTGCCGACACTGATCTCGTTCGCTCTCACCGGCCTTGCGTTGCTGATCGTCGCCGAAGGTGCGCTGGCGTTCCTCGGCCTCTCCGTCGAGGCTCCTGTGCCCACCTGGGGTTCGATGATCGCCGCCGGCTCCGAGCCGCTGCGCAACGGCGCGTGGTGGATCGCACTGATGCCTGCTCTGGTGATGTTCCTCACCGTGCTCTCCATCAACCTGCTCGGCGACGTGTTCGCCCAGCGTTTCAACACGCGAGAGGCGTTGGGATGAGCCGGCAACCACAGGCGTCCTCGCGTCAGGTCGACGGGCCGCTCCTCAGCGTCAAAGATCTACGCACCGCGTTCCGGACCGAACGCGGCCTGGTCAAGTCTGTCGACGGCGTCAGCTTCACGCTGGACCGTGGCAAGTCGTTGGGTATCGTTGGCGAGTCCGGGTCCGGCAAGACGGTGCTCTCACGGTCCATCATGGGTCTGCTTCCAAAGCGCAACACCGAGCGCTCAGGCTCGGTGTTGTTCGAGGGCAACGAGATCATCGATCTCGGACTCAAGGAGCGGCGCAAGATCTGGGGTAGGGAGATGTCGATGATCTTCCAAGACCCGATGACCTCGCTCAACCCGGTGATGCGCGTCGGAAAGCAGCTCACCGAGGGTCTCAAGATTCACCTCAACATGAGCAACGACGACGCCCGTGCGACCGCACTCAAGCTCTTGCAGGACGTACGAATCCCGGAAGCCGAGAAGCGCCTCGACCAGTACGCGTTCGAGCTCAGCGGTGGAATGCGCCAGCGCATCATGATCGCACTGGCAATGAGTTGTGGTCCTACGCTGCTCTTCGCTGACGAGCCCACGACGGCGCTCGACGTGACGGTGCAGGCGCAGATTCTGGAGCTGATCGGTGAGCAGCGTCGCGACCGCAACATGTCGGTCATCCTGGTCACCCACGACCTCGGTGTGGTGGCGGGTCACACCGACGAGATTGCCGTGATGTACGGCGGCAAGCTGGTCGAGAAAGCCCCCACGCGGGTGCTCTTCGCCAACATGAAGATGCCCTACACAGAGGCCCTGCTGGAAAGCATTCCCAAGATCGACGACCCCAGCCACACGCGGCTGCACGTGATTCCGGGTCGGCCGCCGGACCTCGTCAACCCGCCGCGTGGCTGCCGCTTCTCCCCGCGCTGCTCGTTCGTCCAAGACCGCTGCCGCGAGGAAGAGCCACCGTTGATGACCGCAGAACATCCCGAGCACGTGTATGCCTGCTGGTACCCGGTGGGGTCGCCGGTTCACCGCGAGCGCACCGCGCAACTGCAGGCCGAGAGGGTAGGGGCGCACTGATGGCGGGTACTGGAAAAGCACACCTGCGCACCGAAGGCGACATTCTCCTGCGCGTCGAAGACCTGGTGATGGAGTTCCCCGTCGGTCGAACCGGCCTCGTCGTGCACGCAGTCAGTGGCATCAGCTTCGATGTGCTCCGCGGCGAAACGCTCGGCGTCGTCGGTGAAAGTGGCTGCGGCAAGAGCACCACCGGTAAGGCACTGATGATGCTGCCGAAACCGACCAGCGGTTCGGTCACGTTCGAAGGCGCGGAGCTGACGTCGCTGCCTCCAGCTGAAATGCGCGCCGCACGCACGCGCATGCAGATGATCTTTCAGGACCCGATCTCGTCGCTGAACCCTCGCCGCAAGGTCCGCGACATCGTGCGCGAGCCTCTCGCAATCTGGAAGCGGGGCTCGAACGCCGAGCAACTGGCGAAGGTCGACGCCTTGTTGGAAGAGGTCGGCATCGACCCCCAGCGCGCCGCCGAAAGCCAAGCTCATCAGTTTTCCGGCGGACAGTGTCAGCGAATCTCCATCGCGCGGTCATTGGTGCTCGACCCGACGTTGATCATCTGCGACGAGCCAGTCAGCGCTCTTGACGTCAGCGTCCAGGCCCAAGTGCTGAACCTTCTCGAGGATCTCAAGGCGAAGCATGGGCTCACGCTGGTCTTCATCGCTCACGACCTGGCAGTCGTGAAGAACATCAGCGATCGCATTCAGGTCATGTATCTCGGCAAGATCTGCGAGGTTGCACCGTCCAACTCGCTGTACGACTCCCCCGCGCATCACTACACCAAGGTGCTCATCGACTCGATCCCGGTTCCGAACCCGGATATTGCGGTGAGCCAGGTGGCGATTCAGGGCGAGCCGCCATCTCCGGTGATGCCACCTCCCGGCTGCCGATTCAACCCACGTTGTGCGGCCGCCGACATCCGCTGCAAAACTGAGGAACCGCAGTTACGTGAGGTTGGCGAGGGCCATTTCGTGGCCTGCCATCACCCGCTCATCGGCGGCGATGCACCCGTCGCTGTTGCTCGGCAATAGTTCAACCGCTGGAGTAATACAAACCGGTAGGTCAGCCGTTGGTGTAAAGCGGCGCGCGTCGCTCGACGAAGGCTGCCAACGCTTCATGATGATCGGCAGTCGCGCTGGCCATGATCTGCTGGCGGTTCTCGATGTCGATGGCGTTCTGCAATGCCGGAATCTCCAACGCGCCCCACATTCCCTCCTTGGTGAGGGCGACGCCGAAGGGGCTATTGCGCATGATCTCGGCAGCTTTCGCCAGCGCTGCGTCCATCAGCGTGTCGTCGTCGACAAGATCGACAACCAATCCGATTCGATATGCCTCCTCGGCATCGAAGACGCGGCCGGTGAGCATCAACTCCTGTGCCCGCGCAACCCCGACAAGGCGCGGCAACAACCAGCTCGTTCCGATATCGCAGGCAGACAGGCCAATGCGGATGAAGGCGGCGTTGTATTTGGCCGAGCGGCCCGAGAGCCGGATGTCGGACCCGAGTACCAGCGCGAATCCTCCCCCTGCGGCGGGGCCGTTCACGGCCGCAATCACCGGCTGCGGCAGCGACCGAAGCGCAGGGATGAGCGACGCAATGTGCTTCTGCACCGCGAACCCGGCCTGAGTACGACCGAGGTGTTCGGTGTGCGGCGCACTGCCGTACCCGCGCAGATCGAGCCCGGCACAGAAGCCGCGCCCAGCGCCAGTGAGAATGACCACTCGAGCATGCGGGTCGACCGCGATGTCGCGGAGGTGATCGTGCAGCGACTGCACCAGCTCGGCGGTCATCGAGTTCAACGACGAAGGACGATTGAGCGTGAGCAGCACCACGCCGTCGGCGGGTGACGTGCGTTCGATAATGGCCATTGCCCATGCTGTCCGATTCCGTGTCACACCGACGAGTTACGCTCACCGAGTGCCCAGCGCATCGTTTGCCCCCACCCGAAACGATCCGCTGCGTCGAGTGCTGACGCACTATCGGTTCGGGAGCGCCGATCCCACCACGCAGCTCGGCCACGGCCAGTTCTGGCGGGCCACGTACACACCGGACGGGGCCGGCACCCTCCATCTCGATTGGCGCGCCGGGCAGCTGCAGTATCGCGCTTTCGGGGCGGGGGCTGACTGGTTGGTGGCACAGGTGCCAGCGATCACGGGCGCCTTCGACGCCGGCCACACGTTCGAGACCGGTCACCCACAATTGCTGACGGCGCAGCGCCTGACCCCACCCGTGGCGTTCGGCGCCAGCCACATGCTGTACCACGAGCTGTTACCTGTGATCCTCGGCCAGCGGATCACCGCCGGGGAGGCCATCCGGCAATGGCACCAGCTCGTACGACGGATGGGGCATCCGGCACCCGGCCCACACCCCACCCTGCGGCTGCCTCCCATTGCCGACGAACTGGCCGCCCGGCCGGCGTGGTGGTTTCATCCGCTGGGTATCGAGTCAAAAAGGGCGAATGCTCTGCGCGTCGCCGCCAGTCATGCTCACCAACTGCACTCCTGGGTGGCGTTGCCGCTCTCCGAGGTGGCGGCTCTGTTGGGGCACCTCCCCGGCATTGGCCAGTGGACGGTCGGCTCGGTGATGGCGAC
>JANLPB010000024.1:0-8921 GCA_031366885.1 Ilumatobacteraceae bacterium
GGTCGCTCACGCCGTGGACCGACTGTTCGGCGCGCACGCCGATGTCGGTGGCGAGATCATCAGCGCCGGCGGCACCGGCACCTACCGACTCCACGACCGGGTTACCGAAGTGCAGGCCGGCAGTTACGCACTGATGGACACGCACTACGGCGGCACCGGCAACGCATTCGTGCAGGCGTGTTTCGTGATCGGCACCGTGATCTCGGCGAACGCGAAGTTCGCCGTCGCCGATGTCGGGTTGAAGTCGATGGGCATGGACCACGGCAACCCCTCGGTGCAGACCTTCGAAGGCCAAGGCGCCGACGTATGGTTCCTCAGCGACGAGCACGTCACCTTCGTCCCACACGCAGGCGTTGCGTCAGTCGGAGACCGCGTCCGCGTCGTCCCCGCCCACATCGACCCAACAATGGCGATGCACGAAAAGGCCTGGGTAGTGAGCGGTCATGAAGTCGTCGACCAGTGGTCGATCGACCTGCGCGGCTGGTAGCGGGTCAGCTCGGCGGCGTGAAGGTGGCGCCGCCAGTCGTGCTGACGTAGCTGCCGAGCAGGACGACCTGCGAACCAGTCCACACCGGCGACTGATCGTAGTGAGGGACCTCACCGAACGTCATGTCGCCGCTGCCCCATTCATTCATGACCGGGTTGTACCAAACAGCACCACCCTTGGCGAACTGGATGATCAGCGAGCCCGTCCACACAGGCACGAACCCTGGGTGACCAAAGCCGGGCTTGGTGCTGCGCCACGTGTCGGTCTGCGGGTTGTACGCCGCGCCGTCAGACTCGGCGTTTCCGCCGGTTGAAGTACCCGCCAGGAGGACCATCTCGGCGCCGGTCCACACGCCGCGCACCGCTCGGGCGGACAGCGGCGCCTCCGCCAGCGGACGGTAGGTGTCGGTGGCCGGGTTGTATGCGACACCGTCGGCGTAGATGTCCGTGTCGCCGCCGCCACCCCAGATCAACCATTCCGTACCAGTCCACACAGAGGCTGCGTCATAGCGAGGAGCGAGGGGTGCCGCGCCCAGCAGGCGCCACTCATTCGTGGCGGGATTGAAGGCTTGCGCGGTCGCACTGCCCAACCCCTGATCGCCCGACATCACCAGCAGCTCGGCACCCGTCCACGCCCAAGCGTCGTTCGCCCACAGCTTGTCCGGCGCCAGTGCATCGGCGAGGATCGTCCACTCTCCTGTGTCCAGCGACAGCGAGGCCGCAACGCTTCGGGGCCGGCCGGACGCTGTCCAGCCAACGGCCAGCACCGACTCGCCCGTCCAGGTCACGATGGGCGCCAGCAGTGGCACGTCCGCCGCGATCTCTCGCCACAGGCCAGTACTCGGCGAGAAAGCGGTCACCCCGGGTACCACGCCGTCGTTGACGTCACCGCCGACCGACACCGCCTCGGAACCAGTCCATACGACGGTGGCACCACTCACGACCCCTCGCGGATTCGGCGGAATGGCCGCCCACCCGACCTGCGGAACCACGGGTGTCGAACCCGGACCGGTCATTGGAACCACCTGCGCCAGTGTCGTCTCCACGGCGACCGTCGTGGGCGAGCCGCCATCGCCACTGGTGATTCGCTCGGGGCCTTCACCAGAGTTCCACACCACAATCGAGCCGGCGATCAACAACGCAGCGACCGAACCACCCAGCGCCACCCGACGCGTGCGTTCTTGGCGGCGCTGCGAGCGAGCGACACCGGCGCCGATTGCTTCGGCACTTGCCACGTCTGCGTTGTCAACAGAGCTGAGGTGCGAGCGGAGGCGCTCATCCATTCGATCGGTCATGAATCCTCCTGAGTCTCGAGATCGACGCGAAGTTGCTCCAGCGCGCGAGAGAGCGTCGACTTCACCGTGCCCAATTTGATGCCCAAGGCCGCCGCGATCGCCGCCTCGGGCATGTCGTCGTAGTACCTCAGCACCACCACCGCCCGTCGGCGGGCGGGGAGCCGGTGGAGTGCGCTCAGCGTTCTGTCGCGTTCGGCGGAGTCCGACGGGTGATCGGCAGCCGGCGGCATCCAGTCGAGGGCAGAGTGATCGCTGCGCAGCGCGAGACGCCGACGACGCCAGCGACGATTCGCCAAGTTCACAAGGACGCGCCGCACATACGCCGAAGGGTCGGCGATCGACCCGCTGCGCCACTTGGGCAACGTGCGCGCAATGGCTTCGGCAACTAGGTCATCCGCTACTTCGCCCGAGCCAACAAGCAGACGTGCCACCCGCTGTAGCCGGGGCAGTTCCACGCCGAGCATCTCGACGAAGCCTTGGTCACTGGTGGGCCGCGCTCCAACAGACTCGACTTCAATGTGCGACGCAGCCCCCTCCACGTCGGACACAGAGCCTCAGCCGTGCTCGAAGGTTGCTTGCTCGCGCAATGCGTTGACGAGTGCGACGAATGCTCGACCGCGGTGCGAGATCTCGTTCTTCTCCGTGTCGGACATGAGGCTGAACGTGCGACCGTCACCGTCGTTCGGAATGAAGAGCGGGTCGAAGCCGAAGCCGCGATCGCCGCGCTCCTCGGTGGCGATGGTTCCCTCGCACACACCCTCCACGCATAGCTCACGGCCATCGGGCCAGACCACCATCACCTTCGTGCGGAAGGCGGCACGACGATCGGACACTCCATCCAGCGCGACCAACAGCTTCACCCGGTTCTGGGCGTACGTCGCATTCGGGCCTGCGTAGTACGCGGTCTCCACTCCTGGCTCGCCGCCCAGAGCAACCACGAAGAGCCCGGTGTCGTCACTGACCGCCGGTAGGCCGGTGGCCGCGCAGATGGAGGCAGCCTTCAGGCGAGCGTTCCCCTCCAACGTGCCCGCATCTTCGACAACCTCGGGGATGTCGGGTGGACGCGGAACCAGATCGACCAACCCGGTAAGGATGCCCGCTATCTCGGCAACCTTGTGCGGGTTGGCCGTCGCACTGACCAGTCGGAGGAGGCCGCTCATCGACCCAACGCGCGCGGCGAAGGCTCGTCGGCCACTAGCAGCGCCTGCAGGTCGATGATCTCCGCCAGACCCTTCGTCGCCAGCCCCAGCAGCACGTCCAGTTCACTGCGACTGAACGCGGCGCCTTCGGCGGTGCCCTGTACTTCCACGAACTTCGGCTCATCACCGGGCTGCCCGAGCACGACCACGTTCATGTCGACCTCTGCCGTGCTGTCCTCCACGTATGGAAGGTCAAGCACGGGGATGCCACCGACGATGCCGACGCTGATGGCCGACACGAACGAGTGCAACGGGTGCTGCTTGATCGCCTTGTTCTGCACCAGCCGGGTCAGGGCATCGTGCAACGCCAGGTAACCGCCGCAGATGCTGGCGGTGCGGGTGCCGCCGTCGGCCTGCAGGACGTCGCAATCCACGATCACCTGGCGCTCGCCCAGCAACTTCATGTCGCACGAGGCGCGCAGCGCGCGCCCGATCAACCGCTGAATCTCGACGGTGCGGCCGCTTTGCTTGCCCTTCGCTGCCTCGCGATCGATGCGCTCCGGCGAGGCACCGGGCAACATCGAATACTCCGCCGTGACCCAGCCCTTGCCGCTGCCCTTCATCCAACGCGGCACACTCTCGTCGATGCTGGCGGTGCACAGCACACGCGTCTTACCGAATGTCACCAGCACGCTGCCGGCCGCCATCTCGGTGTAGTCGCGCTCGAAGGTAATCGGTCGCAGTTCGTCATCGGCACGGCCGTCGGGGCGGGGCATGGTGTTCTCTCTTCGGTAGGAATTCGTGTGGGCGGGGTCGTTGACGTGAACGGGTTAGTCGTGGTGCCACTGAGCAGCGTTGCGGAGTTCTGGACCGAGCAGGCGACCGCCCAGGTCCGCGAACCAAGAGATGTCGCCGCTGGACAGAAAGCGGTGCTGCGCCGGGTCGCCATCGTCAGAGCGCAGCAGCCCGCCGTCGCGTAGCTCGTCACGAGCAACGAGCGCGGTCTCGATTGCACTGCTCACCAGCCTGACGTCGGGCCCCATCACTTCTGCGATTACAGCCTCGAGGTACGGATAGTGCGTGCAGCCGAGCAGCAACGTGTCGACACCGGCATCGACGACGGGTGCCAGCAAACGCTCGGCCAGGATCTGCACTTCCTCGCCACTGGTCTGGCCGCGCTCTACGAACTCGACGAGACCAGGGCATGCCGCGGCAGTCAGCTGCACGTCGACTTCAGTGGCTGCAACGGCGCGCTCGTAGGCGCCCGACCGGATGGTTCCGACGGTGCCGATAACGCCAACCTTGCCGCTGCGGGTGGCCTTCACCAACGCTCGCGCTCCCGGTGCCACCACGTCGATCACCGGCACGGGAAGTTCTGCTTCCAGCTCGTCGAGCGCGGCCGCGGAGGCGGTGTTGCAGGCGACCACGATCGCCTTTACGTCGTACTCCTTGACCAGGCTCCACGCGATCTGATGGGCGTACTCGCGCACTTCTGCCTGGGGACGCGGGCCGTACGGGTAACGGCCCGTATCTCCGATGTAGACGAGGTGCTCATGGGGCAGCAGATCGATGACGGCGCGGGCCACGGTGAGCCCACCGAAACCGCTGTCGAACATTCCGATTGGCCGATCCATCGCCGGAAGACTACTCAGCGGGTTACGAACCAGGCGATCGTGTAGGCCAACGAGTTGGACGCGACGTGAGCGATCATCGTCGCCAGAATGCTGCGTGCGCGGTACCTGATCCAGCACCACCATAGGCCGGCGAGTGCCGTGCCCGCGACCGCGAAAACGACAGCCGCAACGACACCGGCGCTGCCAGTTCCGAAGATGCGCGTGGCTGCTGGGTTCACTTCCGTCAAACCCAAAGCCGGCAGCACATGCCAGAACCCGAAGCACACCGACGCCGCAACACATCCGCGCAGCACACCCCAGCGCACGGCGAACAACGCCGGCAGCACAGCCCGAAAGGCCGTCTCCTCCAGCACGGCCGTCCCGAAGGGAATGCGGATGAAGGCCTGATAGATCCAGGTGGCGGTACCGCCACTGACGCGACGGTCGTGGTACATCTCGCTGAACACCGGCATGAACGCGCCAACGCCCAGCACGACCGCGGTCAGCGCAAACAGCACGCCACCCCACGCAGCACCACGCCGCCACTCGGCGAAACCCATCAGCTGTGGCGACACGGACTGACGCGCGATCACCACGATCGCGGTCGCGACGGCGAGACTCCACGGCACGTAGGCCGACGAAGGCAGCACCCGATTCGACATCACGTTGGCGACCGCAAGTGTCGCCAGCACTCCCCCGACGGCGAGCTGCCAACGCCTACGCTCGGGCCATGCATCAGTCGCCACGAGTCGAGAGTAACTCGTGACCGAACAAGCGGGCACGGCACCCACGACGACGACGCCACCGGCACAACGCGACAGCTACATCGACTTCATGCGCGCCTTCAGTTTGCTGGTCGTGGTCGCATGGCATTGGGTGTTCACCATCGTCGTGTGGAAGGACGACGGCCCACACGCGACCAACCCAATCGGCTTCACCACTGGCCTGTGGGCCGTCACATGGCTGCTGCAGGTGATGCCGTTGTTCTTCTATGTGGGCGGCTACTCGCACCTCGTTGCGTGGCGGCGGGCGCAGGCCCGAGGCGAGCATCTCAACCGGTTCGTGCTGCGTCGCATGCGCGGGTTGGCCGTACCCGCGCTCACGCTGCTCGGTGTCTGGGTCGCGTTCGGCATTGCGCTCGGCGCCATCTTCGACCTGCGGTGGATCGGCAAAGCGGTGCTACTGGTCGTCAGCCCGCTGTGGTTCATGGGCGTCTACCTCATGCTGATTGCGCTACTGCCGGTCTTCCTGTGGCTCCACGAGCGGTGGGACACCATCGTGCTCGTGTTCCTCGCGACGACGGCCGGTGCAGTCGACATCTTGAGGTTCCGGTACGGATACGAATGGCTGGGCACCGTCAACATGATCGCCGTGTGGGCGCTGTGTCATCAGTTGGGCTTCTTCTACGAACGTCTGGTGGCGGCCACACGACGCGCTGACTGGACGCTCCTGTGGGCGGGCCTCGCCGCGCTTGCCGGCTTGGTTGCCAGCGGGTTGTATCCCGGCTCGATGGTCGGCGTCCCGGGCGAAACCTCCAACATGGCACCGCCGACGCTATGCATCGTGGCGCTCGTCGCGTTTCAAGCCGGGTTCGCCGAGGTCATCCGCCCTCGAATCGAGGTGCGCCTGCAGCGCGCCAGCTGGGCGCGTCTCAACGAGACCATCAACCGGTTCTCGATGCCACTCTTTCTGTTCCACACCACCGGCATGGCCCTGCACCGCGCCGTTCGATACGCACTGGCGGGCAATCGCAACGAGGCCCGCGAACCCACGTTGTGGTGGTGGCTGTACCGGCCGCTTGCATTCGTCGGGCCGCTGCTCTTCACGTTGCCGGTGATCTACCTCTTCGGGCGCCAATGGGTGAAGAAGCCACGCGCAGCGGCGGCCGTGGTCTAGCCCACGCATGTTGCTCGCTACCGTCCTCGCGCTCGGCGCGGCCGTGCTCCACGCAGGCTGGAACTTCGTGGCCAAACGCGCCACCGGCGACCGCTACATGGTGCTGTGGGCGCAGTTCTTCACGGCTGGGTTGATGTGCCTACCGCTGGCGATCGGCAACCACGTGCTCTTCGGAATGCCCGGCAGGGCGTACATGTTTGCGGCCTTGAGCGGTGCGATGCACTTGCCGTACACGTGGCTGCTCGCGAAGGCGTACACGGTCGGTGATTTCTCGGTCAGCTACCCCGTTGCTCGCGGAGGGGGCGCAGCGCTGGCGGCTATGGGCGGCGTGCTCTTTCTGGCCGATGAGCTGACACCCTGGCATGTAGCTGGCATCGTCGTCATCGTCAGCGGCCTCTCGCTGCTCGCTGTCGGGGCCAGTGCCCGAAACCTCGTCATTGCATTGGGAGTGTCGCTCACCATCGGCGTCTACTCCGTCTTCGATGCGGCAGGCGCCCGCACCAAACTCGACTCCATCGCCTACATCTTCGCAACCATGGTTGGGGGTGCGTGCTCCAACACGACGTTCGGCCTGGCGACGGGCCGGCGCGCAGACATGGCGGCGATCATGCGCGTGCGCTGGCGGGCCGCCGTACTCACCGGTATTGCCACCACCGTCACCTACGGGATGGTGCTGGTCGCAACGCAACACGCGCCGCTGGGCTACGTCACGGCGCTGCGCGAGTCCAGCGTTGTCCTCGCAGCCTTGATTGGCTGGAGGTATCTCGGCGAGGGTGACCACCGACGCAGAATCACGGCCGCCGGCATCGTGACATTCGGGATCCTACTCATGGTTTTGGGTCGCAGCTAACGCTCTGACGGCCCGCCTCACGGTGGTCAGTCGATGCTACTCAGGCGTCCTGTGACCACGATTCGGTACAGGGTGCTGGTGGCCAGACCGTTCAGTTTCGAACACGCAACCAATTGCGCAGTGATCGGTCCGAACGGCTTGGCGACTTCTTGAATCGCGGAGTACGAAGGCAGCGTGACGCGAACGTCAACTACCTCATAGTTGTACGAGTGACCATCGGAGCCGATGATGACGAACGTGTCACCAGGCGACATCTCGTTGAGGTAACGGAAGGGCGCTGAGCCGGTGGTTCGATGGCCAAACAGCATCAGGTTGCCGGGCGATGCGACCGAGTTGATGTCGCTCCACGTTGCCGCGTAGCCCTGGTTGGCAATCGCGTCGAGACTGCCGCCGCCGGCCTTGATGCCGACGTACACGCCAATCTTGGGAACCGAGACCGCGACCGCCGGATTGGGCAGGTACACAGGGTTTACAGGCACCGGCTGGGTGGTCGCAGAGGGCGCGCCCAGGTACCAGCCGGCCACGTCGGCGATGAGGTGGCTACCACCCTTGGTATACAGGGCGGCCCCGCGCGTACTGACCCGGACGATGGCGTGGTTGGCGATGGTCTGGGGCACCGCACTGATATTGAGGTTCGAACTATTCGGAAGCGGAAGGCGGGCCGGGTAGGCCGTGACGAACCCTTTGGACCATGGATCGGTGGCCGTCAGGTTCAACACTGCCGCGGCGACGCTGATGCTGTTACCCGTCGAGAACTCGAAGGTGCTGTCGCTCCAGGGCGCAAGTGAGCTCAATCGACGGGAGTCGAAGACGCGCAGCGGTGCTGAAGGAATGAACAGACCGTCGGTACTGAAGACAGTCTCGGTGTTGCCCGTGAAGTAGCCAGCGACATCGACGAGCAGGTGTCCGCCCTTCTCGGTGTAGACGTTGAATCGGTTGGTGCCCGACAGGTTGACAATTGCCTGCCCGGCTCGCGTTTGAAACTCCCGGTCGGCGTTGAGCGAGCTGGTGGCGGCGTACGTTTGGCCGTCAGGAATGGCCGACCAATAGCCCACATGAGCGTCGACGATGGTGAGGTTGACCACTACTGCTGACGCGCTGGTGGGAACACCGGCCGCCGTCACGTCGACGGATTTGATTTGGCCGGCGCCGACAGGTGCGCCACCGCGGGTGTCAAGAACTCGCAGTGCACCGTCAGAGCGTGTGACCAAGCGGCCAACGTTTGTGGGCGCGGTCACCGGCACGTAGACGCCAACGAGGTCCACGACGAGCCCCATCGGGGCGCTGCGGAAGATGTCGACTGCCCCGCCGGCGCCAATCTTCACGTGCACCAAGTTGGCGACGACCCGACCCGACCCATCGGCATTCACGTTCGAGGCGTCGGGGACCGCCGTTCCGCTGGGAAAGACGGTGAGGAAACTCCACGCGGACGAACCGGCAATCGTGACATTGAGCACCGCGGCCGTTGCGTCGGCCGGCACACCCACTCTGCCGATGATGCCAACGCGCATCACGCTCGACGAGACGTCGGAGAAGCCGAACGGGGGGGTCTGACGGGTATCGGCCAGGCGCAGCGGCGGAACAGCAACGTACCGCGATGCGCCGGCGGGCACCGTCACGGTTGCCAGGGGCGGAGCCGCGA
>JANLPB010000067.1:0-10863 GCA_031366885.1 Ilumatobacteraceae bacterium
CCCGACCGTACTCCCGCCCCCTGCCATACCCCCGACCCAAGCCCGACCCGAGTGCCACGCTGCCAGTGCGCCTGGTTGGCTGCGCACTGTTGCGAATCACTCGGACGTGGGTATGGTGCGAATCGGCTTCCCCCGTCACCACCCCACGACCACACGAGGTTGACTCATGACGGACTTTCCAGAGGAAGCCCTTCTGTTTTTTCGCACCCATCACGGCATGGCCACAGGATCGGCACTGGCTGCAGCGGGTCTCAGTCGTCGTCAGCGCAACGCTGCCGTCGACAGCGGCCTGTTGGAGCCGATGTATGAGCGGGTGTTTCACATTGCGACCAGCCCGCTCACCTTGGAAGCGCGATGTGCGGCGATGTCAATGGCGTATCCCAGGGGATTTGTCACTGGCCCGTCTGGCGGGAAGCTGATGTCGCTTCGTCGACTCCCAGCGGACCCGGATGTTACGTTTTGCGTTCCGCATGGCCTACACGTCGGCCCGTTCGAGGGTGTGGGGATTCGACAGAGCACCAGGATTCTCCCCAGTCACGTCGTCGTGAGGGGTGACGGCATCCGTCTCGCGAGCGGCGCGAGGTTGGCGTTCGACCTTGCAGTCGACCTGAGCGCGCTGAACCATAGATCGGTGGTCGAGCAGCTGTTGAATGACGGAAAGTGCTCGATGGCAACGCTCGGCTCCGTCGGGCGTGCTCTCGCCCATCCGGCGCGCGCCGGATCGGAGCGCTTCATCGCCACGCTCATGGCGCGGTCCGGACGAGCAGCGGATTCGCATCCCGAGGTACTGATTGCCGAAGGTCTGCGCGCTCGCGGTGTTCCTATTCTCGCTCAGGTGGAGCCGCTGCTTCTGCCTGGCGGCCGACGGGTCACTCTTGACCTGGCTGTGCCATCTGTGCGGTGGGGAGTCGAGATCGACGTTCATCCGGACCACCTGCTGCTCGATGGAACGACCCGCGATAAACGGCGGGACCGTCAATGCCATCGTGTGGGCTGGCAGGTGGAACGAGTGACGGAGCTCGACCTCGTCGATCTGAACGCAATCTGTGACGAGCTCGCAGAGCTCTACCACACCCGATCGGCCGTCGCCGCATGAGGTCCGAGTGGGTACTCGCACCCCGGGGTACGAGTACCCACTCGCATGGCGCTGTGGCACTCGCACCTGCGCGTGGCACTCGCACCGCGCGGGCGCGGGCTTGGGCTTGGCTTGGGGGCTAGCGGGGGGTGGGGTAGGGGGGTGGTTGGCGGAAGAATCGGCGGTGCCAGCGGCTGGGTGTGAACAGCACAGCGCGCGGCTCGTCCTCAAACATCCAGCGGACGAAGTTGCGTCGGGTCCAGCTGTTGCTGTTGACAAGCCGAATCGCGCCCCGGGCCAGCAGCGGCCGGGCCAGCCAGCCGTTGAGCACGTGCGACATACGGTGGTCGGCGAACAGATGATGGCGTACCGCACGTTCGTACGTCTCGCACACCCCACGCGGCGCGAGGGCCCCGCCCGCGTCGATGGCTTCGGCGGCAAGTCGTCCCGTGAGGACGGCTTGCCCGATGCCTTCTCCGGTCATCACGTCGGTCACGCGAGCTGCATCGCCGACGAACAGGACCCGCCCGCTGGACAGCACCGCCCTATCAACTCCCGCAGGAATGGGCCAGGCGGTCACGCGGTCTTCCAACTCAGCGCCGGGGCCTAGGGTGGCGCGGATGTGCGGCCGTTCGATGAGTCCGGCCCACTCGGCATTCATCGATTTGCCGGTGCGTTGACCGTCACGAAGCACGCCGAAGCCGAGATTCACGCGGCCGTCGGGGAGCGGGAAGCTCCACGCATATCCCGGCAGGAAGTCAGGCTCGAACCACACGTAGAGCCGATCGGCCGCCGGCCCGGTGACACCAGTTGCGTATTGGCGAAACGCGTGCCACTCGCCGAGGTACCCCGGCTCGGCGAGCCCCAATGCCTTACGCACCGGTGACCACATGCCGTCGGCCGCGATGAGGTAACGAGCGGTGATCGCGCCGAGTCCTTCGACATTGGCGACGACCCGATCGGCCGATACGTCGACGTCGACGAATGCGTGCCCTTCACGTACGTCGGCGCCAGCGTCCACGGCGAGTCGCACCAGGGCCGCATCGAGTTCCCGTCGGGGAGTGGTGGCCGCAAAGATGCCACCGTCGGGCATCGTCAGGCAGATCTCGCGACCCGATGGTGATCGCAGCCACGCTTCCGACACCGTGTGCCAACTGGGTACATGTTCCGGCAGCAATCCAAGGGGCTCGAGTTCGCGTAGCGCCAGCGTCGTCAGGCCATCACCGCAGCACTTGTCGCGCGGAAACGTGGCCTTGTCCACCACCATCACTGATCTGCCGGCCCGGCGGAGGTGGATGGCGGCGGCGGTACCGGCCGGGCCGGCTCCGACGACCAGGACATCAACGTGAGCGGAATGTTCGGACACGTCGCAGAGGCTACGGGGCAACCGCTACAGCGTGACGGTGCCCATACGGCGAGCGGGCCGCAGCACCCCTGCCCAGGCATTGCGCTCGGTGATCACCTGATTGCGTAGATCGCCAAGCAGTGGGTAGAAGGCGTCTCCGGGGCAGTCGGTGTACGTCATGTCGCGATGACCGGCAACGATCGGGGTGGTGACAGTTGTGCCCGCCTTGAAGCGGTTCGACCCCCGCGAAACAAAGGTGGTGGTGGCGCCAGGCGACGTGTCGAAGCGGTACGCGTCCGCCAGCCACGCCAACACCTTGGCCGTCGAGTTGAGCGCCGCCGCTGTTGGCGTCACCTTCATGAAGTCGCCCAGCAGGCACACCAACTGGGCGAAGCCTTGGCTGCCCCCAGTGGCATCGGCCACCACCGGGCTGCCCAGCGCTCCGGCCCGACCCTCCCAGACGTCGCCGTCGCGACCGACGAAGAACTGGTAGCACACGTCGCTCCAGCCCTTTTCTGGCCCGGTGTGGAAGCTGTAGATACTGCGAATCACATCGCGAGCGTTGGCGTAGTTGTTGGTGCTCTGGGTGTGGTGCACCAGCAAGAACTGTGGCTTCTCTGGGAAGATGGGCCCCGTGGGTGGAAGGTCGGCACCCCACGCGGCACGCGGATAGATCGACAATCCGGGCATGACCTCGACGGCCGGTACCGCAGGCGGCGCGGCCTGAGCGTTCGTCGATGCTGACAGCGCCTTACCGACCACGAGCGCCGCGCCAGCCGCGACCATTGTTCCAATTGCTTGTCGGCGCGTCGGCTCGCAGTCACACATGCCCCTCACCTTATGATGCGTGGCCGACGGGTGTACGCCTGTCGAGTCGAACGTTCTGAACTGAGAGGGTCCCCAATGAGCAGACTGTGTGAAGGCCGCGTCGCCATCGTCACTGGCGCAGGTCGCGGCATCGGCCGCGAGCACGCCCTGAGCCTGGCGTACCACGGTGCCAAGGTTGTCGTGAACGACCTCGGGGGCAACGTCGACGGCAGCGGTGGCGACCTCAGCCCGGCCGACCAAGTGGTCGCGGAGATCAAAGCCTTCGGTGGGGAAGCAGTCTCCAACGGCGACAGTGTGTCGTCGTGGGAGGGTGCACAGCGCCTGATCAATACCGCCATCGAGACCTTCGGCGACCTTCACGTGGTGGTCAACAATGCCGGCATCTTGCGCGATCGTGTGCTGGCCAACATGACCGAGGAGGAGTGGGATTCGGTCATCAACGTCCACCTGAAGGGCACGTTCGCGCCCAGCCGTTGGGCCGCTGCCTACTGGCGCGAGCAGAGCAAGGCTGGCAAGCCGGTGTCGGGCCGCATCATCAACACCACTTCGGTCAGCGGTATCTACGGCAACCCCGGCCAGACCAACTACGGCGCGGCCAAGGCCGGTATCGCCGCGTTCAGCAACATCGCCGCACTGGAACTTGCTCGCTATGGCGTCACCGTCAACAGCGTCGGCCCGGTAGCGCTCACCCGCATGACCGAAGGCCTTGGGCCGGCACCCGAAACCGACGAAGCTCGCGAGGCTCGCTCGCCGCGCTGGATCGCCCCCATCGTCACCTGGCTGGCCAGTGAGGAGTCGGCTGGCGTTACCGGTCGCGTGTTCGAGGCCAGCGGCCAGTTGCTGGCTGTCGCCGAAGGCTGGGTGCGCGGTCAAACGCACGCACCCGTCGACGATCCCACGCTGCTCGGCCCGATCGTGGCCGAGATGCTCTCCAAGACACGGCCCAACTCGGGCATGAACGGCGAGCCTGGCGGCTGGCCGCAGATTCAAGTGAAAGGCTGACGATATGGCACTCAATCCAGACGCAGTGGGCGCGACGGGCGACGTTCGCTCAATATCGTGGAACTCGAAGGATGCGCTGCTGTACGCAGTCGGCATCGGTGCCGGGCAAGCCGATCTGCCCTTCACCACGGAGAACACGAAGGACACCGCGCAGGTCGTCTTCCCGACGTTTGCGGTCGTGGCCGGCTCGGGCACCGCCTCGCCCGGTGCCAGCGCGATGAGCCAGATCGGCTCGTTCAACTTTGCGCTGTTGGTGCACGGCTCGCAGGCCATCACGCTGCACGGTCCCATCCCGGTCGAGGCGCAGGCGACGACGCAAGACCGGGTGGTGGCGATGTACGACAAGGGCAAGGCTGCGGTGGTGGTCATGGAGAACGAGGTGAAATCCGTCGACGGTGAGCCGCTGTGGAGCACCCGCTCGTCTGTGTTCATTCGCGGCGAAGGTGGTTGGGGTGGCGAGCGCGGGCCCAGCGGCGCGCAGAACGAGCCGCCGGCTGACGCCGTTGCGGACCACGAAATCACTCTGCAGACATCGCCGGATCAGGCGTTCGTGTACCGCCTCTCGGGCGACCGCAACCCGCTGCACACCGACCCGTCGTTCGCCGCCATCGGCGGTTTCGACCGGCCGATCCTGCACGGCCTGTGCAGCTACGGCTTCACGGGTCGCGCTCTGCTGGGCGCACTGGCGGACAACGACGTCACGCGCTTCCACCACATCGAAGGTCGCTTCTCGTCGCCGGTGATGCCTGGCGACGCGCTGACCGTACGCATGTGGCGCACCGGAGACGGCGAAGCCGTGTTCACCACCTCGGTTGGCGACCGTGTCGTGATCGACCAAGGTTTGGCCCGGTTCAGCTGAACCGGCCAGCGGGCTCGGCCGGGGGGTCTGGATAGCAGTCCACCGACACGTCAATACAGTTCACATACGGGTCATAGTGGCGAACTGCGTGGCGGGCTCGATCGGCGATGGCGGACAGCTTGTGGGGCGTGTCGTGGCTGGCCGGGACCTGGATGGTGACGTGGATGCGGTTCGGTGTGCGGTCGACGTGCACCAGCGCTGGCAGGTGTGACAACTCCTGACGGACCGCGGCTGCATAGCCGGCCTCGGCGGCTCGCTTGGCCACTGCCGAAGCGACGGCCACACTCGGCAATTCGTCCTCGATCTCGCGCGGGTCGACTTCGACCATCGGCACGCGGTGACGTGCGGCGCACACCGAACCCATTTCGGCGAGCGAATGGGTGGCACCCGGCCGGCGAGCGACAATCGTTAGATCGATGTGGTGTTCCAGCGGGCAGGCAGCGTGTTGATGGACGCCGCGACAGGGCCCACCGTGCTTGTCGGTGCAAGTGACCACTTCATGGCCGCCCGCCTTGAGGTGCGCACCGATCTCGGTGGCATCGCCAGGGCTTGATTCGATCAGTAGAAGCTTCATACAGCCATGATTCGCCTTGACCCGCAACGACGAAAGGGTCGAAGGTCACATCGCCGCTGCGACCGCGTCGGCCTCAGCCTTTGAGGTGGCTGATCACGTCGGCGAGGGCGACGTCGGCGCGTTCGCCGGTGCGCCGGTCCTTGACCTCGACCAGACCGTCGACCAGACCGCGGCCGACGACCACGATCGTGGGCATGCCCAACAGCTCGGCGTCGTTGAACTTCACGCCGGGCGACACGCCAATGCGGTCGTCCAGTAACACGCGCAGCCCGGCGGCCTCGCATTCGGCGGCCAACAGCTCGGCGGCCGGCAGCTGAGGGTCGCTGGCTTTACCGGTGGCGACAATGTGGACGTCGGCGGGCGACACTTCTTTGGGCCATACAAGCCCCTTCTCGTCGCAGTTCAGCTCGGCAACGGCCGCAACCGCACGCGACACACCGATTCCATATGAGCCCATGGTGACGACGCGCGTCTTGCCGTTCTCGTCGAGCACGGTGAGGCCCAGCGCCTCGGCGTATTTGCGGCCGAGTTGGAAGATGTGGCCCATCTCGATGCCGCGAGCCATCTCCAACGCGGACCCGCAATTCGGGCAGGGGTCGCCGCCGTGCACCTCGGCGGCTTCGATGATGCCGTCGGGGGTGAAGTCGCGGCCCATCACCAAGTCCTTGACGTGACGGCCGTGGGTGTCGGCGCCGGTGATCCAGCGTGTGCCGTCCACAATTCGCGGGTCGACCAGGAAACGGATTCCTGCGGGCTTCTCCTCACCCAGCGCGCCCGGCCCGATGTAACCCTTGGCGAGGTGGGGGTTCTTGGCGAAGTCGTCCTCGCTGAACGGCTCGATCTCGGCGGGGGAGACCTGCGCCTCGAGCCGCTTCATATCGACCTCGCGGTCGCCGGGGACGCCAATCGCGAGCGCGGTGACGGTGCCGTCGGGGTGCTTGAGCTTGACGACGAGGTTCTTCAACGTGTCGCTGGCCAGCCAATCGCGGTCGTCGCGGCGCAGGTCGGCGCGGGCATTGAACAGGTCGACCAAGGTCTGAATGGTGGGGGTGTCGGGAGTGTCGACGACCAACGCTGCGGGAAGCCCTTCGAACGGAACTGTTGCCGGGGGAGCGACGCGGACCGCCTCGGTGTTGGCGGCATAGTCGCAGGCGGTACAGCGCACGTACGTGTCTTCGCCGACCGCCATCGGAGCCAAGAACTCCTCGCTGGCCGAGCCACCCATTGCGCCACTCATGGCCGAGACGATCACGTACGGCAGGCCGAGGCGATCGAACGTGCGCTGATACGCCACGCGGTGCTTCTGGTAGCTGGCCTCCAGCCCTTCGTCGTCGATGTCGAAGCTGTAGCTGTCCTTCATCACGAACTCGCGGGTGCGAAGCAGGCCAGCGCGCGGGCGGGCCTCGTCGCGGTACTTGGTCTGGATCTGATAGATCACCAGCGGTAGGTCCTTGTAGCTGCTGTACAGGTCCTTCACCAGCAGCGTGAACATCTCTTCATGTGTGGGCGCCAGCAGGAAGTCGGCGCCCTTGCGATCCTTGAGGCGAAACAGGTTGTCCCCGTAGTCGGTCCAGCGGCCACTGGCCTCGTACGGCTCGCGGGGCAAGAGAGCGGGGAAGTGGACTTCTTGGAAGCCCTCGCGGTCCATCTCCTCGCGCACGATGCGCTCGATGTTGCGATACACGATCCAACCCAGTGGCAGCCAGGTGAAGCCGCCCGGCGCAGCGCGGCGAATGTAACCGCCGCGCACGAGCAGCCGGTGGCTGGCCACCTCGGCATCGGCGGGGTCCTCGCGCAGGGTACGGAGAAACAACGTCGACATTCGCAGCACGGGAAACACCTTTGTCGTTGAGAGGCTTTGTCGTTCAGAGGCAGAGTTGAGCGGGTGAGCGGGCCGCCGGAGGCAGCGCACAGCAGGCCGAACCCTACCGGTTGCCCGCTATACTCGTCGGGTCTTTGAAGTTCACCGAACTAGAGGCGTGGGCTCCTCAGCCCACGCCTTCTTTACTGCTAGGGCCCACTTCAGCCCGCAAACACCGTGGAGAGGAGGTCGAAAATGAGCGATGCCAGCGTTCTCAAGCGTGTTCGGTCTCTGGTCGAGCCGATCATTACCGACCTCAAACTCGACCTCTACGACCTCGAGTTCCGCGGTGGCACGCTGCGCGTCACCATCGACACGCCTGCCGGCAGCCCCGGCGGCATCGACCTCGAAGCCATTGCGTTGGCCACACGTCTGATCGGTCGTGAGTTCGACCATCACGATCCGCTGCCCGGCCACTACACACTGGAAGTGACCAGCCCGGGTTTGGAGCGCACGCTGCGCACCCCGGCGCACTATCAGCGCGAGATCGGCAAGACCATTGCGGTCCGCCTGCGCGACACCGTCAACGTCGGTCGCCGCATCCAGGGTGTGCTGATCGCCGCCGACGAGCAGTCGGCGACGATTCGGCTGGAGACTCCCGACGCCGACGGCATCGAAGAGCGCACCGTCGCCTTCAACCAGATCGATCGGGCCCGCACGGTCTTCGTGTGGGGTCCAGCCCCCAAGCCCGGCAAGCCTTCATCGGCAGACAAGCCGAAGAAGGCCGCAGCGAAAAAGACTGCGCCGAAAGCGTCTGAACCTACGACGTCCGAATCAAAGTCCACTGCATCTACAAAGGAGGAGGCCCGGTGAGCAGCCTCGATATGTCCGAAGCGGTCAAGATGTTGGCCAACGAGAAGAACATTTCGGTCGACACCTTGCTCCAAGTGTTGGTCGACGCGTTGGCAACTGCCTACAAGCGTCGCCCCGGCGCCGCGGCCGAGGTCGAAGTTGGCATCCATCCCGACACGTTCGAGTTCACGTTCACTGCGTTCGACGTCGACGAAGACGGCAACTGGGTCAACGAGCGCGACGACACCCCGCGCAAGGAAGAGATGGGCCGAATCGCCGCCCAGACCTTCCGCCAGGTCATGAGCCAGCGCATCCGCGAGGCCGAGCGCGACCGCAAGTTCGAGGAATACGCGAACCGCGAAGGCGACATCGTCACCGGCATCATCCAGCAAGCCGACGACCGCTACACCCTGCTCGACCTTGGTCGGGTGGAGAGCCTGCTGCCCAAGGCAGAGCAGGTTCCATTCGAGCGCCCAGTCCCCGGCGACCGTGTCAAGGCGTACATCGTCGAAGTCCGCAAGACCGCCAAGGGCCCGCAGATCGTCGTCAGCCGCACGCACCCCGGTCTCATCAAGCGCCTGTTCGAGCTGGAAGTTCCCGAGATCGCTGACGGCATCGTCGAGATCAAGGGCTGTGCCCGCGAGCCCGGCCATCGCACCAAGATCGCCGTGTGGAGCAACGACCACAACGTCGACCCCGTCGGCGCGTGCGTCGGCGCCCGTGGCGGTCGCGTCCGCATGGTGGTCAACGAGCTGCGTGGCGAGAAG
This sequence comes from Ilumatobacteraceae bacterium, assembly GCA_031366885.1. Taxonomy (GTDB): domain Bacteria; phylum Actinomycetota; class Acidimicrobiia; order Acidimicrobiales; family Ilumatobacteraceae; genus UBA668. Next base: position 9,104 of record JANLPB010000067.1, read on the forward strand.
ATCGACATCGTGCCGTTCAGCGAGGACCTGGCCGACTTCGTGGCCAAGGCGCTTTCGCCCGCGAAGGTCGTCGCCGTCATCATCAGTGACGACGGCACCCAGGCCGACGTGATCGTGCCCGACAATCAGCTCAGTCTGGCAATCGGTAAGGAAGGCCAGAACGCTCGCTTGGCTGCTCGCCTCACCGGTGTTCGCATCGACATTCGTGGCGAAACCGAGCCGGATCACGGCATCGACGACGACGCCGATTACGAAGAGGGCGAGTGGGTTGCCAACGCCGAGACGGGTGCCATGGAATGGCATGCGGCCGACGGCACCATCCTCACCCAGGAGCAGTGGAACGAGCAGGCAGCTGCCGCTCCCGCGCAAGACGACGCTGTTGGCGCCGAGGCGGGCACCGAAGAGAACGTGACCGCCGACGAGGCGACCACCGAAGTCAAGGAAAACGACGAGCCGGCTGTCGCCGCAGACGCAGCCGGTGAACGACAACAATCAGGACAGGAAGCAGGTGGTGAGCACGCCTGATACTCGACTTGCAGCACCGCTGCGCACCTGCATCGGCTGCCGTCAGCAACGGCCGCAGTCGCAGCTCGTGCGTTGTGTCGTGAGCCCACAGGGCGCCACAGTCAGCCGTACCTCGGCTGGAAGAGGCGCCTGGTTGTGCTCTGTGGACTGCTTTCACACCGCCGGCCGCCGTAAGGCATTCGACCGGGCGTGGAAGCAATCGGTGCACCCCGACGCCCTCCAACCTTTGGAGTCCGCGTTGCGTACCGCATTCGAAGACGTGATCATCAACATGGAAGAATTACCGACCGTCGGAGTTGCGTCCGACGAACCGGCAGCGACGAAAGGCTGAAACGGGTTTTGGCAAAGAACATGCGCGTACACGAGCTCGCAAAAGCGCTCGGAATGACGAATCAAGAGATGATGTCGCTGTGCGATGTGATGGGTGTCGGGGTGAAGAGTCACTCCTCCACGCTGATCGAGGCGCAGGCCGACCGTCTCCGTCGACGCGCGGAGCGTGAGGGTCTCACGCGGCCCGAGCAGCCCGAAGAAGTCAAGGCGGTCAAGAAATCTGCCAAGAAGGCAGCCCCCGCCGCTGCGGCTGATGTCCCCGCTGCCGACGACGGTGCGCCGACGCCCGCGCCGGTGAAGAAGGCTGCCGCCAAGAAGGTCGCCGAGCCGAAGGACGAATCGGACGCCGTTGCGCCCGCCGACGTCCCTGCCCCCGCACCGGCTCCGGTTGCGGACGTCAAGCAGGCGCCCGAGGTTGCCGAGACCCCTGCGGCGCCGCCTGCCATCAGGCCAGTCGCGGCCCCCGTCGCTGCTGCCCCTGTCGCTGCGGTGACGCCGCCGGCTCCAGCGCCCACTCCAGTCCAGGCCGCAGCACCGGCCGCTGCGGTGCAGCAGGCGCCCGACGTGTCGGTGGCCCCTGCGCCCAGCATTTCCGAGTCACCCGCAGCGTCCGCCGATGGTTCCGCTCCAACGCGAATCACCAGCAGCCGTCCGACTGCTGGCGAGCCGCCGCGCCCTGCTGCCCGACCCGCCGTCTCGTCGGAGCCCGCAGCGTCCAGCGCACCGGCCCCGTCCGCACCGCGCCCCGCCGGTGCTGCCCCCAGCCGACCCGGTGGCCCGCCCCCCGGTCGACCGCCGGGCCCGCCGCCCGGCCCCCCCACGTGCACGTCTGGTAAGGCAAATACCCCGCCGCCCGGTGGCGGTCGCACGATCTCGTCGTCCGGTAAGCAGAACCCCCCGCCTCC
>JANLPB010000104.1:0-2608 GCA_031366885.1 Ilumatobacteraceae bacterium
CACGAGGATGACGCTGCGCGAACTTGCCCAACCGCGCTGCTACTCAGCTCGCTGCTGATCGCAGGCGCGGCCCTGTTCGCGATCGGAGTCGCAGCCGAACGCAACGCCACCGACAGCCACACCGGGACAACCACCGAAACCGCCCACACCGAGGGCACCACGCAAGAGGAATCGGTAGGCGAGGAGACCCCGCAAACCGAGGAATCTGCGACCGAGGAGTCGGGCCATACGGAATCGTCCAGCGAGACGGTGTTCGGCGTGAACCTCGAATCGACCGCACTCGTAATCGTCGCCGCCATCGCCTCAGTTGCCCTGGCTGCACTCACCTGGCGCTGGAACGTACGGCCACTGCTCCTTGCGACTGCCACATTCGCCGCAGTGTTCGCGATCTTCGACATCGCCGAACTCGTCCACCAAATCCAGGAGTCCCGCGCCGGGATCGCCACACTCGTCGTCATCATCGCGGCGTTACACATCGCTGCCGCGCTCGTTGCTCAGCAACGAGCGACCGCCGCGCCGACGTGACGCGCTGAGCCCGCAGCGGCGCTGCGCTAATTCTGGTCGCTCAGAAGTACAGCGTCGGTGCCGTCAGCCAAGGATCTCGCAGTTCCTTTGCGACTCACCGACTGGGCCGTTTGAGTAATGGTCCAGCGTGCCCGCACCACAGTCCAATTTCTGCACGATCCGCGTGGGATGGGCCGGGTCAGGCGTCAGGGTTCCCCCGTCGAGCCGGTCATTACCAGCACCTCCGTCGAGGATGTCGTTCCCGGACGCTCCCTCCAACGTGTCGTTGCCGGCATTGCCGTATAGGTGGTCGTCGTCACCATTTCCGACGATGGTGTCGTCGTCGTCCTGCCCGTAGATGTCGTCGTCGCCTATGCCGCCGAACAACGTGTCGTCTCCGCCCTGCCCGAGGATCTTGTCGGCACCCGGGCCTCCGTCAATGGTGTCACCTGAGCCGGTGCCCGCGTACTGGCCAGCGGGGCTCATCACGTCGCCGTAGATCGTGTCAGCACCGGCGTTGCCCTCAATCGTGTCGATGCCCAGACCACCCGAGATTTCATCCGCGCCATCTTGGCCATAGATCTTGTCCGCATCCGAACCGCCGTTTATCACGTCGTCGCCCCCTTGCCCGAAGATCGTGTCATCACCTGTGTTGCCCTCGATGGTGTCAACGCCCAGACCCCCCAAAATGACATCCGCTCCGTCTTGGCCATAGATCGTGTCTGCGTCGGCGCCGCCGTCGATCGAGTCGCCACCTCCCTGACCGAGGATTGTGTCTGCACCGGAGCCCCCGTCAATGGTGTCAGCAACGCCGGTGCCTGCGAACTCCCCTGCGAGACTGGTGACGTCGCCATAGATGGTGTCACCACCGGCATCGCCGTAGAGGGCGTCACCGTCGGCATTGCCCGAGACGAGATCGTTGCCGTCTTGGCCGTAGATATTGTCCGCGCCGTCCTGGCCATAGAGGGTGTCGTTCCCGACACCGCCGTACAGGTTGTCGGCGCCACCTTGACCGAGGATCGTGTCGTCTCCCGCTCCACCGTCGATGATGTCTGTCACGCCGGTACCTCTGAAATCTCCAGACGGGCTAGCGACATCCCCGTACAGCGTGTCGACGCCTTCTTGGCCGTAGAGGGTGTCGCCTCCCGCACCGCCGGCGACCGTGTCGGCACCACCTGCGGAGAGGTTCACAGTCGTGCTCGCGGAGGAAACATTGTTCGCTGCGACTGGGTCGGCAGTTGCCGAGCTGACTGATCCGGATGATGTTGCGGTGTACCCGGTTGCTCCCGGCGCGGTGTCGCCATAGACGGTGTCGGCGCCGGCGAGTCCATCGATCGTGTCGTTGCCGCCCAGACCACAGATCACGTCATTGCCCGCTGAGCCATTCAGCACATCGGCGGCGGACGTACCCCAAATGGTGCAGGTCACTGACCCACCGACAACCTTGCTGCGCACTGGAATGGCGATGGCCGGCAGCGCGACGCCTGTAGCTGCGACCGTACCAAGCGCACATGTGACTTGAGTGCCGGCCGGAACCGCAAGCCGAGTGCAGCCGGCCGGCAGCACACCAACAATCAATTTGGGGTCGATGGTCACCACAGCGCTCACCGCCGATGCGACACTCGGGCCGAAGTTGGTAACCGCAAGAGAAACGACGAAGCCATCACCCAGCAACGACGCCGCGGGTTGCGCGATCTGCAAGCTCAGATCGGCGAACGCCGTTTGATTCACCGTCAACGTGAAGTTCTGCACCGCGTCAGGATTGACACCATTTGCCGCGGTGATCGTGATCGGATACACACCACCCGTGCCAGCCGCCGGAGTCCCCGACAACACATGCGTGACAGTGTTGAACGTCACCCCCGCCGGCAACGTCCCCGTGCTCGACCACGTCGGAACCGGGAACCCGGTACCGGTTGCGGTGAACGAACCCACCGAACCCACCACGAAGGTTGTGCTGTTCGCAGACGTGATCGCAGGCGCCTGATTCACCGTCAACGTGAAGTTCTGCACCGCATTCGGCGCAACGCCATTGGCCGCGGTGATCGTGATCGGATACACACCACCTGTCCCAGCCGCCGGAGTCCCCGACAGCACATGCGTG
>JANLPB010000131.1:0-5380 GCA_031366885.1 Ilumatobacteraceae bacterium
ACGGAATCGATTCCGCCGGCCAACGGCGACCCGAGAGACCAATCAGTGGAGCGCTCATGCCCACGAAATCCGAACCGGGAGGCGCTTCATGCCGCAGATGAAGTTGCTGCGAAGGCGCTCGACCGGGCCGACCACTTCAACGGCGGTGATGCGCGGCAGCAACTCCTGGAACAGCAGCTTCAGCTCCATGCGCGCGAGCTGCGCGCCCAGGCACAGGTGTGGGCTGCGAAGGTTGAACGCAACGTGATCGTTCGGCCAGCGATGGATGTCGAAGCGGAACGGGTCGGGGAACTGACGCTCGTCATAGTTCGCGGAGTTGAACCACTCCAGCACCTTGTCGCCCTTGCGAATGGTCTGCCCGTGCATCTCCACATCCTGCGTGGCGGTGCGGCGGAAATGCATGGTGACCGACGTCCAACGCAGAACTTCCTCCACTGCCCGATCGACGATCGTGGCATCGCCGTCGACGCACGCCTGGCGCAGCTCCTGAAGCTGCTCCGGGTGCTCGGCGAGCGCCTTCAAGCCCCCCGCCATCGTGTACCGCGTCGTGTCGTTGCCAGCGCTGATCATCAGCACGAACAGGTTCTTGAACTGCAGATCGGTGAGGCACTCGCCGTCGATAGTGGGCGCGAGCAACGCGGAGATGAGGTCCTTGCCGGGGCACTCGTGACGCAACTCGGCTTGCGTCTCCGCGTAGGTGTACAGCTCCAGCGCAGCGGGTGAACGAAACGGGATGTGCTTGAACTGGTCCGTGTCGGTGAAACCCACCGGATAGTCGGTCATTTCCGGGTCGAGGTTGCCCAGCAGCGCATCGCCCTGCTTCACCAACCAGTCGCCGTCGCTGTCGGGCACGCCCAACATGCGACCGAGCATGCGCATCGGCAGTTGCTTGGCGATGAGTTCGGTGTAGTCGAACAGTTCCGTGCCAGCGGCCTCCAGCACCACGTCGCGCGCCAGGCCGCGAATGCCGTCTTCGTACGCGTAGACCTCGCGCCGGCTGAAGGGTTTGCTGACCAATCGGCGGTAGCGCGTGTGCTCGGGCGGGTCGTACTCCAGCATGTTGCGGCGAAGGTCGAAGTCGTCGCCCTCGATCTCTTCCAGCGTGATGCCTTGCGCGCTGGAGAACAACTCGACGTGCTGGCTGACATACAGCAGATCCTCGTAACGAGTGACCGCCCAGAACCCTCTGCCACCGTCGTGTTCCGGCCACCAACTCAGCGGCTGCTCGTCGCGCAACCGTTTGAACGTCGCATGCGGGAACCCGGCCAGGTACGAGTCGGGGTCGACAATGTCGAGGTCGTCGCGTCCGAATGCTGCGCCTTCGCCTGCGATATCAGGGCCGGAACTCACGGGGTACCCGTTGCCGTTGTGTCGCTGAGCAAAGTCGTGCCGCCGGCGAAGGTGGTGGCGACAGTGCGCCAGTAGCCGCCGATTATCTCGCGCACTTCCAGGCGGGCAACTTCCTCCACCGGGCTGGGCAGCAGCTCCAGTTCGGCGTCACCGCGCCAGGCCTGGCCCAGCTCCACATCGCGGCCGCTCATGGTCACCAGTTCGCTATAGCTGTCGGTGCCGTCATTCTCGATGCGCGGCATGTAGCGCGAGTGCACCATCGCGTGGCCGTTGACAAACCCGTTGCCGGGGCTCTTCTCGCGCAGGGTCACATGGGCATTCACGATGCGGCGGTCGTAGTAGCCAACCGTGCCTGAGAACCGGCCGCCAGGAGCAACTCGCGGGCCGGCCTTGCCGAGCGTGACCGGGCGGGTTTGCCAGATGCTTCCGAGCTTCTTCGGATAGCCCTGGAAGTGGCCGCGAACGAGGGCGAATTCCTTGTCGACCCAGATGAACACGCACCGGCTGTAGATGGTGCCGTTGTGCATGCAGCGCACGACGATGAACGCTTCCTTGTACTGCGAGCGCACGGGGTCGTCGAGCTCCGTGAAGTCATCGCCGCAGCTTTGCCAGTCGGCGAAGATCATCGCGACCGCGCCCGGGTCCTGGTCATCGGGGACGAGCGTGAGCGGCTCGGGCAGCAGCTCGGCAATGCGCGAGGGGTCGGTGCGGTACTCCACCGTCAGTAGGTCGCCGCTGTAGTGCCATGGCATGTGCGGCAGGATCGATGCCCCACCCAGCTCGGTCCGCGGGAAGATGAAGCCGTTCATGTGCGTCATGCAGCTCACTATAGTTTGGAACCGAACTAGTTTTGACCGTCGGACTCCTGCGGCCCGTCAGGGACCCCCGGAACTGACCAGCATCGAGCGCGCCCGGCGTCGAACATCGGCGCTGAGATGCGGTACTACCGCATATGAACGCCGATTTAGGATCTGGCTGGTCGGGTGGCGGTCACGTATAGTTCGGGGCCGAACTAATGCGCGACTCATCGCGAAGGAGACCTCGTGGCCGACATCAGAAGGATCTTGCTGGACGGGTACCCGACCGTGATGGTACGCGAGGGCGAGTCGCTCGTTGCACGCGACGGCCGATCCATCGGTGTCGACGATGCCGTGCACCTGTCGCCCGTGGAGCCGACGAAAATCATCTGCGCCCATCTCAACTACGTCAGCCGCGTCAGCGAGTTCGGCGTCACCCTGCCGCCCGCGCCCACCTACTTCCACAAGCCGATCAGCGCGCTCAACAGTCACAAGGCCGCGGTCGTGCGGCCGAGTAATTGCAAGTGGCTGAACTACGAGGGCGAGATCGCCATCGTCATCGGCCGCCCCTGCCGCAACGTGTCGTACGCCGAGGCGGGCGACTACATCGCTGGCTACACGGTGGCCAATGATTACGGGCTGCACGACTTCCGCGACACCGACAGCGGCAGCATGCTGCGCGTCAAAGGCGCCGACACCCTGTGCCCACTCGGCCCGGGTCTCATCACCGATTGGGATTTCCGTAACAAGCGCATCCGCACCCTCGTCAATGGCACGGTTCGCCAGGACGACAGCACTGACACGATGGCGTGGGACATGCACTATCTGGTTGCTGATATTGCCCGGCTGATCACGCTCGTTCCGGGTGATGTCATCCTCTCGGGCACGCCCGCCGTCAGCCGCACCGTCTACCCCGGCGACGTGGTGACAGTCGAGGTCGAGGGTCTCGGCGCGCTGACCAATCACATTGTCGACGGCCCGGTGCCGGTGAGCGATGAGGTGGGGGCGCAGCCCACGGAAACCGACGAAGTGTTGTCCACGGCAATGGGCGGCGAGTGGCCGCCACGCGGCACCCGCCGGCCTGAGCCGACCCCGCGCGAGGCTCTGCCCATCCCCCGCATTCGCCCGAACGCGCCGGGTTACTGAGATGAGCCCCTTTGTAGGTGGCAACCGAGTCGACGTTGGTGGCGTGTCGGTGAGCACCGACCACTACATCGGCGGCGAGCGGGTGTCGTCGCCACTGACGTTCGAGGACCGGTCGCCACTCGACTGGTCGGTGAAGCTGGCCGATGTGTCACGCGGTGACGCGCAGATTGCACAGCTTGCGGTTGGTGCCGCTGTCGACGCGTTTCCGGCGTGGGCTGCGCTCGGTGCAGCCGGGCGAGCCGAGATCATGCATCGCCTGGCCGACTTGATCGACGCCAACATCCCGTCGCTGGCCGCAGTCGAGTGCCTCGACATGGCAATGCTGGAGGAAAGCCTTCGGTTGCGCGTATTGGCCCGCGGCGCACGCAACTTCCGCGCGTACGCCGACCTCGCACGCGAGTACGAGGAGCGGGTGTGGTCGTCGAGCGGGACTGCCAACCGCGTCATTCGCATGCCGGCGGGCGCGACCGTGGTGATCACACCGTGGAACGCACCATTCATGCTGAGCACATGGAAGTGTGCACCGGCGCTTGCCGCGGGCAACACCGTCGTGCTGAAGCCAGCCGAGTGGAGCCCGCTGTCGTGCAGCCTGCTGGCCGACCTGGCGCATGAAGCCGGCATGCCAGCTGGCGTCTTCAACGTGGTGCAGGGCATCGGTGAGGAAGTAGGCGCCGCGCTGGTGAGTGACCCTCGGTTGAAGCGAATCAGCTTCACTGGCTCGCCCGCAACCGCGCGGCACATCGGCGTCGCAGCCGCAACCAACATCGTTCCCTTCACCGCCGAGCTGGGCGGTAAGGGCCCGTTCGTGGTGTTCGCCGACAGCGACCTGGAGGCCGCCGCGCGCAAGGCCGCCGCGCAATTCGATGACAGCGGTCAGGTGTGCCTGGCGGGCACGCGCATCATTGTCGAGGCCAGCGTGCGCGACGAGTTCCTGCGCATGTTCAACGAGTTCGCCGACCAGCACGTGCTCGGCGACTCGCACGGCGCGGCGACCACGATCAGCCCGATGATTCACCCCGAACACGTCGCCAACGTGGCAGGTTTCGTCGACCGTGCTCGCGAGGCCGGCGACACCATCCTGCGCGGCGGTCAGCGCTCACTGCTCGGTGGCGACGACGGCCTGTGGTACGAGCCGACCCTGATCGAGCCGAAGTCGAACGACAGCGAAGTGGTGCAGAGCGAGATCTTCGGGCCAGTGCTCACCTTCCAGACGTTCACCGACGAAGCCGACGCAATTCGACTGGCAAACAGCACTGCGTACGGCCTGAGTGCGATCGTGTACACCGGCTCGCAGGAGCGCGCCGAGCGCATGGGTCGCGCCATTCGGGCCGGAACAATCTGGACGAACTGCTTCCTGGTACGCGACCTCACCGCCCCCTTCGGCGGCTGTGGCATCAGCGGCATCGGCCGCGAGGGCGGCGACTACGCCCTCGACTTCTATAGCGATCTCAAGATGTTCCAAGTGCTAGAGGGCACCACCAGCTGACGGATGGGTGCATGCACAAGTGAGGGCGGAGATGCTTCACTGAAGAACGTGCATCGGGAACGAGACGACGGGTGAGCGGACTCGGCGCGCGGCTGGCGTTGGTTGTGGGGTCGCTGGCCGCTGGCGGGGTTGGGTGGTTTGCCGCGCAGAAGTTTGGCGACGACCCGACGACTGCGACGGCACTCGCAGCCGCCGACTTCTTCGACTGCTCGGTCACCACGACGGGTAACGCCACCTCGGTCGGTCAGGTGCACGCAGGCGACGTCGTCTGGATGATCGGTACTACCGACAACCGCTGGGCCGTCATCCGCAACCCCGACAAGCCCGATCGACCGGCGTGGATACCACTGTCGCAAATCGCCACCGACGGCGCACTCGGCGCGCTGCCCGAGCTGACGTGTGCGGCCGCCACGGTGACGGCCACCACGCTCGATAATCAGGCCGCGACCAACACCACCATCGGACTCACCGTGCCCTCCACCGTTGTCCTCGCGACCAGCACAACTGAGACCAGCACCACCACCTCGACCACCACAACAATCGCCTCGGACGTGACGCCGCCAATAGTCACGGTGACCCCGAACAGTGACCACCTGTATGT
>JANLPB010000192.1:0-3154 GCA_031366885.1 Ilumatobacteraceae bacterium
GACGCAGAGGTGGACAAGGTCGCTGCGCGTCATGGCCGCATCGACATCATGATCAACAATGCGGGCTTCGCCCCCACTGCCGACCCAGAGCGCGTGCAACAGGCGATGGCCAACCAGATGGCTCGCATGGAGGGCCGCATCGACGATCTCGTGCCGCCCAACACCACCGTCGATCTCTCCGACGAGGACTGGGACCGGATGATCCGGGTACACCTCTACGGCACCTTCTACGGAACACGCGCCGCGCTGCGGCACATGACACCGGCCCGCAGTGGAGCCGTCGTCAACGTGTCCTCGGTACTGGGACTGCGCCCACTGGCCGGTGCTCTCCATTACGCGACCGCGAAGGCAGGAATCATCGCATTCACGAAGGCCGTGGGTCAGGAGGTTGCCCCGTTCGGCGTTCGAGTCAATGCGGTGTGCCCAGGCTGGATTGACACTCCCCTGCTCGGTGCAATGGACCCGATGATGGTGGCCGGCATCGTGATGCAGATTCCGCAGGGTCGCATGGGCCGACCCGAGGAACTCGCCGAGCTGGTGCGGTTCCTCGCTGGCCCCGAGAGCAGCTACTGCAGCGGCGACATCTTCGCGGCCTCAGGGGGCTTCGCCTGATGGCTACCGTCTTTACCCGCATCATCAATGGCGAGATCCCGGGCACATTTGTGCATCGCGACGCCCACTGTGTGGCCTTTCTCTCGATCAATCCGCTTGCGTACGGTCACACACTCGTGGTGCCGATCGAGGAGGTCGATCATTGGATCGATCTTTCCCCTCAGCTTGCTGGCCACGTGTTTGCGGTGGCGCATCGCCTCGGCCGGGCGCAGCAGGCAGCATTCGGTTGCGACCGCGTCGGCCTGATTGTCGCCGGCTACGAGGTGCCCCACGCGCATCTGCACCTCATTCCCACCCAGCACATGGGTCAGCTCAACTTCGCCAATGCTGCCAGTGCCGCTGACCCGGCGCAGCTGGCCGAGGCGGCGAACGCAATCCGGGTGGCGTTAGACGCCCAATCCTGAATCGGGCTGATCGACGGGTTGCATCAGTTCCGGGCCAACGTTGCGAACGTTGTTCACCGCCGTGCTGACTGCGTGCATCGTCAGCAGGTCCTCGGGTGCAGGAACCAGGAGATGCTGCAACTCGTCCAGGTCGTTGTTCGTCGGGTCCAGCCACGTCGCCCAGTCCTGCGGTGCCAGCAGCACGGGCATGCGGTCGTGCACCGGCGTCATTGTGTCGTTGGCGGCTGTGGTGATGACGGTGCAGCTGTGCAGCCATGGGGCATCGGGCCCAGCGGACCTGTCGCGCCAGGTTGCCCACAATCCGGCGGCCGCCAAGGGCTGACCGTCGACGCGGTGGATGTACATCGGCGTCTTCAGTGGCTTTCCCGCCTTCGACATGGCAGCACCCGGACCACCCTGGCGCCATTCGTAGAAGCCGTCCATCGGAATGATCAACCGATGCTTCTTGAGCAGGCCCTTGAAGGCTGGCTTCTCGGCGATTGTCTCGCTGCGCGCATTGATCATCTTCGAGCCGATCTTGATGTCCTTCGCCCAACTCGGCACAAGGCCCCAGTGAAACGGCTGCACCTCTCGCTCCCCCGCCGCGTTTGCGACGACGGCGTACACGTCCTGCGTTGGCGCAACGTTGTAGTTGGCCGGCAATGCCTGTTCGCCTTCGAACGACGCGCCGAAGAACTCTGCGATCTTGTCCGCGGAATGAGATGAAACGAAGCGGCCGCACATCGCGTCGACGGTAGCGGACCGCGCACGAGTCGTGACGACGAGGGTCGGCCCTGCTTTCTCATCGCGACCTCCTGATCGTGTGCAAGACTTTTGCATGGGAGAGATCGAACGCAAGTGGGAGCAACGAGTGCGGGCACCGCAGCTGCGCGCATGGAGCCTTTTGGGTCCAGCAGTCAGCTGGGCAAGTGATGCCGAGCGTGGAGTCTTGCTTGCCAATCTGAGCGGGAGATTCGAGGTGTTCGCCTTCGAGGCAACGAGCCGCCCTGCGTTGCTTCGGCAGGTCAGCGACCGGCCGCAAGGCACGACAGGCGCCGCCATCTCGCTCTGCGGCAACTACGTGCTGTGGTTCGACGACACCGACGGCGACGAGATCGGTCGCTGGGTTCAGGTGCCATTCGAAGGGGGTGACGCGACGGTGCTGCTACCGGATCTGCCGGCGGCCTTCGGAACGGGTGTGGTGGCGCGCCGGGGTGGCGGGGCCGTCGTCGCCCGCGTCACCGACGACGGCTTCGCACTCGCCGTCGCTGTTGCCGACGGTGGCGGCAAGGTCGTGTTCGATTCGCCGGAGCAGTCCACTCTGTGGGACGCAGATGACCACTGGGCGGCCATCTCACAGGCGCGGGACGGCGACATGCTGCACCCGGTTGCAGCCATCATCGACCTCGACACCGGCAAGGTGGTCGCCGAGCTGTCCGACCCGGGTCTCGGCGTGAGGCCGTTCGGTATCTCCCCAGCGGGTGATGGTCGTGTCCTGGTTGGCCACTACCGCAACGATCGCTCCGGCCTGCTGTTGTGGTCACCGACGACGGGCGACGTGCAGGAGGTCCCGACGAGCATCGAGGGTGACATCACGGGCAGCTGGTTACCCGATGCGAGTGGGCTCCTCCTCGTCGCACTACAGGACGGCCGGCACACCGTGCATCGCCTCGACTTCGCGACGGGCTCGACCGAGATCGTTCCCCTCGGGCCGGGCGTGGTCGACGAATACTCGGCGCGCCGCGACGGGTCGGTCCACGTCCTTTTTGAGAGCTCGGTGCAAGCCGCCCAACTTCTCGAGGCTGGAGGCGAGCCCGTCGTCGTTCTCCCAGGAGCGCCGCCCTTCACCTCGGCCGCCGCCGAGGACGTGTACGTCGAAGGTTCGGGTGGTCGAGTGCACGCGTTCCTCCACCGCCCCGTCGACGGCTCGGCGCCGTATCCCACTGTCTTTCTCGTCCACGGCGGGCCGACGTGGCTCGACGATGACGCGTTCAGCGTCTCGGTGGCTGCCCTCACCGACGCCGGTTATGCGGTCGTTCGTGTGAACTATCGCGGCTCTACTGGCTACGGCCGCGCGTGGCGCGATGCGCTGCGTGCTCGCCTCGGCGCAATGGAGCTGGAGGACATTTCGGCGGTCCGCGCCAGCCGCGCCGACGCGG
>JANLPB010000203.1:0-3882 GCA_031366885.1 Ilumatobacteraceae bacterium
TACGAGATCGTTCGGCCGGGGCTGTACTACAACACTGCGGCCGTGATCGATGCCGATGGCACGTACCTGGGCAAGTACCGCAAGCAGCACATTCCCCAAACCAAAGGCTTCTGGGAAAAGTTCTACTTCGCCCCAGGTGACGGTGGTTACCCCATCTTCGAGACCGCTGTCGGCAAGGTCGGCGTCTACATCTGCTACGACCGCCACTTCCCCGAGGGCTGGCGGGCGCTAGGCCTCAATGGCGCCGAGATCGTGTTCAACCCGTCGGCCACCAGCCGCGGCCTGTCGCAGTATCTGTGGAAGCTCGAGCAGCCGGCGTCGGCAGTCGCCAACATGTATTACGTCGGTGCCATCAACCGCGTCGGCATCGAGCCGTTGGGCGACAACGACTTCTACGGCGAGAGCTACTTCGTCGACCCTGAGGGCCAGTTCGTCGGCGAAGTCGGCGATACCCACAAGCCGGAGTTGATCGTCCGCGACCTGGACATGGACAAGATCAAGCAGGTCCGCGATCGTTGGGCGTTCTACCGCGACCGCCGGCCCGACGCCTACGACGACCTGTTCGACCGATAAGGGGAACCACCAATGGCCACCACACTCATCAAGAACGGCAAGGTCATCAGCTCCACGGGTGTCATCGCCCACGACGTGCTGATCGACGGCGAGACCATCCGTGCGCTCGGCGCGCCCGGCTACTTCACCGAGGAAGGCATCGACTCCGTCATCGACGCTTCCGGTAAGTACGTCATCCCCGGGGGCATCGACGTGCACACCCACATGGAGCTGCCCTTCGGCGGCACCTTTGCCAGCGACACCTTCGAGACCGGCAGCAACGCCGCTGCATGGGGTGGCACCACCACCATCATCGATATGGCGGTGCAGCGCTACGGCGAGAACGTCCACGAAGGCTTGGCCGAATGGCACCGCAAAGCGGACGGCAACTGCAGCATCGACTACTCGTTCCATCAGATCATCGGCGGCGTCGACGACCAGTCGCTGAAGGACATGAAGTACCTCGTCGAGCACGAGGGCATCAGCAGCTTCAAACTGTTCATGGCCTACCCGGGCGTGTTCTACAGCGACGACGGTCAGATCCTGCGGGCGATGCAGACCGCCGCCGAGTGCGGCGCAATGATCATGATGCACGCCGAGAACGGCATCGCCATCGACGTGCTGGTGCAGCAGGCTCTGGCTCGCAACGAGACCGACCCGCGGTACCACAGCTACACGCGTCCTTCGCCGCTCGAGGCCGAAGCCACGCACCGAGCCATCGTGCTCAGCCAGGTGGCCGGCAACGTGCCGCTGTACATCGTGCACATGAGCGCCGGCGACGCACTCAACGAGGTGGCCGCGGCCCGCCACAACGGGCGCAACGTGTTCGCCGAAACGTGCCCGCAGTACCTCTACCTCACCCTCGAGGAGACGCTCGGGCAGCCTGGGTTCGAGGGAGCGAAGTGGGTCTGCAGCACCCCGGTGCGCAGCAAGGACCACGACCCGCACTACATCGGTCAGATGGGCCACGGCCACCAGGGCGACCTGTGGAAGGGGCTGCGGATGAACGAGCTGGCAATCGTGAGCACCGACCACTGCCCGTTCTGCATGAAGGACCAGAAGGAACTCGGATTAGGCAACTTCTCCGCGATTCCCAACGGCATCGGTGGCGTCGAGCACCGCATGGAACTGCTCTACCAAGGCGTCGTCAACGGCGAGATCAGCCTGGAGCGTTGGGTCGAGACCTGCTGCACCACGCCGGCGCGCATGTTCGGGATGTACCCGAAGAAGGGTGTCATCGCCCCCGGCGCCGACGCCGACGTCGTTGTCTGGGACCCGAACACGAAGACCAAGATCGGTATCAACGACAAGCATCACATGAACATGGATCACAGTGCGTGGGAGGGTTGGGTGGTTGATGGAAAGGTCGACATCGTCCTGTCTCGTGGCACGGTGGTCATGGAGAACGACACATTCAAAGGCCGCAAGGGCCACGGTCAGTACGTTCGGCGCGGGCTCTCGCAGTACCTGGTCTGAGGGTCACGCTTCGGCGGCTGCGGCCACCCTCCGCTCCTCGACACGGTCGGCGGAACCCCATCGCCGATCTACCGTCTCGTCGACGGAGCTGCCCACTCCGCCTCGCTGGGTCGTTGGACCCGGCACCTTCGCCACTCGCTCTCACTTCTAGAGCAATCTCTTCAGAAACTCAATTCACAACTCAGACAAGTTCCGGACGGTGTTGACCTCTGGTTTTTGGCTAGCTAAAGGACACTCTTATGAATCGCATTTCTCACTGGATTGATGGCCGCGTTGTTGAGGGCGACTCGGGGCGGTCGGGGGTTGTGTTTGATCCGGCTACTGGTTTGCAGCAGGCTGCTGTGGACTTGGCTTCTTCTGCTGAGGTTGACCATGCTGTGGCTGTTGCCTTGGCGGCTTTTCCGGCTTGGCGTTCTACGAATCTTTCGCGGCGGGCTGAGGTCATGTTTCATATGCGCGAACTCGTGGACGCCAATCGCAAGGAGATCGCGACGCTTCTCACCAAGGAGCACGGCAAGGTTTTGGGCGACGCGCTGGGCGAGGTGGCTCGGGGGTTGGAGAACATCGAGTTTGCTTGCGGTATCCCGAATCTGATGAAGGGTGGGTACAGCGAGCAGGCCTCCACGGGTGTCGACGTGTACAGCATCAAGCAGCCGCTCGGGGTTGTGGCTGGCATCACGCCGTTCAACTTTCCCGCGATGGTGCCCATGTGGATGTTTGCCAATGCCCTCGCTTGTGGCAACACCTTCGTGTTGAAGCCCTCCGAGAAGGACCCCTCGGCCAGCATGTTCATCGGCGAGCTGTTGAAGCAGGCGGGCTTGCCCGATGGTTGTTTCAACGTCGTGAATGGTGACAAGGTCGCTGTGGATCGGTTGCTGGAGCATCCGGATGTGCAGGCCGTGAGCTTCGTGGGCAGTACTCCGATTGCTCGCTACATCTACGAGACCGGCACCAAGAACGGTAAGCGGGTGCAGGCACTGGGTGGGGCCAAGAACCACATGCTGGTGCTGGCTGACGCCGATCTCGACATGGCTGCCGATGCTGCAGTCAGCGCCGCCTACGGCAGCGCCGGCGAGCGGTGCATGGCGGTTTCAGTGGTGCTGGCCAGCGAGGCGATTGCCGATGACTTGGTGGCCAAGATCAAGGACCGCATTCCCGCCATCAAGGTCGGGCCGGCCAGCGAAGATGGCAGCGAGATGGGGCCGCTGATCACCGGCGAGCACAGGGACAAGGTGAAGGGTTATGTGGATGGCGCGCCTGGTGAGGGCGCGACTGTCGTGGTCGATGGGACGGTTGACGTGCCGCCGGCCGGCTTCTTCTTGAACCCGAGCCTGATCGACAATGTGACCCCCGGGATGAAGTGCTACGACGACGAGATCTTCGGGCCGGTGCTCACGGTCACCCGCGTGCACGGCTACGACGACGGGATTGCGTTGATCAACTCCAACCAGTACGGCAACGGCACGGCCGTCTTCACTCGTGATGGCGGCGCGGCCCGCCAGTTCGAGTTTGACGTGCAGGTCGGCATGGTCGGCGTGAACGTTCCTGTTCCCGTGCCGGTGAGCTACTACAGCTTCGGCGGGTGGAAGAACAGCCTCTTCGGTGATACCCACATCTACGGGCCGGAGGGTGTCAACTTCTACACACGCACCAAGGTCGTCACCAAGCGTTGGCCCGACCCGCGCACGAGCAAAGTCGACCTCGGCTTCCCGCAGAACAGGTAGGACCCATGCAATTCGGAGTTGTCCTCCAGACCACGCCGCCGTCGCGGCGCGTGATTGATCTTGCCAAGCGGGCGGAGTCGTACGGATTCGAGTACGTATGGACCTTCGACAGCCACATCCTGTGGCAGGA
>JANLPB010000212.1:0-27707 GCA_031366885.1 Ilumatobacteraceae bacterium
GCCGACATCGAACGCATGGCCGACGAGGCCGAAGCCGGCTACGACATCACCACGCTGCGACCCCGCGGCGGCCGACCGCCAATGGGCTCCGGCCCCGCCGAAGTAGTGCCCGTACGCCTCGACCCCGAACTGCGCGCCGCCGTCGAAGCCCGCGCCACCGCCGACGACACCACCACCAGCGAGATCATCCGCGAAGCACTCCGCCACTTCCTCCGCGTCGCCTGAGACTGCTCAGCCGAGGGCGTCAAAAGGGCGGACGGGCGGCAAAAGGGCGTCAAGTGCGGGCCAATCCAGGTCACTGACGGTTACTGCAGGACACTCAAAAAACCATCCTGACCAGCGACGATAGCCCCTGAGCAGGGACGACGCCAAAGAGCGCGGGAGGGTTCGATTCCCCCAGCTCCACTTTGAAATGCCCTCTGACCTCGCCTTCTGTCGATCCTGCGGCCGTCGGGCAAGCTCAGCCGGGCACTGTCAGCTCCGACTCGACTGGGCTCTTGGCCCACGCCGGTCGAGCACGAATCAGGCGATCGGTCGCCAGGAACGCGGCCTGCAAGTCGGCAGGTAGGTCGTCGTACGGGGACGCCTGACTGCGGTGCCGGCTGATCGCCTCCAGCCGCAGGGGCAGCAGGTCGGCGACGTCGGCGACGGTGGTGATCAGTTCGTCGGGGCAGCCGAAGTCATCCTCCGGCACCGCGTCGTACACGCTGCCACGGTTGTGCGCTGCCCACTGACGCATGACCGAGCGGACTAGGCACCAGTAGTACAGCGTCGCGCCCTCTGGCGCCGCCTCGTCGAAGGCCACCGTGGTGGCCTGAGCGATGCGGACTTGGTCGCGATGGCCGTCGCCGCCACTGGGGTCGAGTGTCACGACCACGTCGGGTCGCTCATCGGCCACCACGTTGCGGACTACGGCGACAACATCGTCGAAGGCAGCGCCGACAAGTGACCACGAGTTGCAGTCGCCGTCCCATCCCGAGTCCCCGAAGTCCAGCAGCCGCACCCGGGTCGCCCCGAGGACGGCGGCCGCATCGCGGAGTTCCCCGGCTCTGACTTCAGCCAAGGTGACCCCTTCGGGGACCGAGCCGGTGCC
Organism: Ilumatobacteraceae bacterium; assembly: GCA_031366885.1. Lineage (GTDB taxonomy): Bacteria > Actinomycetota > Acidimicrobiia > Acidimicrobiales > Ilumatobacteraceae > UBA668. The sequence goes on from JANLPB010000212.1 coordinate 1,094, forward strand.
GAACGTCTCGTCGTCAGGATGGGCGACCACGACGAGCATTTTCATGCGGGCTTGGTGGCTTTCGTCGGAGCTTCTGCAAGCAGTCCAGGGGCGCGGCGGGCGATGACGTCGCGAAGTTCAGTGATGAGGTCATCGATGAGGCTCGCGATCCGGTCCGGCGCCAGGTCGGCGGGATCGGGACTCGGGAGCTCCGCAAGTGCCTCGTCGCCGCCGAGGATGTCTGCAAAATGCACGCGGGCCGCCCGCTCGAAACCCACCACGCTGATGCCGTAGGCATAGCCGATATCGGCCAGTTCGTTGACGCGTTCGTGCCGTTCGAGGTGATGCAATATCAATACGAGTGCGGTGAGTTGGCTTCCTATGAGTCGTGGCCGCAGGGCATTGATCATCGGGCCGAAGTCCTTCTGCACGACGGCCAACGCTTCTTCGAAACGTCCGAGTGCCGCGAGCGCCTTCGCAGCCGGCACCAGCGAATCCACTTTGCTCGCTTGGCCCACAAGGGGAGAGTCGAAGCACTGTGTCGCTGCGACAAGCGCTTCGTCGTAGCGACTGGTGAACGACAGCAGAATCGACTTTGCAGCCACCACGGTGTCGTCGGCATACCTCGAAATCGTTCGTCCCGCAGCTTCGGCCTGCATCACCGAAGTCGACCACGCCTCGTCTCCATCGAACATCAATGCGATGGTCCGCAACGAGGACGAAATCCACTCGGCGACTCTGGGTTCGCCATCGACCTGAAGCTCACTCAGGCGGTCGCATTCTGTCAGCGAGGCCGAGACAGGAGACATTGTCGCGAGAAAGATTCCGCGATAGAGAAGCGCCAGGAACGACGGAATCGTCAGCCTCACATGAGGGTCGGCCGCGATCAGTTCATCCGCCAACGCGGCAGCTTGGAAGAGCTGCGGATACCCCGTGGCCGCGTCACCGGTCACCACTCGAATGATGCCAGAGGTGCCCAGCCACTGGCTACGGCGATTCGGATCGCCCGCGGGTGGTTCCGGTACGCGGTCGAGCCATGACCTGGCCAGACCTCCGGTGCTTGCCCAACACATGCAGCCGCCGACGAAAAGACTGAGGAGGGCGTCGTGCTGATCGGTGTGTTCGGCCCATTCCATAGCGGCGAGGGTGTTGGCGATCTCGGCGAGCTTCTGTTCTTCCAACTTCCACGTCTCACCCTTGCGAGTCGAAGCAAGGCGATCGCTGCCTGCGAGTGCGTCGATCCACACGAGGTGTCGGTTGCGGGCGGCGGCGAGTTGCTCGGTCTGCACGAGACGGTCGAGTGCGTACAGCCGGACGGTTTCGAGCAGGCGGTACCGTCCCGAGTCAACCGATGCCACAACCAAAGACTGTTCGACGAGTGAGTCCATTACATCCAGTAGCGGCGTCGCCGTCGATGCAACGACGGCATCGACGCCTGAGAGAGAGAACGTGCCAACGAACACGGCCAGCTGGTTCAGGACTTGTTGTTCGTCATCGTCGAGGAGGCCGTAGCTCCAATCCATCATCGCTTGCAAGGTCTGTTGGCGTTGTCGACGTCTGCTGCGTCCACCGCCGAGGATTGCGAAACGGTCATCCAGGCGCTCGGTGAGTTCGTCGATCGACAGCGATGTCAGGCGGGCGGCCGCGAGTTCGATCGCGAGTGGGATGTCGTCGAGTTGAGCGCAGATGTCCTTGATCTGGGCGTGGCGATCGTCGAGGCCGGTGATGCCTGCCGCCGTGGCTCGGTCGAGGAACAGCTCGACCGCTGAATCGTGCATGTTCGGAATACGCCACGCCCGCTCACCGTCAACGTTGAGTGCCTCGCGTGAAGTTGCAAGAACGGTGACCGCCCCGGCTGATGAGAGGACAGCTGCTGCGAAGTTGGCGACGTCATCGATGAGGTGCTCACAGTTGTCGACGACCAACAACGTCGCGGCGTCGGCTGTTGCCTCACTGAGAAAATCGATCGCTCCACCAGCGTCGGAGCCGGCCCGCGGGACCAGTCCGAGTGCACTGATCGCGCGATCTGCGACGTGGTTGCCGTCGCGTTCGGTGGTGAGATCGACGAACCAGACGCCACCTGGGAACCGGTCAGCGCTCGCAGCGGCGACTTCGATGGCGAGGCGGGTCTTGCCGCACCCGCCAACACCGCTGATGGTGACAAGTCGGTGATGATCGATCAGTGCACGGAGTTCATCGACCTCGTTCTGACGTCCAATGAACTCGGTTGGCATGACCGGCAGATTGTGGCGTGCCTGCTTCAACGTCCGCAGCGACGGATGATTGCCCCCATCGAGCTGCCATAGCCTGACGGGCTCGGACAGGTCACGCAACTGGTGCACCCCGAGGTCGACGCCAGCAGGCCGATACATCAGCCGACGCGCTACGTCAGAGACCAAGACTTGGCTACCGTGGCCGATCCCGTTGATGCGTGCGACTTGGTTCACTGGTGGACCAAAGAAGTCACCGTCGCGCTCCGATGCCGACCCAGCGTGCACCGACACGCGCACGCGCAAGGGTCCCGTGTCGCCCCATTGGCTAGTTGTCAGCGCCTCAACGGCGTGCAAGGCACCCGAGACCGCCGCGTCGGCCTCGTCGAACACCGCAATCATCCCGTCGCCTGTGTGTTTGAACACACGGCCACCAGCGGATTGCATCGCGCCGTGCACCAGGCCGTCATGAACCTCGAGCGCGGCCCCCATCGCATCGCCGTGTGTCTCCCACAACGCGGTCGACCCGACCACGTCGGTCATCACGAACACCAACGGCTTCACCATCTCCCCCGAGCCCATCACGCAAAACGCTAGCAGTCGGGCACCAACGAGTCCGCCGTACGAACACGGGGGAATGGCTCCTGCACTACCGTCTCCGTGCGGTTGTTGGACGGCTGCGCATCACTCGTGAGGGGAGAGCTGGCATGGCGATGGACGGGAAACCACAGATTCCTGCAGGGTGGATCGGAGGCTTTGCCGAGTTGGACAAGAAGTTCGCCTATCCGACACCCGATCTGACTTCGTTGGACATGCTGAAGAACATGGACAACATCAACTTGCTGGAGCGCCAGCAAGCCGTCCTTTGGCCAGAATTCAGCTGGGAGAGCGAGCCCGGCAACAGCGACCCGAAGCGGTGCTTCCAAATGTTCGCACCGGACATCTCACGTATGGGCTACACCGACCAAGGGCGCGTGTACTCCATCATCTGCCCGCAACAGGGTGTCGAGTCACCATCGCTCGGCACCATCAACCTCGAGGTGACGGTGACCGGGCAGCGTGGCTGGGTCGACGAGAACACTCGCTGGCTCGCCTGCGACATGTCGGTGGAGGCCAGAGCCTGGTTCGGTCCGGGTTGCCACGAGAGGACCGCTGTCAAGTTGCTCTGGAAGCTGCTCGACGAACTCGGCCACGACCTCCCAGTCAGCAAGGACAAGGCGATCGTGATCAGCGCTCATCGGCCCGGAGACCCCGACCAACCGATCTTTCCGCTGTCGAAGGGCCAGAACCCGCGCTTCGTCGCACCCGAATTCGCCTGTCACGACGACGAAGCATGGTCGGTTGGCCACCTCGAGGCTGAGATCGGCGCGATAGAGCCAACCCACATCACTGCGGTCGACGACTTCAACCGTCTGGTCGTGGACATCTTCAACATGAGCAGCGGCAACATGCTGAAGGCAGGCAACGTGTTGACATGGAACGTGTGGTTCAACCAGCCAGCGCTCGTCGACCAGGAAGAGTGGCGGGACCACGCCGAGAAATGGCGTAAATCGATCGACGTCAACCACACAAGCCCGGACCGTGAGCGGACGCCCGCCCGCTTTCACGACGGGACTCCGTTCGAGGCGGCCGACGAGCTCGCAGACGAGGAGGTCGCCAAGATCTACGGCTTCATACGTACACACTTGTCGCTGCGTCAACGTCTCTTTCGCGCATTGAAATCCGTGGCAAGGTCACTTCATTTGTTGCCGAAGTCGCTCGGCGGGTGACCCTGCCTGTTCGTCGGGGGCTGAGCACTGTCAGCGAGTCCGTTGCACGGTGACGGTGTAGGTGCCGACAGGTTGGCCGTCGTCATCGAAGGTGAAGCGACTCTCGATTGTTCCTTCGAAGCCGGTGAGCGCGCCCGTCCCGTCGCTCACGGTCCCGGACTCCACCGTCTCAGCGCCGACGATGGGCGATTCGGGAACCGTCGTCGTGAGGATGAGCGTGCCGCGGCCGACACCCGCCAAGGAACCGCTGAACGTCCCGATGGTCTCGAACTGGGTGAAGGTCCCCGCGTCGGTGTCGATGAGCATGGAGCCCACGACGCTGACTGTCCCTGTCAGATCCCCGACGAGCTGATAGGTCGCCGTGAACGGCAGCGGATCGCCCGGGCCAGAGCTGGCACCGAAGACCGGGGAGGGTGAAGGAGGAAGGTCACCTCGGGCCACGATTCGCTCGATTGCACCCGATTGGACAGTCGCCGCCACGTCGGCGTCGTTGGTCCGTCGACACAGCTCCCGCAGTGACCGCAAGCGTCGACAGGGAGGTGCGGCTGAGCGAGATGCGCACGTGGCACGAAGTCACGACTGGGTGGGACGACGCCGCAGCGGGAGGGCTCCGTCGGGGCGAATGGCGAATCGGTGCACGACCTGAACGACTGTCCACATCGGGGCGAGGATCAACACGACTCGAACGGCTGGGATGTCGTGCTGAGCGATCGCCAGAGTCAGCATCGCGGCGAGCCATACCACCATCATGGGTAGCGAAATGTTGCGGTTCTCCCGCACCGACACGGGGTGCGCGAACTGCACGCGCGACAACGTGAGCACCACGAAGATCCCACAGATGACGAAATTGACCCACGGGTTGGCGCCAATGAGGAACAGCGTGGGAACGATCATGTTGAATTCAGCGGGAAAGCCGTTGAACCAGCCGTCCTCCGTCTCCTGATCGGTTCGTGCCATCCACAAGGCGCCCACGAACAGCATCATGAATCCAACTGGCCCCACTGTGTTGTCCGGCAGGAAGTCGAACCGATATAGGAAAGCGACCGGAACGATGGTGCAGGTGAAGTAATCGATGATCAAATCGAGTGAGTTGCCATTGAGGGTTGGGATTCGATTTCGAACATCCAGCTTTCGTGCCAATGGCCCGTCGACCCCGTCGAGGACGAGCGCTGCCACGAGCCACAGAATCGCTGCGCGGGCGTGGCCTTCGATCACCGAGTTCAGTCCCTGGTAGCCGATGATGACGCCGAGTGCGGTCAGCGCGTGAACCGCCCACGCCGCTTGAATCTGCCGGGGGGTGAACTCGTCCGACGCGGTGGGCTTCTCAGCACTCAGGGACATGCCCCACCCGTACCCTCTCGCGAGTGATACCAAACCCCTGCGGTCGCAACCAGGCTTGACTTACACGACCGTGACCCACCCGCCATTCCCAACAGGAAGTGTGGGGTGCCGCCGGCCGGCGGCTCGCCTCCGGCCAGGTAAATCTGGGCACTCTCGCCTGTCGGGCCCTGGTTGATGGAGCAGAAGTACAGGTACCGGCCCGGCCCGAGGGTGCCGTCCCCTAGCCGAACGGACGAGTTCGTCGCGTCGGGAAGGGAATCGATCCAAAGATTCTGTCCCTCGAGCTCCGGAGGGGCTGCGCCATCTGCCTGGAGTTCCTCGATACTGCGGGTGTCGCTATCAGCAACCCTCATCACGATGATCTCGTGGGGTTCCGCCCCCTCTGCAGTCGTCAACGAGATCGTCGATCCGGCCGCGATCGTCAGTGGCAGCCCTCCAAACGCGTGATTCGTGGCGGGTCGCCGTCGACGGTGAAACGGCTGACACCACAGGGAACTACTACATTGTGACGTAGTTGGGTCCTTTGCCTCTGTCGACGGGCATCGAGACCAGGCACGATCAATCCGAAAGCTCATTGAAGTCACGGGAGAAATCGCGATGAACAAGATCGTCGAAGTTGATCATGCCGCCTCGCGCACCAGATGGCCAGGCCGCCACGGCCACGGGTGGCTGATGATCGGATGCGGAGTGATGATGACACTCGTCCTCATCCTGGTCGCCACCGGCGCAGTCGGTGCCACTCTGCTCCTCGTATCTGCGGCATGCATCGCAATGATGGCCGTGATGATGCTGATGATGTCGCGCACCATGGGCGGACACGATCACGACAGCAACGGTTGATCCGTGAGCGACCTGCCGGAGTCGTCGCTGCATCCGACCACTGGACACGGTTCTCCCCCGACCGGGAATATACCCCCTAGGGGTATAGTTGGAGGTGACGAGGAGATCGCGATGGAGCACCAACACCACCACCCCGACACCGCTCTCGATCAGCACATGTCAGGCCACGACAAGCACGCCGGTCACGACCCGGAGATGTTTCGGCGCCGGTTCTGGCTGACCCTGGCGCTCACGATCCCGTTGGTTGCCACCAGCCACATGGTGATGGGCTGGTTCAACTACACGGTCGACGCGCCGCTGATGGACTGGTACGGACCAGTACTCGGCACGATCGTGTTTCTCTGGGGAGGCTGGCCATTCCTCGCTGGCGGCGTCGCCGAAGTCCGCGACCGTCGGCCCGGAATGATGCTGCTCATCACAATGGCGATCAGCGTTGCCTACATCGCGTCGATGGCAACCAGCCTGAACTTGCTCGACCTCGAATTCTGGTGGGAACTCGCCGCCCTCGTCACGATCATGCTGCTCGGCCACTGGCAGGAGATGAAAGCAATCGGCCAGGCACAGAACGCGCTCGCCGCACTCGCAGCACTGCTGCCCGACGAAGCCGACCTCGTCGACGGCGACACCATCCGCGAAGTTCCCGCGTCCGAGTTGCGCGTCGGTGACGTCGTGCTGGTCCGTCCCGGCGCACGGGTACCCGCCGACGGAACGATCGTCGACGGCAGTGCCGAGGTCGACGAATCGATGATCACCGGCGAGTCGAAGCCTGCCAACCGATCGGTCGGCGGCCGCATGGTGGCTGGAACCGTGTCGACCGACAGCTCGATCCGAGTCCGGGTCGACGCCGTCGGTGACGACACCGCCCTCGCCGGGATCCAGCGGCTTGTCGCCGACGCCCAAGCCAGCCAGAGCCGAGCTCAGGCACTCGCCGACCGTTTCGCCGCCCTTCTGTTCTACGTCGCTGTCGCCGCGGCGGTCGTCACGTTCTTTGTGTGGTGGGCGCTTGGAGACCTGGACACCGCAATCACCAGCACCGTCACTGTGTTGGTGATCGCTTGCCCGCACGCTCTCGGCCTTGCGATTCCGCTCGTGATTGCCATCTCTACAGCGGTGTCCGCAAAGGCAGGGATTCTCGTCAAGGATCGGCTTGCCCTGGAACGCATGCGTTCGATCGACACTGTGCTGTTCGACAAGACCGGCACCCTGACCAAGGGCGCCCACGTTGTCAGCGGCGTCGTCGGAACCGGCACGTTCGATAAGGACCGGGTGCTACGCAGCGCCGCAGCAGTCGAGGCCGAAAGCGAACACCCTCTCGCCAGGGCGATCGTCACCGCCGCCGGCGACATCGACGTGCCGACGGCAACGAACTTCCGCTCGATCACCGGACGTGGAGTCACAGCCGACATCGACGGGACCACCTACTCCGTCGGCGGTCCGGCCTTGCTGCGCCAACGTCAACTCGACGTTCCCCATGCACTCCGCGACGCCGTCACCGGGTGGGAGCAGCGCGGTGCCGCGGTGCTGTACCTCGCCAACGACGCAGAGATCGTGGGTGCCATGGCGCTCGAGGACGAGATCCGCCCCGAAGCCCGCCAAGCCGTCGCCGACCTGCGCCAGATGGGCGTCGACGTCGCGATGATCACCGGCGACGCGCGCCAGGTTGCCGAAGCCGTCGGCCGCGACCTCGGCATCGACAACGTCTTTGCCGAGGTCCTTCCCGAAGACAAGGACCAAGCGGTCTCTCAGCTCCAAAAGCGCGGTCTGACTGTTGCCATGGTCGGCGATGGCGTCAACGACGCCCCAGCCCTTGCCCGCGCCGACGTCGGATTGGCGATCGGCGCCGGCGCCGACGTCGCCATTGAATCCGCCGGCGTTGTCCTCGCCTCCAGCGACCCACGCGCCGTAGCCAGCGTGATCCGACTCTCCCGCGCCCGCTACCGCAAAATGGTCCAGAACCTGGCATGGGCAGCCGGTTACAACATCGTCGCCATCCCACTCGCGGCCGGGGCGTTCGCGTGGGCAGGTGTGACCTTGTCGCCCGCCATCGGCGCCGTGCTGATGAGCCTGTCCACCATCGTCGTCGCCCTCAACGCCCAATTGCTCCGACGCGTCCGGCTCACGTCTGAAACCGTCGCATCTGGAGTCTGAGGGTCGCTCACCGGCCGAACAATTGCGGCACTTACTGAAACCGTGAGCTCGCCTTGCGTACTCCGGTGCCCGGACTTCGCGCCCGAACTACCGGTCTAGGATCGCGGTCTCAATGATGGGAGCAAAGCGATGGACACGACTTCGGTTGGAGCGTTGGCGGCTATCGGGAATACGCCCCTCGTCGAACTCGTCCATGTAGTGCCTGAAGGCTCGGCGCGTGTCATGGTCAAGCTCGAGTTCGCCAATCCGACGGGCAGCATGAAAGACCGGATGGCCCGCACCGCGATCGAAGGGGCAATCCGCAACGGGCACCTCCGTCCAGGGGACACCGTTGTCGAATACACCGCAGGCACTACCGGCATCTCGCTGGCGTTCGTCTGCGCCGCATTGGGGTACCCGTTGCACATCGTGTTCTCCGATGCGTTCAGCGTCGAGAAGCGTTGCACGATGCGCGCCTTTGGCGCCACGGTCGAAGACGTTCCCAGCGACGGCGGTCGGATCAACGAGAAGCTGATCAAGAGCATGATCGCCCGAGCGGGCGAATTGGCCGCCGAACCTGGGCGCTGGTGGTGCGATCAGCTCAACAACCATGACGCGATAGCCGGCTACGTGCCACTCGGTGAGGAGATCTGGGTCCAGACCGCCGGACGGATCGATGCGTTCGTTCACGCTGTAGGAACTGCGCATTCCATCCACGGTGCAGCCGGGGCGATACGCGCCCATGGCGTCGAACTGCACGTCACCGCGGTCGAGCCGGCAGAGTCCGCCGTTCTGTCCGGAGGCGCGACAGGCTCGCACAAGATCGAAGGAATTGGCATTGGCTTCATCCCACCGCTGTGGGAACCAGACCAGGTCGACGAGATCCAAACCGTCGCAACCGACGACGCGATCGCGATGGCACGACGGCTCGCACGCGAAGAAGGGTTGTTTGCGGGCGCGTCCTCTGGAGCCAACGTCGTGGCCGCGCTACGCGTCGCCCAACGTCTCGGCCCAGAGGCCACCGTCGTCACCATCCTGTGCGACTCAGGACTGCGCTACCTCTCGACCGATCTGTACAGCCAGGCTTGATGCGGGAGCGGGTTTCGAGGTCGGCAGGTCGGTCCTACATCGCGGCGCGCCGGTCCTAGAGTTCTCGAGAGTGGGGCTGCTGACTGGGTTGCACGCCGTCGACGGCACGTCCCGAGATGTCAGTTCGATCGCCGACACGCATGCATTGCCGGCGTTGGTCGTCTTGCTCGTCGCAATGTCGGTGTTGACGTGGTGGTTGCGCCGATCGGGTCGCACCGACCAAGCGGTTGGGGCCCTGTTGGCGTCGCTCGCTTCGGTCTCACTCATCGTTGCGGTCACCCTCCTACGAGGTGGATGGCCACAAGGAATCTCATTGGGCAGGGTGACCGACTGGTCAACCACCGGTCTCGAACGAATGCGTTCGGACCCGCTGGGAAGCAGCCAGTTCATCCTCAACGTGGTGCTGTTCGTGCCCGCTGGTGTTGCATGGACGTGGATGACGAGGCGTCCCGCTGCAGTCGCAGCGGCGCTCGTCGGGGTGTCAGTTCTCGTCGAGGCGGTGCAGGCGATCACAGGGTTGGGCGCACCGGACGTGGCCGATCTGCTCGCGAACAGCATTGGCGCTCTCCTCGGCGTGTGGGTGGCAGTGCTGCTTGCGCGAGCCAGGCCCCGAACCGATGGAGCGCTGTCGCCAAGAAGGAAGGCGCTGGTGGCTGTCGCTGTGCTGGCCCTCGGAGCTGTCGCTCTGGCGCTGGTACTCGTCGGTGCCGACCGCCATCAACAGTCGCTGCGGCGCGAGCTTCAGGCGACGTTCGCTGGGACGACAAAGGCCGACGTCGACAGGTGGAACGCTGACGGCACAATGCTGCACGTTGTCTTCGACGCCGTGTCGGTCTTCGCTGACGGCAGCCAGTACACCCCCGACGAAGTCAAGGTTCGATATCCCGCCTCGTTCTTCGGTTTGCCTCGGTGCGTGTTCGTGATCTGGACCTCAACGGCAGTGGAGTTCAAGTTGGCATCCGGCGACGTCTGCACCGACTTCCTCGGCTGAGCGTACCGCTCAGCCTGGGGCGTCCAGGACTTGGCCTGTCCCATCGCGCCACTCGACGTTCCAGCCGTTCGACCGGCACGCCTCAGCGACCAAGTTTGGATCCCACTGCGTCAGCAGCACACCGCGCGGTGAGTCCGCAGGGCACAGCTTCCAGTACGTGATCCCAGTCGTGGGGCGCCCGCTGGAGACTCTCACCTTCTGCAGGACGAGTTGATGTCCGGTCGAGCGATCGATTCGCACCGGCGCCAGCCGCGAAGAGCACGTCACGGCTTCCGGAGTGATCGTGAGGCGCATGGGAGGAGCCCAGAGAACGAACGCGAGCCACGCCGCGCACGCTACGAGAAGTACGCCAAAGAAGATCTCGGCCCCCCACGCGAAACCGTCGGCGAAGGGAATCGCGATGCACAGCGTGGCGAACAAGACGACCCCGAGCGCCGCGCCGAACAGCCAGAGCCGCGAGCGCTGACCGACGAACTCGACTGGGGCACTCATGTCGCATCGTGCGACAACACGAAGGCGTCGGCCTCCACGTTTGTGTAGTGGGTAGTTGTGGACTCACCCTTGTCGAAGTAGGCCAGCATCGGTCCCCCTACGGTCACTACCCTCGCACGGTTTCAACGCGATCGGTCCCCGAGATCTTGACGACAATACTGCATTGCGTCGCTGATCGCGCCGGTGCCGCGAAGCACGACGCGGGGCTGTGGCTCGAAGATGGCGTCCTTGTGTAGGTGGGTTCGAAGGATTGGACGAGCGTCGCCATCAAGTTGTGACCGCGAATCTCCAAAAATGTGGCCGCTGATGCTCCCCGGTCGCTGCTCGGTCGGCGATGCTGACGCGGTGAGTTCATCCCAAGAGGTGCCGAGCCAGCGGATAGTTCGCCTCGTCGGTGTCTACGACGCCGACGGCACCATGCGCGGTGAGCTGGCCTACTGGGTCGGTGCCCGCCTCGGCCGACGGCACTGTTCGTTGTGTGAGATCACCCACGGCTCGGTCCGCCAGCGACCCGAATGGAAGAGCTGCCGGGCCGGATTGCCGGTCCCGTTCGATACCTTCCACCGCAACGACCAGCCAGACCCGGTTCGGCGCGCCGCTGGCGGTCACGCGCCGGCGGTCGTCGCCGAAACCGACATCGGTCACGTGATGCTTCTCGCGCCAGCGGAACTGGACGAGTGTGATGGTTCGATCGACCGGCTTGTCGAGGCGATCGAACGGTCCGCTACCCGCCTCGGCCTGGCATGGCGACCGTAGAGCACGTCACCGTCTCGCGTGCGGCAACAGATTTCTGGCGAACCTTTGAGAAACTCCTCGGAGCGCTCCGCAGACCTACACCGGTTGAGACTCGAGCAGTGCCTTCAACGTTGCGAGATCCTTGCGGTTCGCGCGGCGCATTGCAGGCTTCATCAGTACGGCCATCATCTTGGAAAACCCGGCCGGTTCACCTCGATTGCGCAGCGTCATACGGGTTGAACCGTCACCTACTGCAGCCCAGCTGTAGGTGGTCTCCATGGGAAACGGGCCTTGCTTGGTACTCATGACGAGACGCCGACCCGGGATGAGCTCCATGAACTCGTACGTGTACCGAAGTGTGCGGCCGAGGAACTTGGCGACGAACTCGACCTGCGAGCCGACTCGCAGCGGAGGGGGCGTCTTCCACTCGACCGACTCGATGTTGACGTACCACTCCGGAGCGTTCGACGGGTCGGCCGCATAGGCCGACACGACGTCGGGCGGTCGGGCGATGACTATCTCGGACTCAATATCGACGTGAATGCCTTCAAGCTACGACTTGTTGGACACTGGCAGGACAGGTCCTCGCACCACAACGCATCAATCCGACCACACAGCTAGGGTCCCGCAATGGTCGACAGTGCTGCTTCTGAGCCGCTCAAAACGAAGGTCACCAGCCAGTACGAGCGGCTGGAGCAATCGCGGCGAATGGGGCCACTGGTCGCACTCGGGAAGCGGTTCGTTGAGATCGACGGCAGCACCTACGCCGCGCTGTTGGCAGTGGAACTGTTCACCACCGTCTTGCCGCTGGTGATCATCGGCTACAGCTACTTCGCCGACTTCTCCGCCAACTCCAGCGCCGGCTCCATCTTCTCGCGCCAACTCGGGCTGGACAGCGGTCAGAGCGAAGTCGTGCGTTCGGCGTTCGGGTCGTCGGCGGGTTTGAAATCCACCTGGACAGTCCTTGGCCTGTTCGGCTTTCTGATCTGGGGTATCCCGATGGCGATCACCGTGGCGGGGATGTACGCCAAGGCGTGGCGTCGACCGCAATTCGACATCGGTCCCCGAATCCTGCGCGCCGGGGCGTGGTTCCTTCTCTACCTTGCAACACTGTCGGCCCGCGAGGGAATCCTCAGCACGTCGAACGTCACCCTGCTCGGCCGGTTGCCCTTCTTCCTTCTCTCGCTGATCCCCACCTGGTTGTTCTGGTCTTTTGGTCCCGCCCTACTCGTCAAGGACGGCGGACTCGGGAGGAGGTCGCTGATGCTGGCCGGCCTTGCTGGTGTTGTGATCGATGGCTTGATCCTGGTGCCCGCTGGGCGCATCGTCTTCCCCATCCTGCTCGACGGCTGGACGCAGTTCGGCCCGATCGGAGTGTCTTTGACCATCATGACCTGGGTGGGAGTGATGGGTGTCGCCTGGGTCGTCACCGCCTGCGCCGGGGCCATCATCTGGGAGCGCAACGCCCCTGCCGCGATCGTGGTCGAGGCGCAGGTCGACGGTCTATGAGCGCGTGGGCGCCGCGAGGCGTTACTCCCCCGAAGCCTGGGCCGGGCGGAGGGCGGCCTCGAGCACTCTGCGGACTCGCTCCTGTTGAGCGACAGCGTTTCGTCCCAAGAGTGCTGCGCTCGCTCGTGCCGCGGCACGACCGCCGATGCCGACCGGAAGAAACTCCATCGACCACGTGTACGCGGTGCCTTCGTCACATGCTTCGAACAGGTGCGTCGCGACAGCGGTTGCAGGGCGGCGGGGTGTGAGCGACCGGAATTCCATTCGCGTGCCCGGTTCCCATGCGATCGTCTCACTGGTGAGCTTCAGCGGCAGACCCAACAGCCGCATTCGGATGTGGTTCTTGACGCCCAGGCCCATGACCCCTCCCTCCGGTTCGTAGCTCACGACAGCCGGGTCGATGACGGAGGCTGTCAGTGGGTCTGCGAGAAACCGGAACACCTGACTGGGTGATGCCCGGATGAGAGTCGTGACCGAGAAGGCGGCGACGGTCATGGCGCCAGCTGGGCGAGATCGCGCAGGGCATAGCGGTGGTGCTCGAACGACTCCTCGATCACTGTGTAGAGGCACTCGATGAGCGGCACGGTGCCATTCTCGAGCACCTCCACCTCGCGCGTGAACTCGTCGACCGACAAGCCGTCGACAAACGCATGCAGCTGTGCCATTTGCTCATCGCGGACGATGAGGACTGCGTCAAGACTGGGGCGAGCCTCGAGCTCCAGGCCGGCCCATCCATAGTCGCGCGAGCCGGTGTTCGGCAAGCCGATCGCATGAAATGTGGCGCGACCGAGCAGCGGTGAGGAGAACCACTTGTCAACGCCGAACACAAGATGCTGCTGCGTCTCGACGAACGACCACTCCCCGCCAACGGACTCGTGCAACTGCGCGTCGGTGAGCGTGCGAGCGCGTTGGAGCGTTGCGGCCCACGCTGCATCGAGCGCCTGCAGCGCGGCGCGCACACCGGCGACGTCCGTCGGCCGCAGCATCCCACGCAGCGGGTACCACTGATCGTGTTCATTGACAAATGCCGTGACATCGACGCCGTTGACGACGAGCCTGTCGACGAGCCCATCGATGTCGACGTCCACCAACCACACGTTGCGCATCCGCGCCCCGGTGAAGTTGACGTCGCGCAGGGTCGAGTTCGTCAGGTCAACGCCCCAAAACACCGCATCGGTAAAATCCTTGCCTTCGAACTCCTCGGCCATCACCATCTCCTCGCGTTCGCATTGTGACGTCCCGCATTCTGCCGCACTCCCCGAGCGCGACGGGAGCGTCCGTCTTGGCTTCATCCGTCGGCTGGGCTTTAGAGTCCGACCATGCGAGTTCACCTCGATTCGGAGAAGTGTCAGGGCCACAACCGTTGCTATGCGTTGGCGCCGGAGCTGTTCGACGTAGATGACTACGGTCAGGCCGTACTGCTCGTCGACGGCGACGTGCCCGACAACCTGCACGCCAAGGCCAGGCTGGCAGCATCAAACTGCCCCGAGTACGCAATCAAGATCACGGAGAACGGCTGACATGACCGACATCGTCGACACCACTGGGCCGGCTGCACAGCCTGGCTACGTTCCTCCGATCTTCGGCGACAGTCCGGAAGGAACCCACGTTTGGCAGCGGGTGCCCTACGACGCGGCCGACTACGGCCCGGTCACCGACTTCGCTACCGATTTCGACCACGCCGACATCAACTACAACCCGAATGCCCCGGATGTGTGGAAGGAGCTGCGTGAGACCGGTTGCCCGGTCGCACACTCGGACCGCTATGGCGGCATGTGGGTACCCATCACTCACGACACGGTGAACGAGGTCGCCTACGACACCGAGAACTTCACCAGCCGCGCCGTGGTCGTCTCGGTCGGTCGGCCCGGCGACTTGTCGCTCCCCGCACCGATCGGTGGCGCACCGCCGATCACCAGCGATCCGCCGTTTCACAACATGGCCCGTCGCCTGTTGCTGCCGGCCTTCGCACCGAAGAAGATCGAACCCTGGGAACCCGAGATCCGTCAGCTGTGCCAGCAGTTGCTCGACGAGCTGGGCGACATCGCGCCTGGCGAGACCGTCATCGACGCGGCGGTGCAGTACGCCCAGAACATCCCTGTCAACGTCATCGGCCGCATGCTCGGCTTCCCTGCCGCCGATGAGGCGCTCTTCCGTCGGTTCGTGCACGACGCACTCGAGCGCATCACAGAGGAGCCCGGCACCTTCGAGGGCATGGACGACCTCGGCATCTACATCCTCGCCCAGATCGAGGATCACCGTGAGAACCCTCGTGACGACCTCACCAGCTATTTGATGAACGTCGAGATCGAAGGCACCCCAGTGACCGACGAGATCGCCGGCGGCATGATCATCTTGCTGCTCATCGCGGGCATCGACACCACGTGGTCAGCCATCGGCTCGTCGCTGTGGCACCTCGCCCAGCACCCTGAGGATCATCAGCGTTTGCTCGACGACCCCGAGGTGATGACGTTCGCCCTCGAGGAATTCCTCCGGGCGTACGCGCCGGTCACGATGGCCCGTTTGGTCGCCAAGGACGTCGACTTCCACGGCTGTCCGATGAAGAAGGACGACTGGGTGCTGCTGCCGTTTCCCGCGGCGAACCGAGACCCGATGAAGTTTGAGGGACCCGACATGTTCATCGTCGACCGTGAAGAGAACCGCCACGCGGCATTCGGGCTCGGCATCCACCGCTGCCTTGGCTCCAACCTGGCCCGCCTCGAGCTCAAGGTAGCCATCGAAGAGTTCATCAAGCGCTTCCCCAGCTTCGAGTTGGCCGGCGATACGCGCTGGAGCGTCGGCCAGATCCGCGGCCCGCGAGAGCTGCCCATTCGCATCCTCGAGGTCGCCAACTAAGCATTCGGCTCTGCCCCGCACCGCCTGACGTATCTCGACGATGGCGACGGACTCTCTGGATCAGACACGGCTGCACGCCACCGTCAGCCGGAGAACCAAGGAGGCAGAACGATGGATTCCGATATTCGTCTCGACGGCAACACCACGACCATCGAGGGCGACTTTCTCAAAACAACCGCTGTTGACGTCGTCATCGACGCGCCATCGCGGCGGCGGGCGGCCGGCGGCAACCGACGCGCGCTCGTCCACAACTTCACCGATGGGCTGACGCTGAACTGGGCATCGGACTATCCCGATGGCGTCACCATCGAGGGCTTCCGCCTCACCTGCAAGCAGGCCGACATTGTGCTCGACTTCGCATCTCGCCGTCGGAACAACACCCCGTGGCGGCGGGCGCTTGTCCACGACTTCAACGACGGCCTGACGCTGAATTGGGCCAACGACTACCCCGGCGGAGTGACCATCAACGGCAATGTGTCGGTACCCGGCCAGCTGCAGGTCCCGAACCGCGCAGGCGGGGGCACAGTCGATGTGGCAAGCGAACTCTTGGCGTTGAAGAACCGGATCGTGGCCCTCGAAACGCGCGTCGCCGCGCTCGGAGGCTGAGGGTCATGGTTGCCGTGCGGCAGCGCGCCTCGTGCATTGGCGTGGCGCCGTCTCCCCTCTCGGTTCGTCACGACCTGCTCGGGCAACTGACGGCCGGTGTTGCAATCTCACTGCGCACCGAACTCAACCGCTTCGGCGCCAAGCATGTCCACGTCAATTGCATTCGCGTTGGTTCCGACCAGTTCACGTTCAACGACCTCGTCGAGGTCGATTCAGCCGTCGCGAAGACTCGCCAGCTCTACGCCGGTGCCGGTGCCTCAATGGGAATCGGCCGCGTCATGCACTGGGTGATTTCAACGGCGGAAGCGAACGGACGGGACGTGATCAACTCCGACGGGGAGGCCGAGACGCTCACCGACGAGTGGACAGTCCCAAATGACGCGCTGGACGTGTTCTTCGTCCGGATGTACGTCGGTAACACCGCCGGGCTGTCGCGAGTTGACGGCCCATGCGACAAGAACGCGAAGGGCATGGACGGCAGCGTGGTCGAGATGAATGCCGGCGGCGGTGCCTCGGACTTCTCGATGGCGCATGAGATGGGCCACTACCTCGGCCTCAGCCACGTGAACAACGGCAATCGACTGATGAACCCAATCATTCCAAACGGCGGCCAGATCACTACCGCAGAAGCCAACGACATGCGCGACCACTGCCGCATGAAGAACGCGTGCTGAACCCGCCACCCACCAGGTTAGGAGAACGACAATGTCAGTAATCATTGGAAGCACGAAGGACCGCACGATCGACGGAGCACTGCGTGCCCTCGCAGGCGAGCCCACCAGCCTCACCCCGGGTGCGGCAATCGGGTTGTTGGCAACGGTGGCCGCCAGCGCCAAGGAACCCACCGATCGCGCTCAGGCCACCCGCGGCCTGACGCACGCTCTCGCCACTCATGATGACAACCAGGTCAGAGTCGGCGCTGCAGCCGCACTTTCCGCAATTTCCACGCCCGCTGCAATTCGGGCCTTGCGCACGGCAGTGGACGGCACCGACGACGGCGAGATACTGGGAGCGGCGAGCCTGGCTTTGTCCCGCATCGGTACCGCAGCCGATGTCAAGCGTCTGGTCGACGGATCCAACCGAGTCCAATGGGAACCCGGCCAACGCCGGGCTGCAGCGGCAGCGCGACTACTCGCCTACCGCAGTGGCGTCACACCGCTGAGAGCGAACCTCGCCCCGTCGCTGAGTTTCGATGGAGGTGAGGTCTTGACTCGTCCCGTGCGCGGCGCCAAGATCCGGACAATCGACGTCGCCGAGGTCGCACGCCGCGTCACCATCGCGGCGGGCGAGGCCGGCCTCGTACCACCGACGGCGAAAGCGGTCGGCGCATTCGCCTGCGGCCCGCGTCAGCACATCGTGATGGCACCGAATACCAACAAGTCTCTGGCCGAACTTGCCACCACGCCCTCACTCGCAGCGACCCTGATGGGCGTCAACGAAACGACAGGCACCACCTTCGTCCGCTGGCTGGTTCTGACCCGGCCGGCAACCGCTGACGACGGGGCGGGGCGCGGCGCCGACGGCGACCTGGTCGTCACCGTGGCTCGCCCGACCGGTGAGATCGGCTTCGTCGGTCGCGGGCAGGTTCAGGGCAAGTCGTTGCAGGTCCAGGTCGCAGCTGTCGCAGCGCCCGGCGCCAGCGCTGCGGAGATCTCGGGCACATTGATGGACGGCAAAGCCACCATCACAGGTGTCAGCGACAAGCACGTCACAGTCGCCCGCAACCAGCCCATCCCCGCACCAAGGACACACCCGAGCCTCTAGGCCTCAGCATCCAGCCAGCGACTGAGGATGACCATGTCGTGCAAGTGCCCGGCGTCGTCGATGACCTGACCTCGAAGCTGTGCTTCCACCTCGAAACCGAGTGCGACGAACGTGGCCTGTCCCCCAGCGTTTGCCGCGATGGTCTCCACGCTCAATTTGCGAACGCCCATGCTGTTCGCCAACTCGACGCCTGCGGCCGCCAGCGCGCCACCAACGCCCTTGCCGCGATGGTCGCTATGGACCACCAGGCGTACATCGGCCGTGTGCGACGACCACCCAATACCACGCGACACCGTGAGCAGTCCGCTCACCGATCCATCGTCCTCCACCGCCACCAGCCGCCGTTCGGGCACTGCCTGCGTCCAGCTGGCAACCTTCACCTGGGAGATGAGAGTGCGATCAACGAACACGCGATCGCGAGCGGAAATGCCGGCGACGAAGACCGCCAACGCATCACGGTGCTGAGTGGTCAGGGCTTCGATCCTCATCGGGCTGACAGTAGCGGCTCCTATCGATCGCGCCTGTCCGGATCAACCGATCAGCACAGGTGCCAGCGCTCGCCACTGCTCGACGGGGAAGCCAGCGGGGTCGTCGGTCAGTACCTGAATGCACACGTGGTCGGCACCGGCGTCGCGGTGCTGCTGTACTCGGGCCGCAATCGCTGCTTCGTCGCCCCAGACCACCAGCGCGTCGACGAGACGGTCGCTGCCACCACCCGCGATGTCGTCGTCCGTAAACCCCTGGCGCTTCCAGTTGTTCGAGTAGTTCGGCAGCGCGAGGTACGTCTTGAGGTGCAGCCGCGCTGTTGCTCGCGCGCTGGTCGGGTTTGAGTCCAGCACCACACCCTGCTCGCTGGCGACCAGACCATCGGGGCCGATGCCAGCACGCGCCTTTGCGGTGAGCTCCGGCGTCACGAGATAGGGGTGGGTGCCCGCCGTGCGAGTGCGAGCGAGCTCGAGCATTTTGGGCCCAAGAGCCGCCAGCAGGCGATCGGACGACACCAGCGGCACGGCTGCGGCGTCCAGCCCGTCGAGGTAGCCGGCCATTGTCTCGACGGGGTTCTGATACGTGCCGGGGGCAATCACCATGTCGATGAACGGGCGGTGGCCGATACCCAAGCCGCACAGGAAGCGATGACCGTGCGCTGCAGACAATGCCGCATGCTCGGCCGCCGCAACCTCCGGTGTGTGCATCCAGACGTTCAGGATGCCCGTCGCGATTGTCACCGTGGTGGTCGCCCTCAACACATTGGCCAGCGACTCGAACAGTTTGCCCCCGACGTCGGGCAGCCATAGAGCCGAGTATCCAAGGTTCTGCAGCTCCGTGGACAACGATGCGGCAGTCGCTGCATCGCCATAGCGCAGCGCACCACTCCAAATTCCAGTTCCACTGAGGCGTGTTGTCATCTGCGCAGCGTGCCACCTCAGTGTGCCGACCGGAGAGTCGAGGCAAATCGCCCTGGCGCACCGGCGAATGGTTCCCGGGCTTGGTCTAATACTTGACTGAGTCCAGAATCGATGGTTGAATGTCGACCGTGATGAGCGCACCGGACGAAGTCGAGCAACTTCTCCGCACGCATGGCGTGCAAGTGACGGCGCAGCGGTTGGCCATCATGCGCGCCCTGTCGATGCGTCCGCACGCCACCGCCGACGACCTCGCCGACGAGGTGCGCGCGGTGATCGGCACCATTTCGCGCCAAGCCGTGTACGACACGCTGGGTGTGCTGGTCGACAAGAATCTCATTCGCCGCATTCAGCCCGCTGGCTCGGCCGCTCGCTTCGAAGATCGCGTCGGCGACAACCACCATCATCTGATCTGCCGTAGCTGTGGCACGATGTTTGACATCGACTGCGCAGTCGGTTCCGTGCCATGCCTGACCGCCGACGACGATCACGGCTTCGAGATCGACGAAGCCGAAGTCGTCTATTGGGGCCGCTGCCCCACGTGTCGCAATGCCCCAGGCACTACCTCTTCACCCACCACATCGTCAACAAGGAGCAGCAATGACTGAGCAAGAACACACTGACGAGGGCAACGTCCTCGAGATCAACGATGGCCCGGCAGTGTGCCCGGTGATGGGCGGCGCCAACTCCGCACACACGGCTGTTGGCGCCACTGCAAACCAGCACTGGTGGCCCAATCAACTGAGCTTGAAGATGCTCCATCAGAACTCGCCCGCTGGCAACCCGCTGGGCGCCGACTTCGACTACGCAGCCGAGTTCAAGACGCTCGACCTCGCTGCCGTCAAGGCTGACCTGGCTGCGCTGATGACAGATTCACAGGACTGGTGGCCGGCAGACTACGGCCACTACGGCCCGTTCTTCGTTCGGATGGCGTGGCACAGCGCTGGCACCTACCGCATCCAAGATGGCCGCGGTGGCGCCTCCAGTGGCACCCAGCGCTTCGCCCCGCTCAACAGCTGGCCTGACAACGGCAACCTCGACAAGGCACGCACGCTGTTGCTGCCGATCAAGCAGAAATACGGCCGCAAGCTGTCATGGGCCGACCTGATGGTGCTGGCCGGCAACGTCGCGATGGAGACGATGGGGTTCGAAACCTTCGGCTTCGGTGGCGGTCGCGAAGACGTGTTCGAGCCCGAGGAGGACATCTACTGGGGCCCGGAGACCACCTGGCTGGGCGACGAGCGCTACCACGGCGACCGCGAGCTGATGAACCCCTTGGGCGCCGTCCAAATGGGTCTCATCTACGTCAACCCGGAAGGCCCCAACGGCGTCGCCGACCCGGTTGCATCCGGTCGCGACATCCGCGAGACCTTCGCCCGCATGGCAATGGACGACGAAGAGACCGTTGCCCTCGTCGCCGGCGGCCACACGTTCGGCATGGCTCACGGCGCCGGCGACCCGGCCCTCGTAGGCCCCGAGCCCGAAGGCGCACCCATCGAGCAGATGGGCCACGGCTGGATCAATGCGCTCGGCACCGGCAAGGGCGTCGACACCACCACCAGTGGCATCGACGGTGCATGGACCCGCACGCCGATCACGTGGGACAACACCTACTTCGACACGCTGTTCGGCTTCGAGTGGGAGCTGACCCACAGCCCCGCCGGCGCCCAGCAGTGGACGCCGTCGAACCCGGAGGCCAAGGGCACTGTGCCCGACGCACACGACCCGGCGCGCAGCCATGCTCCGATGATGACCACCGCCGACATGGCCCTGCGTATGGACCCGATCTATGAGCCCATCTCGCGCCGCTTCCACCAGGATCAGGCAGCCTTCGCCGATGCGTTCGCTCGTGCGTGGTTCAAGCTGACCCACCGCGACATGGGCCCGGTGTCGCGCTACCTCGGCCCGGAAGTTCCCACCGAGGAACTGATCTGGCAGGACCCGATCCCGGCGGCCACCGGCACTCTCAGCGACGCCGACGTTGCCGCCCTCAAGGCTGCGGTTTTGGCTTCGGGACTCAGCGTCAGCGACCTGGTGTCGACGGCCTGGGCCTCGGCCTCCACCTTCCGCGGCAGTGACAAGCGTGGCGGCGCCAATGGCGGCCGCGTGCGTCTCTCGCCGCAGGTCGAGTGGGAAGTCAACGACCCGGCCGAGCTGCGTCGAGTGCTGGGAGTACTCGAAGGCGTTCGCGCCGCATCGGGCACCTCGGTCTCTGTCGCTGACCTGATCGTCATCGGTGGCGCTGCCGCCATCGAAGCCGCAAGTGTCCACACCGTGACGGTTCCGGTCACCACCGGTCGTGGCGATGCGTCGCAGGAGCAGACGGATGTCGAGTCGTTCGCCGCGCTCGAGCCAACCTCGGACGGCTTCCGCAACTACCTCGGCAAGGGCCACACCCTGCCGGCGGAAGCATTGCTGGTCGACCGTGCACAGCTGCTCGGTCTCAGTGCTCCCGAGATGACCGTGCTTGTCGGCGGTCTGCGCGTGCTCGGCGCCAACTCCGGTAGCTCGGCACATGGTGTACTCACCAGCCGGGTCGGCACCCTCAGCAACGACTACTTCGTCAATCTGTTGGACATGGCCACCGAGTGGAAGCCGACCCCTGGGTCCAGCGACTTGTTCGAGGGCCGCGATCGTTCCAGCGGCGCAGTCAAGTGGACCGGCACCCGCAACGACCTCGTCTTCGGCTCGAACTCGCAACTGCGGGCAATCACCGAGGTGTACGGCGCGAGCGATGCGCAGCAGAAGTTCGTCACCGACTTCGTTGCAGCGTGGAACAAGGTCATGAACGCCGACCGCTTCGACCTCGCCTAACGAACATCAACACTCTCTCGTCTGTGCACTTTCGCTCGCCTGTCGAGCGAAAGTGCACTGGCGGTTTCAGAGGTTGGTGCGCCTCTCCAGCGCATCGGGGTAACGGTCGCCCTCCACCTTGATGAGCGCCGCGGCCGCCTCGATCTCGGCGAGGTCGAGGCGAGTGAGGTCAACGTCGACTGCGCCCAGGTTCTCCTGGAGGCGGGCGGCCTTGGTCGTGCCCGGAATCGGAACGATCCACGGCTTCTGCGCCAATAACCAGGCGAGCGCAACCTGTGCAGCAGTCGCCTGTTTGCGGTCGGCGATGGTCCTGAGCAGGTCGACCAAGCTCTGGTTGGCGCTGCGCGCCTCGGGCGTGAAGCGCGGAATGACGTTGCGAAAGTCGTCCTTGGCGAACGTCGTGTCCTTGTCGATCGCGCCTGTCAAGAACCCGCGGCCGAGCGGGCTGAACGGCACGAACCCGATTCCCAGTTCCTCGAGGGTGGCCAGCAGATCGTCCTCTGGACGGCGCCACCACAGCGAGTACTCACTTTGCACGGCAGTCACTGGCTGCACAGCATGGGCACGACGAACTGTCGTTGCAGCCGCCTCCGACATGCCGAAGTGGCCCACCTTGCCGGCCTCGATGAGTTCCCTGACGGCCCCGGCGACGTCTTCAATCGGCACGTCCGGGTCGACACGATGCTGGTAGAGCAGATCGATCTTGTCCACCCCGAGACGCAGTAGCGAGGCGTCGGCAGTCGCCCGGATGACGCTGGGGTGGCTACTCCCGTGCGGGAACTCGTCGGTGCCGACCAGCCCGAACTTGGTGGCGATGATGACTTGATCGCGCACCGGCGCCAACGCCTCGCCAACCAGTTCCTCATTGACGTACGGCCCATACGCCTCGGCCGTGTCGAAGAACGTCACTCCCAGATCGACCGCTGTGCGGAACAGCGAAATCATCTCCCCGCGATCGGCGGGAGGCCCGTATGAAGCACTCATCCCCATGCACCCGAGCCCGAGCGTCGAGACTTCCAAGCCGTTCCCCAACATGCGCAGTTGCATTCGCATTCTCCTCAGTCGTATGTGCGTATAGCCAGCACCGCTATCCAACCAGCCGTCGAGACGGGACGCGTGATCACCAGCAATTGTTCCGGGGTATCGTCCGCTGGATGCCACTGAACATCGACGCTGCCGTTCGCGAACGATCGCTGTGGCTCGACTCGATCCCTACGTCGTTGAATGCGCGTCCGGCGCTGTCAGGCGATATCGACGTCGACGTCGTCGTGGTTGGCGCCGGATTCACCGGGCTTTGGACGGCGTACTACTTGGCGGGACTGGACCCGACGCTACGCATCGCCGTCATCGAGCGCGAGGTTGCCGGCTTCGGGGCTTCGGGACGCAATGGCGGGTGGGTATCGGGCTTCATTGCGGGCGATTCTGCGGTGTACGGCCGTGCCAGCAATCCGGAGGCCGTGCTACGCGCCGAGCGTGAAACGTTTGCAACGATCACCGAGATCGGCCAAGTGGTTGCAGCAGAAGGCATCGATTGTGGCTTTGTCCATGGAGGCTCGTTGACGGTGGCCTACAGCGAACCGCAGCGTCAGCGCCTGCAGGCCACCGTGGCGTCTCGACGGGCACGCGGCATCGGCGAAGACGACTACCGCCTTCTCGACCCAGCCGAGTTGCAGCAGCGTGTCCACACGCCCGACGCACGGGCCGCGACCTTCTCACCGCATTGCGCCAGCGTCGATCCTGCCCGGCTGGTCCGTGGCCTCGCCGAGGCGTGCGAGCGACGCGGCGTCACCATCTACGAACAATCACCCGCCGAGATCGGGACCGGTCGAGTTCGCACTCCGGGCGGCACGGTGACCGCCGCGATCGTTGTGCGAGCGACGGAGTCGTACAGCGTCGAGGCCGCCGGCTGGCACCGACGCTTTCTCCCGCTGTACTCGCTCATGATCGCAACCGAGCCGCTCTCCGACGAGGTCTGGGTCGCGCTTGGCTGGCAGCAGGGCACCACCATCGCCGACGCACACCACCTGTTCTTCTACGCCCAGCGAACTCAGGATGGCCGGATCGCCATCGGTGGGCGCGGGGCGCCGTACCGATTGGGGTCACCCATCGACCGTGCGCAGGAGCGCAATGAGATCGTGCGTGCCCGCCTCCAAGATTCGGTGACTCGCCACTTCCCGGCCGCCGCCGGCGCTGCCATCACACATGCGTGGGGTGGGTCCTTGGCGGTGCCGCGAGACTGGTGCATGTCGGTGGAATTCGATCGTTCCGCCGGCACCGCCTGGTCTGGTGGATATGGCGGGCACGGCGTGGTCGCCGCCAACCTCGGTGGCCGCACGTTGGCTGATCTGATTCTGGGGAGGGCAACCGCGCTCACGAACCTGCCGTGGGTTGGCCACCGTGCCCGCAATTGGGAGCCGGAGCCGCTGCGCTACCTGGCCTCCACGGCAATCGTGTCAGTGCTTGGCGGCGCCGACCGAGCGGAAGATGCGCACGACCGTCGGGCACGACGAACTCGACTCGTCGCACCCTTTCTCATGGGCCATTAGCAGGCAACCCGGGCGACGCAACAACAGCCGCGACTGCCTGAGCCTGCGCCACCAGGCGGGGCATACTGAAGGCATGTCCAACGACGAGACTCCTCAGGCAACGACCGACGAGACAGCCAGCACCTCTGAGAGCGACGAGGAACTCGACCTCGTCAGTTTCGACCTCAACGACGATGGCAAGATCTCTCCGCTCGAAGGAGCGCGCCAGGAGATCGGCCTCATCGACGCCCGGCTCGAGCAGATTGCCAAGGAGGGCGGCGTGAAAGGCACACTCGCCGACGCCGCACACCACGTTCTCGACAAGCTCGACAACGACTGACGGTTCGTACGATGGTTCTCCGCTCGCGCAGGATTGCCCCGCGTGGCCAGCGGCCGACTTTCGATTACATCGAAGTCGTCGCACCCGACGACCCGAGCTGGTGGGATGACGCTCCTGCCGCCAGCATCTTCCCCACTCCCCTGCCCCACGCGGAGAAACCTCAACGGCGACGCCACCTCCTTGTCGCGACCGGGTGTTTCGTACTCGCGCTCGTCGCCGCCGGTGCCGTGGCGATGTCGATCGACAACAAGGATCACCATCCAGCTGCGACACCGGGTGGCCACTACATCTTGGACTGGCCTGACCTGAGCAACTACTCCGCAGACATCGTCACACCGCCTCCCACCGACGCCCACTACACCCTGTTCGCCAGTGGAAACCCCACGAACCCGTGGATCTCGCTGCAAACGTACCGGCGCCGCCGCGCCCAACCGGCAGTGCTCGACTCGTGGCGTCGCGAGGTCGATGGGCGCAACCTGATCACGCCACGCGACGAACGCTCGATGACCACAATTGTTGTTGATCTCGACAATGGTTGGGCCGCCGATGTTCGAGCGTTCAACGTTGACGATCATCAACTGGTTCGCTTCGCCAACGCGCTGAGGCTGGCGGATGGTGCCACGGGCAAGGTGCTGATCGACGAGGACATCCTCGCGGCCTACAGCCTGATGTCCACACGCACGGCCACCTGGGCCGACGAGCTGCTGTACGGAACAGTGACGACGGAGATGCGGGCCGCGACGGTCGACGGCGAACTCGTGACACTTCGCGAAGCGAGTGGCGATGTCGATACGCGCGCCGCCACGCTGGCGTACTTCACCACGGGCCGGGTGGAGGGCTCCGATGGGTACACCGCCGCAACGCTGACGCCGAGCGGAGAGTCAATCGTGACGTGGGCCGCCGAAGGTCGTCTCCTCAGCCTGACCGGCCAGGTGCCAACCACTGAGCTGCTGTCGATCAGCCGGTCGGTCAGACTGGCCGACGAGTCGGAGTGGCGTGGTCTGGTCTACGGGTTACACCCCGACTATCGGCTCGGCGACTTCGCCGAAGTCGGCTCGGGGGTGGCCGAGGACGGATCGCCGTGGAGAAGTGGAATCCAATTGGCGCAACGGGGCGTACGCACGGAGTATCTGTGGTGGTGGACGCTGCCCGGCACCGAAAAATCGGACTCGATTCCGACCGGCGACGATCACGCCGCCGACACAGGCAACGAGACAGATGTGG
>JANLPB010000233.1:0-24855 GCA_031366885.1 Ilumatobacteraceae bacterium
ACTGCGATGAGCTGCGCCTCGACCTCGATCCTGGCCCGGGAACGACCTACGCCATGGCCGTCGAGACGGCGCACGAAACGAAGCGGCTGCTCGACGATTTGGGCATCGTCAGTTTCATCAAGACCTCGGGCAACCGCGGCCTGCATGTGTACGTGCGCCTAGAGCCGACGCACGACAGCTACGCAGTTCGAAGCGCAGCAGTTGCGGTCGCGCGCGAACTGGAACGGCGGAGACCCGACTGATCACCGCGGCCTGGTGGAAGGAGGAGCGCGGCGAACGGATCTTCATCGACTTCAACCAGAACGCTCCACACAAGACCGTGTTTGCACCCTGGTCGGTACGAGCACTGGACCACGCTCCGGTCTCGTTCCCGTTCCCGTGGGAACTGCTGGACACGCTGCAACCGCACGACCTGACGATCGTCACCGTGCCCGGCTGGGTCGACAAGCACGGCGACGCCTGGGAAGCCATGAACGACGCGCCACAGCCGATGCAACCCTTCATGGACATGGTGATTGCCGACCAAGCTGCAGGCCTGATGGACGCTCCCTGGCCACCGGTGTACCCCAAGATGCCCGGAGAGCCGCCGCGAGTGGCGCCGAGCAGGGCGAAGAAACCCAAGCCGACGGACTGATCAGCTGGCGCGAGCGAGGTACGGCTTCCACTCGTCGGGGACCAGCGTGACGGCAGCGGCCACCCACGCCTGCTCGCGCGGAGCACGTGGCGGACGGGCCAGCCACATACCAGCCTCCGCCGGCGTGCGGTCGCGTTTGCGTAGGTTGCACGGTCGGCAGGCCGCAGCGACGTTTTCCCACGTGTGCTGGCCGCCACGCGAACGAGGCACCACGTGGTCGAGCGAGTCGGCAAACCCACCGCAGTACTGGCACGAGTAGTTGTCGCGGGCGAAGAGCGCCCGTCGAGACATCGCGGTGCGTCGGGCGTAGGGAACCTTCACCACGTAGCGCAATCGCACCACGGACGGACTGGGGATGCAGAGCCGCTCGGAATGCAGCTGGGTACCGTCATCGGCGATGAGATCGGCCTTGTCAGCGAGTACGAGACACACTGCCCGGAAGGCAGGAACGACGGAAAGCGGCTCGTAGGTTGCATTCAACACGAGGGCGCTTCTCATGAGGCGGGAACCTAGCGAACTGACCGAAGCGATATTGGGCCTTTTTCCGCGACGGCCTGTGGTATCCGGAGGGTGCGCATCATGAGGCGGCAGCGTCGTGGTGTCGGCACCATGCGAGGTAGTTCAGCACATCAGCGGGCTCGATGCGATGATCTGCGCTGCCGTACTGCGTCACCATTCGAAAGGCGAGGTACTCGCGGCTGGGCACAGGAAGAAACGGGCGGTGCCTCCACCAGCGCGACGGGGTGGTTCGGCGCCACTGGCGCAGCGCCGTGCCCCAGAGACGCGGCCGGCTGGCGACGGCCACGACCACTGCCAGACCCGTTGTCACACTCGCGGTTCCTTGGGCAGTCCCAACACCATCTCGCCGATGATGTTGCGCTGCACCTGCGATGAGCCGGCGTAGATGGTTCCCGCGCGTGCATTGAGGAACGTACCGACCCAGCTCCAGGTGCTGTTGGGCGCACCCGCGTCGTCAGCGCTGAACGCACTGGACGGACGCCGCCCTGTCGGCGTCATCGCCTCGGCGCCGATGATGTCGACGGCGAGCTCGGTGATCTCCTTGTGGTACTCGCTCCAATAGAGCTTGGAAATGGCTGCGTCGGGGCCGGGGTGGTGGCCGGCGAGGAACTGTGTGAGCACGCGCATGCCGTTGAAACGCATGATCTGCACCTTGGCGTAGCACTGCGCCAGACGTTGGCGGATACGCGGGTCGTCGGCGACGCCGTACTCCTTCGCCAGCAACAGCAGCCGGTCGACCTCCGCCTGGAACCGAATGGGACCGGTAGCGGCCGCTTCGCCACGCTCGAACCCCAGAAGCGTCATTGCGACCGCCCAACCGTTGTTCAACCCGCCGATGACCTCGCCCTTGGGTGCGGTGGCGTCGGTATAGAAGACCTCGTTGAACTCGCTCTCGCCGCTGATCATGCGGATCGGCCGAACCTCGATGCCGGGCTGGCGCATGTCGACCAAGATGAACGAGATTCCCTTGTGGCGAGGGGCATCCGGGTCGGTGCGGGCAAGGGTGAAGATGTGGTCGGCGAGGTGACCCGCACTCGTCCAAATTTTCTGGCCATTGAGGATCCACTGGTCGCCGTCGAGCTGGGCTTTCAAGCCGAGGTTGCTGAGGTCGCTGCCGGCATTCGGTTCGCTGTAGCCCTGGCACCACACATCGTCGCCGCTGAGAATGCGAGGGAGATAGTGCGCCTTTTGCTCGTCGGTGCCCCACTGCAGCAACGTGTTGCCCAGCATCTGGATGCCAAACACGTCGTTAGGGCCACCGGTCGGCACGCCTGCCTTGGCGAACTCCTCACCGATGATGACCTGCTCGAGTGCGGAGAGACCGCCACCGCCGTAGGCAACCGGCCAGCCGGGTGCCAGGTAGCCGGCGCCGTAGAGCGTCTTGCGCCACTCGGTGACGAAATCGACGAGTTCTTGCCCGTCGAGCTTGCCGATCCCGCCCCAGTTGAGGGGGAGCTTTTCGGCCAGAAAGGCTTGCACCTTCTCGCGGTAGGCCTCGGCGTCGGCGGTGTACTGGGGAAGCATGGGTGCGATGTTACCGCGTGGTAGCCATCACTCGGAAGTTCTGGCGACGTCAGCGCACGGCGCGGGCCAGCGCTGCTGCACCCACCAACGCGGCAAGTTGACCCAGGCCGGCCGGCACGACTTTGAAGCCCTGCGTGAACGCGAGCCTGGCGCGCTGATCGAGTTCCAATTGCGCGGCACCAAAGAACGGCTCGCCAAAACCCAGGGCCACAGAGCCACCGACGACCGCCAGCTTCAGATCGCAGATGGCACCCAACGAGGCCAGCGCGCGACCGGTCAGGATGCCAGTTCGCTCGACGATGCTCTGCGGCGCCCGCTGAGGCGGACGGCCGGTTTCCTCCTCGATCGCACGACCGCTGCAATAGGCCTCGAGGCAGCCCCTACCGCCGCACGGGCAGTGGCGCCCTTCAGGCTCTACCACGATGTGACCAATGTGGCCGGCGTTGCCGAGGCGACCCTCCAACAACCTGCCGCCGCTGACGATGCCACCCCCGACACCAGCACCCATCACCACGGCCGCGAAGTCGTCGATGCCGACCGCAGCGCCGCACCATGCTTCGGCGAGCGCCACCGTCTTGGCATTGTTGTCGACAACCACCGGAAGCTGAGTGAGTTCCTCCAATTCGGCGGCCAACGGAAACGCCTTCCATGTGGGTATGTACAGCGGCGAGACCGTTCGGTCGGTCGGGTTCATCGGCCCACCGCAGCCGACCCCACACCCGACAGGACGCGACGGCGCGGCCGCCATGACGCGCAGGACCAGGCGCGACAAGGCGGCCCAGACCTCACGAGACGGCGTAGCGATCCGGTCGCGAACCAACACCTCGCCCTCCTCGCTGACGATGGACGCCGCAAGTTTGGCGCCTCCGACGTCGATAGCGAGGTAGCAAATACTCACGTCAACGACCGTAGCGGGCCGAGGGCGACGAGGCTCGCCGGCGCCGACTTTGGAGCTGCTGCACCCCAACCCCCTGCCATGGGGTCTACCCTTCCAGCCGTGACGGCAGCCCCCACCGAGTTCACCACCAGTTCAGCTTCTTCGTCGGAAACCCCGAATCGGCCCTCGCCCACCTTCGCGCAACTCTTCGATGCAATTGCGAGCAATGTCTCGTCAGTTGTTCATGGCAAGCGCGATGCGGTGGAGTTGGCGGTGATGTGCCTACTCGCGGAGGGTCACCTTCTCATCGAGGATGTGCCCGGTGTGGGCAAGACCAGCCTTGCGAAGGCTCTCGCCGCGTCTATCGACTGCAGCTGGAAGCGCGTCCAGTTCACCCCCGACCTGCTCCCGACGGACCTCGTTGGCGTCAGCATCTTCCAGCGGGCGACCGAGAGTTTCGTCTTTCAGCCCGGCCCGCTCTTCGCGAACATCGTGCTCGCCGACGAGATCAACCGTGCGTCGCCAAAGACCCAGTCGGCACTCCTCGAGGCGATGGAGGAACGACAGGTCAGCGCCGATGGCGTCAGCCACCAGCTGCCCAATCCCTTCATGGTTGCAGCCACACAAAACCCAGTCGAGCAGGAAGGCACCTACCGCCTCCCGGAGAGCCAGCTCGACCGTTTCCTCATGCGCCTCTCGCTTGGCTACCCAGGCCGCAGCGCCGAGCTTGAAATCCTCAACTCCAACGGCGCCGCAGACTCGCTCCAGGCGTTGCGACCCGTCGTCAGCACGTCAGAAATCGTGCAGATGTGCGCGGCGGTGCGAACTGTGCACGTTGCCGATGCGCTCAAGGGGTACATGGTTGATCTTTCCGAGACCAGCCGAAACCATGCCGGAATGCTGTTGGGTCTGTCTCCGCGCGCAACCCTGCAATTGGCACGAGCTACTCGGTCGCATGCCGCCGCTCACGGCCGTGACTATGCAATCCCCGACGACGTGAAGGCTGTCGCTATCGCCGTTCTCGCTCACCGTGTCGTGCTGCGGCCCGACGCGGCGTCCAGAGGCCTCACCAACGAGACCGCAATCCACGAGCTCTTGGCGTCAGTCGCCGTGCCGGTGGGCCGCTGATGCCAACACGCCACGGCTGGGCAATGGTCGTGGCGGCGGCTGTTTCCATCATCGTCGGGCGCGTCTTTGGTCTCATGGAGCTGTTCGTGATCGGGGTGGCGCTGCTGGCGACATTCGGGATTGCGTTACTCGTCGTCAATCGCCCGCTGCCACGCATCGACGTGCGCCGCATCGCGCGGCCGACCACGGTCTCGGTCGGCGAGCCTGCCCGCGTGGATCTGCAAGTCGCGAATCGATCGCACGTCCGTACTCCCCGTCTGAAGCTGTGGGAGCCCGTTGGTGACAAAGGTGGCGCCCCGATGCAGCTAGCACCGTTGGCCGCTGGTGAAGCGATCAGTGCTGCCTATCGCGTGCCCACGCTTCGCCGGGGCGTACTGCGCACGGGGCCGCTGCGCGCCGAGCGCACCGACCCGCTCGGGCTGGCAAAGCGAGCGGTCTGGCTCGCTGGGGCCGGCGAGGTGCTGGTGGTTCCGGAACGTGTTCCGCTCGCATTCCCAGGCACCGGAAGCTCTGGACGCTTGGGTCAACATCTGCGTATGAAAGCCTTTGGGCAGACGGGCTCAGAGTTTCATTCGCAGCGCGAGTACACGCCCGGTGACGATCTTCGCCGGATCAACTGGAAGACCTCCGCTCGCGCCGGGACCCTGATTGTCCGCGAGACCGCGATGGAGGGTGTACAGCGTTGCACCGTCGTGCTGGACACCCTCGCCGACGGCTACGACGACGACGGGTTCGAACGGGCCGTCACTGCTGCAGCAAGCATCGTCGCCGCGTCTGCCGCCGTTGGCATCGCGACACGGCTGGTTGCTCCCGGGCTGGACTTACGCGGGCAAGACGTGGCCCCCCAGTCGTTGCGCTGGCTGGCCACTGTCGCGCCGGGGCAGGAGGTCGTTGACCACGCTGCCAGTGGCCGCACCAGCGTCGACGGCCTCGGCCTTCTCGTTGTCGTCACCACCCACGCCACATCACGTGCGGCAGCGTCGGCGCGCGCGTCGGCTGGCCCGGACGAGTCGGTGGTGTTCGTCACCACGATGGGCGCATCGTCTGGCGGTAAAGGCTTCCACGTCGATGGGACCTCGCTGGAACGACTTCGCCACAGCTGGAACCTCCTAGTGCTCGGTGGCGTAGGGGCACTGGCATGACCGCACCGACGCCCGAGCCGACACGCCGCGAGCTCGCACAGTTACCGGCCACCCTGTGCCTCACCGGACTCACGTTGGCCACCGTGGTCGCGATGTGCCGAGTCTTCCCGGATTGGGGATACCTGTCTGATATGGCGGTGGTGGCCATCGGCACGCACACCGTTGCACTGTTGCTCCGAATCGCCAAGGCCCACCTTCTGGTTGCGATGCCGCTGCTGCTGCTCGCAATCGCCGAACTCATCTCGGTCGTCTACTACCGCGACACCCTGAGCGGCCCATTTCCCACGTCGCGAACCCTCGACGTGATGCGCATCGACCTGCGATTGGTGATCGAACAGTTCCCCACCGCTGTCGCACCGGTACCAAGCGTCGGTAACTACGCGGTCGCCGGGGCAGTGGCAATCGCGATCTGTGCGGCGTTGGCAGACACGTTCGCATTCCGCGCACTGGGTCGCATCGAATCAATCGTGCCGGCCGGCGTCATTTTCATCTTTACCGCGGCGCTCGGAACCGACAACCACCGAGTCGGCGTTGCGGCGTTGTGGACAGCGACGGCGCTGCTGACAGTTGCCGTGCTGCGCTTCCGTCATACGAGCCAGGAAGCCACCTGGATGGGTGCTCGCCGCATGACGCTAGGAGTCGCGCTGCCGGCGTTGTTGGTCACCTTCGGACTGACCGCGATTGTCGCGGCATCGGTGGCACCGCGGCTTCCCGGAGCCGGGGAGAAGGCCCTCGTCGACACACGCAATCGGCAGGGCAGTGTCACCGAGGTGCTGAGCCCGCTCGTCGACATCGGAGCCCAGATGCGCAACCGAGGCAAGCTGGAACTCTTCACGGTCCAGTCCTCCGACGGCGGCCACTACTGGAGGATGTACGCCTCGCCCCTGTACGACAATGGCCAGTGGAGCCCCCTTGGCGAAGACCTCGAGTCAATGGGCGATCGTTCGGACGAGGTGGACCTTCCGGGACCTGTCACCGATCAGACCATTCGAATCTTGGCGCTGGGCCAACACAACATTCCAGCCGCGTATCTCCCAGTGACCGTGTCGCCCGCCGACGTCATGTGGACACCTCAAACGCAGATGCTGTTCGTGCCGGAGGTGGCCCTGCAGTCCGGCGACCGGATCGATGTCCAGTCGATGGTGCCACACCCAACCGTTGAGCAGTTGCTCGGCGCAACTGTTGACGACGCCCCCGCCGGCAGCCTCGACCTGCCGGGGGGCCTACCGCAGGTGGCCAAGGACGACGCGACTGCTGCCACCGCGGGTGCGGTGACGCCGTACGAGAAAGCGCTGGCACTGCAGAACTGGTTCCGAGACAACTTCCGTTACGACCTCGACGTGCAATACGGCAACAGCTACGACGCCATCGAAGCCTTCCTGCGCGGCCGTCGCGGCTTTTGCCAACACTTCGCCGGAACGTTCGGTGTGATGGCTCGCTACCTGGGGCTACCGACCCGCATGGCCGTTGGCTACACCCCTGGCGAACTGCGCGCCGACGGTCTGTTTCACGTCTACGGTCGCCACGCGCATGCCTGGCCGGAGGTGTGGTTTGACGGTATTGGTTGGGTGCCATTCGAACCAACGCCCGGCCGCGGCAGCCCAGACGCCGTCGATTACACCAACGTTGCCCCGGCTCAGTTCAACGGCAGCGGAGGCACTGGCGGCGACACGCAACAGACCACTCCGACCAGCGTTCCCACCCGCAATCCGGGCGACCCCGAGTCCTCGACAACCGTTCCTGGCGGCGGGAGGCCCGGTGGCACGGGTGGCGCAAGCACCACCACCATCGCAGGCACGGCTTCGAACGGAAACTCGGGCGGCGGCTCGGCGGTCCCGTTGGTGCTCGGCGGTGTCGTGATTGCGTTGCTGGCGTGGGTCGTCGTCGCACCGAGGGTGATTCGGGCTCTCTCCCAGCGGCACCACAGCACCCCTCGCGACCGAGTCATCGGGGCGTGGCAGCGCACGCTCGGGGCACTCTCGTTTGCCGGCGCGCCGTTACTACGCGGTGAGACTCCGCTCGAATACGCCGACATCGCGGAGCGGTCGACGGGCGCCGACCATCGCGCGCTGCGCGAAATGGCCGTGCACGTCACGCGTGCCGTCTACGCACCGCGTGATATCGACGAGCAGACGGCGTCGCGTTGCGAACTGCTGGCTGCCGAAGTGGCCAGCGTCTGTCGCGACCGTACCCCTACCCAGGTGAGACTCAAGGCCCTTGTGGACCCGCGCCTGATGCGTCGCCGGTTCGCCAACTGACCAGAACTGCTGGTTTCGTATTAGTCGTCGGCGCGTGAACGCGGCGGCGCACCGAAGCGCCCCCGCATGGATTCCGACAAGTGGTTCAAGCTGCTCTCACTGAGCGAACGGGCGTGACGTTCCGCGAACAGCGCTGCGACGACGGCGCCGATGAACGCCACAAACGACAGGTACGGGCTGACCGACAAGAACGCAATGGTGAACACCAGGCAGATGACCGCGGCCGCGCTGGACAGGAACAGGACACGACGGCTGTTGCCGCCGCCGACCGCATGCAGGTTGCGACCGAAACCTGGGTCGCGTTGGAGCTGCTCCTCAATCTGGCGAAGAATCCTCTGTTCGTCTTCCGACAGCGGCATGACAAGCTCCTCGGCGTGGCCTGGGAGCATCTTCGCACGATTCGGCCCGCGAGACAACGCGTGCGGGCGCTCGTTCATCAGGACTTTTCCTGATCCGGCCCCCATTGTTGGGCGCCGCGACGAACGAGGCGGAGCCCGTCGGCACCGACGGCACTGGCTGGGCCGATTGCGGCCGAGCCGAATCGTGTGCGAATTGCGTCCATCGTCTCCTCCGCCGCCTGCCACTCCTGGTCGGCAGCTGGAGCCGAGGTGAGCAGGCTGTCGAGCGTCATTTGCTCGGAGGCCTGCCCGAAATTGCTCGCGCTGACCCCGAGCAGACGCACCCCGGGCGA
This sequence comes from Ilumatobacteraceae bacterium, assembly GCA_031366885.1. GTDB lineage: Bacteria > Actinomycetota > Acidimicrobiia > Acidimicrobiales > Ilumatobacteraceae > UBA668. The sequence goes on from JANLPB010000233.1 coordinate 8,774, forward strand.
CGGGTCGACGGCCTCCAGAAGTGGCTCCACCGCCTTCACGATCGCGTGCGCCGTCGCAATCGGCGAGGGCAGGGTGATGGCCCGGCTGATCGTGTTGAAGTCCGTGAATCGAATCTTTAGCGAGAACGTTCGCGCCGCGGCGCCCTGGGCGCGCAGGCGCCCTGCAACCCCATCAGCCAGACGGACGAGTTCGCGTAGAAGTTCCTCGTGAGTGTGACGGTCGGTGCTGAACGTCTCCTCATGCCCGATCGATTTCATCGACCGGTCGATCTCAACCGGCCGGTTGTCGACTGCCCAGGCGAGGCGATACAGGTGCTCGCCATGCGCTCTGCCGAGCGAGGCCACCAGTGTCGCCTCTTCCAGCTCCGCCAGGTCGTGAACGGTACGCACACCGAGTCGGCTCAGCCGCTCGAGGGTCGCCGGCCCGACACCCCACAGCGCCTTCACCGGGAGCGGATGAAGGAACGCCAGCTCCTCGCCTGGACGCACCTCCCACACACCGGTGCCCTCGACGACGCCGCCAGGGGTGGCCGTTGGTTTGGCTGCGACCGATGCCAACTTGGCAATGAACTTGCTTGGCGCCACACCGACCGAGCAGCGCAGATCGAGCCGCTGCCACACCTGACTACGAACGTGGCGGGCGATGTCGGTGCCACTGCCGAAGAGCCGCAGCGAACCGGTGACGTCCAAGAACGCCTCGTCAAGCGAAAGCGGCTCGATGAACGGCGTCACCGAGAGGAAGATCTCGTGCACCTGAGCACTGACCTGTGCGTACAACTCGTGATCGCCAGGGAGAAACACGACGTGAGGACACATTCGGCGCGCCCGTGTCGAGGGCATCGCCGAGTGCAGCCCGAAACGGCGAGCCTCGTACGACGCAGCGGCAATCACTCCTCGTGCTCCCGTGCCACCAACGACCACCGGCTGACCACGCAAATCCGGGCGCCGACGAAGTTCGACACTGACGTAGAACGCGTCCATGTCGACGTGAAGAATCGTTCGCGTCTGACGTCCGTTCGTCATCTACGCCGGCACCTACGCAAGTCGTTCGATGCGTGCGTGACGACGTTCGACGCCACGCAAGGCGAATCGATAGCTCTCGCTGACGGCACCGGCCAGCCATTCGGTGACCGGCGCGTGCACCCACGGCGGGCTGGCCCGCAGCAGATCGACTGCCTCGACAGAGGTGGCGTGGCGAACTTGCTCGACGATGCCATCGGGGTCGGCAATCACGACCTCACCGTCCACCTCGGCCACTTCCCATGCCTCGACCTTCAGCTTCCACCCCATCTCGGGCGCCGTCACGGTCACGGTGTAACAACACTGCCCCCACGAGCGCACCACAAGGCCGGTCTCCTCGCGCACCTCGCGTGCAAGACCACCCAGCACGGTCTCGCCTTCGTCGATCACTCCACCGGGTGGGGTCCACTCCACCGAACGATCGCGCCGACGATTGCTGACCAACACCAGTCCGTCACCATGACGGATCAGGGCACCGCCAACCGTCCAGTGGCGCATTGGTCAGCGCCCCTCCGAACGGCGCGACCGACGACCACGAAAGTCGCTGACCCACAGCTTCATGACCAGCAGCAGCGCCTCTTGGATGATGCTGCCGGACATCTTGGAGACGCCTTCGGTGCGATCCTGAAAGCTGATGGGGAACTCCACGATCTTGCCGCCCGAGCTCACCAACCGATAGGTCATCTCTACCTGGAAGCCGTAACCGTCAGCTTCGACTGACTCGAACTTCATTCGCTCCAAACCGGCGGAGCTGTATGCGCGATAGCCAGCCGTTGCGTCGTTGACGGCGAGGCCCAGGACGCCGGCCGCGTAGCGATTGCCCCAGCGCGACAGCATGCGTCGACGGCGAGGCCAGTTGACAGTCTGGCCGCCCGGCACGTACCGACTGCCGATGGCGAGATCGGCGCCGTGCTCGACATTCGACAACAGCGCGGGCAGCACCGCCGGGTCATGCGACAGGTCGGCATCCATCTGCACGCAGATCTCGGCGCCGTCGTCGATCGCTCTCCGCAGGCCTGCGCGGTAGGCGTCGCCCAGGCCGTTCTTCTCGGTACGGCGTAGGACCGTCACATGCCCCAACTCGTCACCCAGGGCCTCGGCGCGGTCCGCTGTGCCGTCGGGACTGCCATCGTCGACGACCAGAATCTGCACATCCGGAGCCGCGACCAACACCTCGCGGATCACTCGCTCGATGTTTTCGATCTCGTTGTACGTCGGAATGACGACGGTGGCACGCACGGTGGCAGAGCCTAGGTCGTCCTGCCCCGCAGAGTGCGGCGAGCGCGCCGTTACGCTGGCTGCGTGCCCGAACCGGAACGGCCTCTCTCCGCACTTCCCTCCCCCGCCGCCCGCGCTGCTGCGTTCGTTGCCATCCTGGTCGGCGGGCTGGCCGGCGGACTGATCGGCTTCACGTTGGTCAAGTTGCAGTGCACTGGTTCGTGTGCCTCGCCGAAGGGAATCGGCGCGCTCACCGGCGCGCTCATCGCTGCCGGCGGCATGAGCGTGGTTGCTGTGCTCGTCCTTCGCGCCGTCGGCGAGTGGCGACAGGTCGAGCAGCGCGAGCGGTCCGGGCGCGGCTCATGAGCGTGGATCACGGCGAACTACTGCACCTGGCCAGTGAGCTGGCGGTACGCGCCGGGCGGCTCGCGCGTGATGGCCGGGCCGACCGCGGCGTCACGTTCACGGACACGAAATCGTCGGCTACCGACATGGTCACCGAATTCGACAAAGCCAACGAGGCCCTCATCGTCGGTGGCATTCTTGCGGCGCGCCCGCACGACGCCATCGTCGGCGAAGAGGGTACCGACACCCCCGGAACCAGCGGGGTCGATTGGCTGATCGATCCCATCGACGGCACCACCAACTTCATGTACGGCCTGCCAGGCTGGGCAGTGTCCATCGCGGCGCGAACTGCAGCGGGCACACAGGTTGGTGTGGTGTACGTGCCCGCCGTCGACGAACTGTTCACCGCCTCCGCTGGTGGCGGCGCCTGTCTCAACGGGGCGCCGATTTCGTGCAGCACCACCGATGAGATCGCGCTGGCACTTGTCGCCACTGGCTTCAGCTACTCCGCCGAACGCCGAGCGGTGCAGGCCCTTAGGGTCGCTCACCTACTCCCCCAGGTCCGCGACCTTCGCCGGTTCGGCGCCGCCGCCGCCGACCTGTGCAATCTCGCCGCTGGTCGGGTGGACGTGTACTTCGAGCAGTGGCTGGGCCCGTGGGATCTGGCCGCTGGGGAACTCATCGCCCGCGAGGCCGGGTGCCTCACCAGCAGCCTTGACGGCCACGACGTCCGCCCAGAATCAGTCATTGCCGCCAATCCTCGGCTGATCGGTCCCATGCGCGCGCTGGTTGCAGAAATTGACGCTCAGCTCGGGTTCTAGCCCAGCGGACACCGCGGAGGGGCCCCGGCCTGGCATCATGTGGGCGTGGGAACTCGCATCCTTTCGGTCGAAGACGACGAGCGCATCCGTACGGCCGTGAAACTGGCCCTCGAGGACGAGGGCTGGACCGTCGACGAGGCCGGCAGCGGAGAGGAAGCGATCGACCTGTTTCATCGCTCTCCCCCTGACGTCGTCCTCATCGACATCATGTTGCCCGGCATCGACGGCTTCGAATTGTGCCGCACGCTGCGCCGTCACAGCGACGTACCCATCGTCATGGTCACCGCTCGCAACGACACTCACGATGTCGTCGCCGGTTTAGAGGCGGGGGCAGACGATTACCTCACCAAGCCGTTTGCACCTAAGGAACTCTCGGCACGCATACGCGCGCTGCTGCGCCGCATCCGGCCCATCAGCCCCGGTCACGCCAAGCTCACCTTCGGCGATCTCGAGATCGTGCCCGAAGAAGGCAAGGTGCTCCGCAGCGGGCAGGAGCTGCACCTCACCAAGACGGAGTTCCGCCTGCTGTGCGAGCTGGCTCAGAACCCGGGTCGGGTCTTCAGCCGCGAGAGTCTGCTGGACAAAGTGTGGGGCTACGACTACTTCGGTGACGGCCGCCTGGTGGACGTGCATGTTCGCCGTCTGCGCACGAAGGTGGAGGCAGATCCTGCCAACCCGCGGCATGTGGTCACCGTGCGGGGCCTGGGCTACCGACTGCAGTCGTGACGCAGCCCACCACCAGCAGCCTCGCCAACTCTGGTGTGGTCGTCGGCGGCACTGGTACCAGCGTCGGCAGCTCGGCTGACACTGCCACTGAGCTGGGCAACGAGACCGCCAGCCGCTCGGAGCGGTGGCGGCAACGGTGGCGCGACATTCAGCCACGCCGGCTCAGCCTCCGCACGCGCATCTTGCTGATGTTCGGCATCGGTGCATTGTTTCTTTCCGGCTTTCTGGCTGCCGCCGCGTACAGCTTCACTCGCAGCAGCGTGGTCAACCAACGTGACAAGGCGGCCATTGAGCAGGCGTATCGAAACGCGCAGGTGGCACAAAATGAACTCGCTGCCAACACCCCGTCGGCCAAGCCCGCAATCGACCGTCTCACCGCCCTCGGCGTTGCTCGCTTCGCCATCAACTACAAGGGCACGTGGAGTGGCGGCAGTTCGGCACAATACGGTCCGGACAACATCCCGGTGTCGCTACAGCAGCGCGTCATCAACGACTCCATACCGGCGCGGATGATCACCCGCATCGACAACAAACCGGTACTGGTCATCGGTATCCCGCTGACCGTCACCGACGGCAGCTACTTCGAATTCGTCGCGCTCGACGACGCGTCCAGCACCTTGAACAGTGTGTTGCGCAGCCTGCTGTTTGCGGGGTTCATCACCACGCTGGCTGGCGCCTTGCTGGGCACGCTGGTCGCCAGTCGAGCCGTCCGTCCGCTCGGCGATGCGGCGCAGGCCGCGAAGGCAATCGCCGGCGGTCGGCTGGACACGCGGCTGGAGCCGACACTGGACCCTGACCTGCGCGTCTTGGCTAACTCGTTCAACGACATGGCCTCCGCGCTACAGGCGCGCGTGGAACGCGACGCTCGGTTCGCCAGCGACGTCAGCCACGAGTTGCGCTCACCCCTGATGACACTCGCCGCGAGCGTGGAGGTGATGCAGGCACGGCGCGACGACATGCCCGAACGGGCGCAAGCAGCGCTCGACCTACTCGTTGCGGATGTCGCTCGCTTTCAGGGGTTGGTAGAAGACCTCTTGGAGATCTCCCGATTCGACGCGGGTGCCATCCGGCTGAACCTCGACGACCTCCTCGTTGCCGAGTTCGTCCGCCAGGCAGTTGCGGTCAGTAGCGCCCCTTCGACGCCGGTGGCGGTCACCGAGCGAGCAGAACGGGTCATCATCCGCGGCGATCGGCGCCGGCTGGCACGTGTGGTTGCCAACCTGATCGACAACGCTCGGCTCCACGGCGGCGGCGAGTGCAGCATTGCGGTGACAGAGCCAGACGGCGAAGGCGAACCGCTGGGCCACATCTGGATCACCGTCGAAGACCATGGTCTCGGTGTGCCGCTCGACGAACGCGAACTCATCTTCGAGCGATTCGCGCGCGGCGCAGTCGCGGGGCGCAGAAGTAGTAGCGACGGTGCCGGCCTTGGATTGTCGTTGGTCGATGAACACCTTCGAATGCACGGAGGCCGAGTGTGGGTTGAGGATCGTCTTGACGGCGAGCCGGGCGCCCGCTTCGTGCTGCAACTTCCTGCCGACGAGGTCGGGGTATGACTCGCCGACGGTGTGTGCCGCTCATTGTGCTCATCGGTCTGACCAGTGGCGCTCTGGCCGCGTGTGGCATCGGGTCCGACGATCGTCCGCGCAACGTGCCGCCCGGCGAGCAACAGCAACTTGGAGTTGCCACCGACCGCAGTGCGGGCGCCGCAACTGGAACCGCTCGGGTGTACCTGTTGGCCCCCGACGGCGCCGGCCAATCGCAGGCGTTGCAAGCGGTGGCACGCGACGTCACCGACAACGCCGCCGAGGTCATCGGCGAACTCCTCGCCGGTCCGAACGACGAGGAGCTGATTGGCCAGTTCCGCACTGCTCTCCCTGACGGATTGCAACTCCTGTCGGCGGCGAGGAGGGCCGGAGTACTCCGCGTCGACGTCTCGAAGGAACTGGGCGAACTGGCAGGCGAGGCGCTGGTAGCCGCGGTTGCCCAGATCGTCTTCACAGCCTCCGAGCTCGATGGGGTTCAATCCGTGAAGATCCTCATCGATGGCGCTGATCAGCAGTGGCCCGCCGGCAACGGTGAATTGCAAAGCCGGCCACTGACCGTCTACGACTATCCCGGACTGGTGTTGTCGTCACAACCCTCGTACCCGGCCGTTCCCTCGCCAACTCAGGCTGCGGGCTGAGCGTCACCCCATCAGGGGTCTCAGCCGAAGAACACTTCCGCAACCTCGTGATACAGGTGCATGTCGACCGGTCGAGTCTGACCAACGGTTTGGGTGAGCGGGGCCGTCGTCACCTCGTCGCCGTGCAGCGCCACCATGTGCCCCCACGACTCAGCGTGGACCGCGTCGATGGCGGCCACGCCATACCGGGTGCTGAGCACACGGTCGAAGGCAGTCGGTGTACCGCCACGCTGAATGTGGCCAAGAAGCACCATCCGTGTCTCGAAGCCGGTGCGCTCCTCGATCACGTTGGCAATCGTTTCGGCGATGCCACCGAGACGCACGTGCCCGAACTGGTCGTACACCTTCACACGCGAACGCATGGTCGCATCCTTTGGTTCGGCACCTTCGGCCACCACCACTATCGACGCGTACCGGCCGCGCTCGTGGCGGCTTCGAAGTAGTTCGCAGACCTTGTCGATATCGAACGGCTCCTCGGGAATCAGGATGGCGGTGGCACCGCCGGCGATGCCCGCGTAGGTTGCGATCCAACCGCTGTGGCGCCCCATCACTTCCACCACCATCACACGGTCGTGACTCTCGGCCGTGGTGTGGAGCCGATCGATGGCATCAGTGGCGATCTGCACGGCCGTGTTGAAACCGAACGTCATGTCGGTGCCGACGACGTCGTTGTCGATCGTCTTGGGAACGCCGATGATCGGCAGAGCAAAGTCTTCGTGCAGCTTGCATGCAACCGACAACGAACCGTTGCCGCCGATGACCAACAGCGCGTCGAGACCCATCTCGGCGAAGGTGGCTTGCACGCGCTGCGGGCCGCCCTCATGGTCGTAGGGGCTGCCGCGGCGGGTGCCGAGCAGCGTTCCGCCCTTGGGGAGCATGCCGCGCAGGGACGACACGTTCAGCGGAATAGTTCGGCGCTCCATGACGCCGTCCCACGCGTCGAGGAAACCAACGAGCTCGTCGCCGTACACCAGCTCGCCCTTGCGAACGATCGCTCGAATCACCGCGTTGAGGCCCGGACAATCGCCCCCACCTGTCAGAATGCCTACTCGCACGTGTATGAAGCGTAGGGCAATTCCTCAGAACAGGACTCGGAAAATGGCGTGGAACTCGACGAACCCCGTCGCATGGAAACGGCTCTTCATCGAATGGCTGGTCATCGGTGCCGTGGTCGCATTCGTATCGCTCTTCATCACCGACAACCGCAAGTGGGAGAGCTACATCGCGATCCTGCTCGGTGGCGTCGTCTACATGGCGTTGGGTGGTGTGCTCGCCAAGTTCGGGTACCAGCGAAAGACGTTGAAACAGATCCGCGCCGAGGCAGCTGCCGCACCCGTGCGCCGCGTCGGAGCCAACCCCGCCGCAGGGCGCCCTCGCCCAGCACCGACAAGCCGCACGTCGGGCGGCACCGGTAAGAGCACACAGAAACGCCGACGCTGATGGTTGCAGGTCGTTGTGTGATTGCGATCGACGCTGGCACCACTGGCGTTCGTAGTCGAGCAATCTTTCCCGGTGGCACACAACGTGTCGACGCCGCCCCGCTCATCGCCAGCTACCGCGAGTTCACGCAGTACTTTCCGGAAGCGGGCTGGGTCGAGCATGATGCCCTGGAGATTTGGGAAGCCGTGAAGGCGACACTGATCGATGTCTTGGCCCGGGTAGACGCCGACTCGGTGGCAGCGATCGGAATCACGAATCAGCGCGAGACGGTGCTGGCTTGGAACCGTCGCACCGGGCAACCTTACGGCAGCGCCATCGTCTGGCAGGACCGACGAACTGCGAGCCGATGCGAGGAGCTGCTCGCTCGCGGGGCGCTCCCCCGCGTGCGCGAGGTCACAGGTCTTGTGCTCGACCCGTACTTCTCGGGCTCGAAGGTGGAGTGGCTGCTGACCAACCGGGCCATCCCCGTCGACGACGAGCTGGCGATCGGCACCATCGACAGCTGGCTGTTGTGGAACCTCACCGGCGGCGAGGTGCACGCCACCGACGCCTCCAACGCCAGCCGGACGATGCTCTTCGACATTCGGTCGCTGCGGTGGAGCGAAGAGATGTGTCGACTGTTTGGCGTACCGCAGCATGCACTGCCGTCCGTGATGCCCTCGAGCGGGCGATTCGGTGTCACCTCAGAGCGCTGCGGCGTCCCTGCGGGCATTCCCATCTCGGGCATCGCCGGCGACCAACAGGCAGCCCTCTTCGGCCAGGCCTGCCTGCGCCCGGGAATGGCCAAGAACACGTACGGCACTGGCAGCTTCATCTTGTTGAATGTCGGCGATACGTGCCCGGCGCCTGCGGAGGGCATGCTCACCACCGTTGCGTGGACGCTCGCAGACGGCACGGTGGCGTATGCGGTCGAGGGCGCCATTTTCGTCACCGGGGCAGCGGTGCAATGGCTGCGCGATGGGTTGGGCATCATCTCCTCGGCCTCGGAGATCGGCCCGTTGGCCGCATCGGTCGATGACAACGGCGGGGTGTGTCTGGTTCCAGCCTTCACCGGCCTGGGTAGCCCATGGTGGGATCCCTACGCCCGCGGCACCATCGTGGGTATTACACGCGGCACAGGCAAGGCTCACATCGCGCGCGCGGTGGTCGAAGCTATGGCTTACCAAACCCGAGACGCAGTCGACGCAATGACTGCAGCGGCCGGCGTCGAGATCGCTGACCTGCGCGTCGACGGAGGGGCATCGGCAATGGACGCAATGCTGCAGATGCAAGCCGACCAACTGGGCGTCACTGTCCGCCGACCGGCTGATCAGGAAACGACAGCGTTGGGTGCCGCGTACCTTGCGGGGCTTTCGGAAGGCATGTGGTCGTCGCTCGATGACATTGCGGCCGAGTGGGTCGTGGACGCAACATTCGAACCCAACCCGGATCGCACCGCGGCCGACCTCGGGCATCAGACGTGGCTGCGGGCGGTAGAACGCTCGCGCGGCTGGGCCTCGCTATGACCGCCCGACCCGCGTCCTTCGAGCACGGTGTCGCGCCCTCGGTGTCGGCCACGGCTGTGCTGGCGCACATCCGTGCGGGAGGCTCCCTGATCGTGCCGTTGGCCAATGGGGAGCCAACGGCGCTGCTCGATGCAATCGAGGCGGCGGCGGCTCAAGGTGAGGTCGAGGGCGTCACGGTTCACCAGATGCACGCACTACGCGACCGCCCCTACCTGCACGGCGCGTACGGCTCGCGCTTGCGCCACATCTCGTACTTCCTCTCTCACGTCACTCGGCCCTGCTTTCAAGCCGGAACCGTGGATCTGGTACCGAACCACTTCAGCGAAGTGTTCAGTCTGATGCAGGCGCGAACCAACGACCCGTTGGTGATCGCAACCGCGTCCCCACCGGACCGACACGGATACTTCAGCCTGGGCGTCAGCGCCGACTACACCAGCAGCTTCATCGGCAGGGCCCGCTTCTTTCTCGAAGTGAACTCGCACATGCCGCGCACGTTCGGGCGCAACCAGATCCATGTCAGCCAAGTAGCCGGATGGGTGCGCAACGATCAGCCACTTGTGGAAGTGTCACCACCGACGATGGAAGCCGACGACCACACGATTGCCGGCTTCGTCGCCGAACGGGTCGCCGATGGAGCGTGTCTGCAGACCGGTATCGGGGCCATCCCGAATGCAATCATGAGCGCGCTTGCCAGCCATCGCGACCTCGGCGTGCATACGGAACTCCTCAGCGACGGCCTCGTCGACCTCGTCGAACGTGGCGTTGTCAACGGCGTCCGCAAGCTGCACAACCGCACCAAGGTCGTCGGCACCTTTGCGCTCGGCACACAGCGCCTGTACGACTTTCTCGACGAAAATACGGCTGTCGAGATGTGGAGCGCCCGCTACGTCAACGATCCGCGTCTGCTCAGCCGCGAGCGCAACTTCGTCTCCATCAACGCCACGCTGACGGTCGACTTTCTCGGCCAATGCGCATCAGAGACACTCGGTGCGCACTATTACTCGTCGTCGGGTGGCCAGGTCGACTTCGCCCGGGGCGCGATGTACTCCGAGGGCGGCCAGGGTTTCATCGTCCTTCGTTCCACCGCCGCCCACGGAACCGTCAGCCGGATCGTGCCGCAGCTGCCCGCGGGCGAAGTTGTCACCAACTCGAAGAACACCGTCGACAAGGTGGTCACCGAGTACGGCGTCGCGGAGCTGCGGGCGAAGACGGTTCGTGAACGAACGACGGCGTTGATTGGTGTCGCCCACCCCGACCATCGCGATCGGCTCACCGTCGAAGCGAGCCGGCTGGGTTTCGTCTAGCCCCCAGCCGTTCACGACATCGGTCAGGTGTGGTGGCGCTTGCGATAGTTGCCGAGGAACCGCTCGATGCGGTGCAAGGCCTCGCCGAGGTCGTCCGTCGGCGGCAAGAAGACCAGTCGGAAGTGGTCGGACGTCGGCCAGTTGAAACCGGTGCCCTGCACGATCAGCAGCTTCTCCTCCGCCAACAGTTCGTACGCAAACTCCTGGTCGTCGGCGATCGGGTACATCGTCGGGTCCAGCCGCGGAAACATGTACAGCGCAGCCTTGGGCTTCACACAGGTGACGCCGGGGATCTGAGTGAGCATGTCGTACGCAAGGTCGCGCTGATGACACAGGCGACCGGTCGGCGCGACCAGATCGACGATGCTCTGGTAACCCCCGAGTGCGGTTTGTATCGCCAGCTGCCCGGGGGTGTTCGAGCACAGTCGCATTGACGCCAACATGTCGAGACCTTCGATGTAATCCATCGCGTGGCGCTTCTCGCCAGAGACCACCATCCAGCCAGCGCGGTACCCGCATGCGCGGTAGTTCTTCGAGAGCCCATTGAACGTCACGCACAGCACGTCGTCGGCCAGCGAGGCAATGCTGGTGTGCGTATTGCCGTCGTACAGAGTCTTGTCGTAGATCTCGTCGGAAAAGACGATGAGCTCATGCTGACGAGCCAGCTCGATGATCTCGCGCAGAACATCGTCGGAGTAGAGCGCCCCCGTCGGGTTGTTCGGGTTGATCACCACGATGGCCTTCGTCGACGACGTGATCTTTTCGCGAATGTCGCTGATGTCGGGAAACCAATCCGACTGTTCGTCGCACATGTAATGCACCGGCCTGCCACCCGAGAGCGACACCGCGGCGGTCCACAGTGGGTAGTCGGGCGCAGGTACGAGCACTTCGTCGCCGTCATCCAGCAGTGCCTGCAGGCTCATGACGATCAGCTCCGAGGCGCCATTCCCCAGGTACACGTCGTCAACCGTCACGCCTGCGATGTGCTTCTCCTGCGTGTAGTGCACGATGGACTTGCGCGGGGCGAACAAACCTTTGCTGTCGGTGTAACCCGCTGCGTGAGGCAGGTTGCGGATCATGTCCTGCACGATCTCGTCGGGAGGCTGCAGACCGAACACGGCAAGGTTGCCGATGTTCAGCGTGATGATCTTCTGGCCTTCCTCCTCCATCTCACGTGCTCGGTCGAGTACCGGCCCGCGGATGTCGTAACAGACGTTGGCAAGTTTGGTGGACTTCTCGACTGGCTTCACAGGGCGCATGCTACGCAGCAGCGACCTCGGAGAGGTGGGTAGTTATTCAGTTCAGTGCGTCGACGATGCTGCCGAGCACGCGGAACTCGTCTCGCTCACGAGCGTGAAACACCCGACCGGAGCGACCAGCAGCGAGCACTACGCCCCGCTGCGCCAACCGCGCCCACACCAAGTCACCCGGTGTGTTCTCGTGCTCCTTGGAAAGGTGTTCGCTGCCCAGGAAGAACGCTGCCAGCCACTCAAGGTCGGGTGTTTCGCCGGACTGGGCAACGGCTCGGGGGCCGTCCATGCACAACGCAATCGCCCAGTCGGCGTCGAGCAACTCGCGCAGCGCCATGCACGCTGCTGCCAAGCGATCGATGGACGACGCACCCACGATGGTTGCCGCCGTGGTGAGCACAGCCATGCTTCCATCGGGCCGGTCTGCCGGCACCGGACGCACGTCTTCGACGGCCACGCCGTCGACCTGGCGTATCTCCGCGATGAGCAGGTCGACGAGGCCCGCATCCGGAAGGCTGACCGTCAGGTCATCGATTGCGCTCCCGCCTCCGCGCTCCAGAATCTCGATACCCACCACGTCGCCATGCACAGCGCCGATACGACTGGCAACCTGGCCTAACGCACCGGGTCGATCGGGCAGCCACAAACGAACGACGAAGTTGTGCATCGCTGGGCGACGCTAATCACGCCGTGTGTTCGAATGGTCACGACTACGTGACGGCTGTGTGAACTGGGGCATTCCGAGGACCGAAGCGCACACTGACCCCAGCGGAGTACAGCACGCTGATCGGCTCCTCGAGCGACACGCCCGGGAAGCCCGCTGCTGCCAGCAACTGGTCGTCGAGATGCTCGAGTGTCGCGGCCCTGAGCGGCCAGGCCGGATGCTCGTTGGGCCAATACCTTGTGCGACCTCGGCGATCCGGCAGAAACAGACCCCAGCGGGCGGTGAGGAACTTCTCCAACGGCGAGGGGTCAATTGGCTCCCCTACTCGTACCGAGACTCGCGAGGTCAACCCAGTCGGCCCCGGCCACCGGCGGCGAGTCGTGTACGTCACGTTGTCGCCGTTGCGTTCCAGCGCCATCTTCGCCCACAGGTAGTTCAACCCGGTGGCGACTCGCGTCACAGCCACCGTCGCCAACCGCGACGCCTCCAGGGAGCAAAACACCACGCCTCGGCGGCCCTGCTCGTCGACGCCGTAGAGACGCACGTTTGTTTCAAGAAAGGTGCCGAAGTACGGCACGGCTGGCGCACCCAACAACCCGATTCGCTCCATCGAAAATGGAACCAATGCCACGTAGGTGGCGCCATCGAACACGTCAGGCACGACCCCTCTTGGCATGAGGGGCGCAGCGATTGCCGGATCGATCGCCCAATGCAGGAATGTCAGTTCCATCCAGTCCTGCGTGAACACCGTTCGCCCTACCGGCCGCGGAGCTGTGGAGGTGATCGGCTCGGGCTGCATCCGCGTCACGATAGAAGGCGGGCGAACTGCGTGCCCATTCTGGTCGTACCAAATCCACACTCAGTGTGGAATCGTGACGACCAGACGCTGGTGTGCGAGCATGCGGGCATGTCGAAAGCACTTCCCCCGGACTGCATCCAGGTCGTCATCGAGATTCCGCGCGGCAGCCGCAACAAGTACGAGATCGATCACGAAACCGGCAGGGTCTTTCTCGATCGGCGGCTTTTTACGGCAACCACATACCCCGCGGACTACGGCTTCGTTCCCGAAACGCTCAGCGGCGACGGCGACCCACTCGATGCGCTGGTGCTGCTGGAGGACCCGGTGTATCCCGGTATCTGGGTGCAGGCACGCCCGGTCGGCGTGCTGTACATGCACGATGAGGCCGGTGAGGACGCGAAGCTGATTTGCGTCCCACCGAACGAACCGCGCTGGCAGGACGTACACGACCTGGAGGACCTGACGCCGCAGTTGGTGCAGGAAATCCAACACTTCTTCGAGGTCTACAAGGCGCTGGAGCCGGGCAAGACGTCATCGACAGCAGGGCTTGCGGGCCGTGAGGCCGCGTGGGAAGAGATCCGTCAGTCGCGGGCCAACTACCAACCACACGGCCAGCAACCACACGGCTGACGGCCACACGGCCAGCTACCACACAGCTGACGGCCACAGCGAAGCGTTAGGCAGCGCGCTTGCGGCTGATCGCGTCGACCGACGCTGCCAGTAGCAGGAACGAACCGGAGATGATGAACTTGATCCCCGAGTCGGAGAAGTCCAGGTTGACGCCGAAGATCACCTTCTTGCCGACCAACGGCAGCCCGTTGGGGATCAGCGCCAGCACGAGCGCACCCAATACGGCATTCAGCATTCGACCCTTGCCGCCGAACAGCGATGTGCCGCCAATGACCGCTGCGCCAACGGCGAGCAGCAGGGTGTCGTTGCCACCCGACTTGGCGCTCACCGAGTCGATGGCGGATGCGATGAACGCGCCGCCGACCGCCGACATCACGGCACAGAGCGTGAACGCAATCAACCGAATGCGATCGACTCGGATACCGGCGCGACGAGCGGCCTCTGCGTTGCCGCCGACCGCGTAGAGGTGACGACCGAAACGAGTGCGTGTGAGGAGAAAAGTCAGCAGCACCAGGATCACCACGACAGCCGGCACTGCGATCGGGATTCCCTCCAGTGTCTTGGTGCCCTTCGGGGGCGTGCGGTCGATATTGAGCACAGCCGTCGCACCGAGAATGGCAGCCGTGACGGCGGCGAGCTTGAGGTACGTGGCCGATGCCGACACGGTGCCATGTGAAGTGCGCAAGCGTCGCAACATCACCAACGCCATCGCGGCAACGCCAACGACCGCAAACGTCCATGACATGCCAACCGACATGTTGGCGCCAACCAGGTTCTGCACCTTCTCGTTCTCGAGGCGAATGGTGCCGCCTTCCTTGACGAGCAGGAGCAAGATGCCCTGAAAGATCAAGAAGTTCGACAGCGTCACGATGAAGGACGGAATTCCGAGTTTCGCCACCAACACGCCGGTGAAGATGCCAAGGACGATGGCCACCAGGATGGACAAACCGATTGCTGCTCCCAGTGGCCAGCCATCTCGAAGTTGCAGCACCATCACCGCCGCACAAACGCCGGCCGTGTAGCCCGCGGCGAGGTCGATCTCGCCGAGCAACAGCACGAACGAGACCGCCATCGCGATCACCGCAATCGGTGCGGCTTGTTCCAGGAAGTTCTGGAAGTTGCGCAGTGACAGGAAGCTGTCGGTGGACAGACTGAAGATCACAACGAGCACGGTGATTGCAAGCAGGGACGGCAACGCGCCGAGATCGCCAGATCGCAACCGAGACTTGTACGCATCCAGAGAGCTGGAGATGGAGGTGACTTGCTTGTTGTCCAGCGCAAAGTCGCTGGCGGCGATGGAGACGTCGTCGTTGCTCATCAGACCGTCACCCCTTCTGCTGCGATGCCGACGTCGCCGGAGCGGCCGGCGGTAATCAGCTCGACAAGGAACTCTCGTCGGGTGTCCTTCGTGACTTCAACGTCGGCCGCAATGCGCCCGAGGTACATCGCGCACACTCGGTCAGCGACTTGCAACACATCGTTCATGTTGTGACTGATCAGTACTACTCCCAGACCCTTGTCGGCGAGGTTGCGGACCAGATCCAGCACCTGCTTTGTTTGGGCGACGCCCAGTGCGGCGGTGGGCTCGTCGAGCAGCACCACTTTGCTGTTCCAGAGGACGGCCTTGGCGATAGCAACCGTTTGGCGCTGGCCACCCGAGAGTGACGACACCGATTGCCGCACGCTCTTCACCGTTCGAACGGAGAGGCTGGCCAACGTCTCGCGCGCCGACTTTTCCATCGAACCTTCGTCGAGCAGACCGCGGCGCAGACGCTCGCGGCCGAGGAACAGGTTCTGCACGATGTCGAGGTTCTCGCACAGCGCAAGGTCCTGATACACCACTTCGATACCGAGGGCGGCAGCGTCCTTAGGCCCGGTGATGTGCGCTGGTTGTCCGTCAAAACTGACCGTCCCGCTGTCGATGCCGTAGATGCCGACGATCGACTTCACGAGCGTGCTCTTGCCCGCACCGTTGTCGCCGATCAGGGCTGTGACCTTGCCCGGGTACACGGAGAAGTCGACATCGTGCAGCACATGCACCGAGCCGAAACTCTTGTTCACCCCCGACAGCTCGAGAATCGGCTGCACCTTGTCCATCATTGAACCCCCCAGTTCCTTACGCAATCCAACGCCGCGCGCTCCACAACCTAATGCGAACCAAGTGTGGCCGCCCCC
>JANLPB010000250.1:0-2825 GCA_031366885.1 Ilumatobacteraceae bacterium
CGTCGCCGGTCGTTCCCGCGCTCGCCCGCAAGCGTGGCATCACAGCCCACGGCGAATGGCACGGCATCATCGCCTTCGCGCTGGCGATGGTCGTGTGGCTGGCGCTGCCGATGCTGGCCGACGGCGAGGACGGCGACTACAAGTGGGACGCAATCACCGTCGCCGCTGTGCAGGGTGGCGGACCGCAGGGCACCCACGCCACCGATACGTCGGCAGAGGACGTTCTCCAGCGTCACCTCGCGACCACAGCCGGCATCGAGCCGGGCTCGGTCGACCTGGTCGTGTGGCCCGAGAACGTGATCGACGTCGCCACCTTCGCTGGCAGCCGCGAACTTGCGCTGGTTGCCGCCGAGTCGAAGCGCATCGGCGCCCCCTTCGCGGTCGGGATCACAGAGGACACTGCCAACGGCGAGCAGTTCGTCAACGCCCAAGTCGTCGTCACGCCAGAGGGCGAGGTCGTCAGTCGCTACGAGAAGGTCCGCCGCGTCCCGTTTGGCGAATACATGCCGCTGCGGGGTCTGCTGCACGCACTCGGTGCGCCGACCGATCTCGTGCCGCGCGATGCCGTTGCGGGCACGGGGCCGGCAGTGCTGGAATTGCCCGATGGCACTCGCATGGCCACAGTGATCTCGTGGGAAGTCTTTTTCGGCGGGCGCGCCAACGAGGGCGTCGAGGCCGGCGGCCTGTTCATCATCAACCCCACCAACGGCAGCAGCTACACCTGGACGGTGCTGCAGAGCCAGCAGATCGCCTCATCCCGATTGCGCGCAATCGAACAGAACCGCTGGGTGGTGCAGGTCTCGCCGACCGGCTTCAGCGCATTCATCTCGCCGACTGGCGATGTGTTCGACCGCACGTCGGTCAGCGAGCCAAAGGTGATTACGCGCTCGATTGAACTGCGCGGCGGCATTCGAACCTGGTACTCGCGCACCGGCGACCTGCCGTGGGTCGCGCTGATGGCTGTGCTGCTCGCCGTGGCCCTCTGGCGAGCCCGTGAGCCGCGGCCGGCCAACACCGACGAGGTCAGCCCTGCGGCACCGGAATCGGAGTAGGGGGCTCGACGCCGGCAAGCACGTTGACGGCGTTGTGCGCGGCCAATCTCGCCATGGCTGAGCGGGTCTCCTGGGTCGCGGAGCCGAGATGCGGAATCACCACAGCGTTCTCGCACTCCAACAGGCCCGGGTGCACTGCGGGTTCGTTCTCGAACACGTCGAGACCCGCCCCTGCGATGCGGCCCGACTTGAGGGCTTCCACCAGCGCCGCTTCATCGACGATCGGGCCGCGGGCGGTATTCACCAGAAACGCACTGCGTCGCATCATCTCGAACTGCTGTGTGCTCACCAGATGATGCGTCGCGGGGCTGTACGGGCAGTTCACACTGACCACATCGCTGGTGGCGAGCAGTTCGTCCATGCTCATCAACTGCGCACCGAGTTCTGCCTCGATCTGCGGCGCAACGGGCCGACGGTTGCTGTACGCAATCCTCATGCCGAAGGCCTTCGCTCGGCGAGCGAGCGCCTGCCCGATGTCGCCCATGCCGACGATGCCCAGTTGCTTGCCCTGAATGCTAGAGCCCAGCATGTAGAACATCCCCCACTGCCACGGCTGCTGGCCGCGGATCACTCGCTCGCCCTCGCCGAGCCGACGAGTGGCCATGAGGACTAGTGCCATCGCGATGTCGGCGGTTGCGTCCGTCAGCACCCCCGGTGTGTTGGTGCAGATGACACCACGGCGAGCGCACGCGGCCACGTCGATGTTGTTGTAGCCAACCGCAACGTTGGCGACCACCTTCAACTGCGGACCGGCCGCGTCGAGGAATGCGTCGTCGACCTTGGTGGTCAACAGCGTGAGCACCGCGACGGCGCCCTTCACGAGTGCATGCACCTGCTCGACAGTCGGCACGTCGAGCGAATCCCATGTCACGATCTCGCCGGCTTCGTCCAACATCTCCAAACCGGCCGCCGGAATGCGACCGGTGACCGCAATACGCGGGCTCACGAGTTGACCCACGCGCGCAGGCCGGCGAGACCTTCATGGATGTCGTCGACGGACAAGCCCGAGTAGGCAAAGCGCACATAGTGATCCTGCTCGCCGGGCTGCGGGCGACCGAAGTGCTTGCGGGTGCAGAACGACACGCCGGTGTTGTGCAGCGCAGCTGTTGCAAATGCACCAACTTCGTCGTAGCCCATGCGCGCCATCAGGTCGGTCACTTGCGGGAACAGATAGAACGTCGACTCCGGCTTTGGGCAGACGAGCCCATCAATCAGGGCAAGTTCACTCCATGCGGCATCGCGTCTGCGTTGCAGTTCGGCGAGAATCGCCAGCGGCCCTTCCTGCGAGCCGGTGATGCCTTCAACACCGGCGGCCTGCACGAAGTGGGTGGTGCAGCTTTCGTCGTTGGTGTTCAGCTTGGCGATGCTGTCAGCGATAGCAACCGGCGCGATTGCGGCACCGAGCCGCCAGCCGGTCATCGCAAACTTCTTCGAGAACGTGTAGAGGATGACGGTGCGCTCGAGCATGCCGGGCAGTGACGCGATGGACGTGCTTTCCCCGGAGTAGCGCATCTCGAAGTAGGCCTCGTCGGCCAACACGATCAGGTCGTGCTCGATGGCGATGTCGGCGATTGCCTGCATCTCCTCCGGCGTGCTCTCACAGCCGAGCGGGTTCTGCAGGTTGTTGTAGATGATCGCGGTGACGCGACCGCTGGCCGACGCGATCTGGCTGCGCAGATGATCGAGGTCGATAGCGAAGCCCGTGTCGGTCTGCACATAGCGGTACGCCAAGCTTTGGCCGCCGTGGTATTCGATCATGCTCTCGTAGATCGG
>JANLPB010000266.1:0-2604 GCA_031366885.1 Ilumatobacteraceae bacterium
GGTCGAGGTCACCGGGCAGACCGACATTCTGACCATGGGTATTCCCTATGTGTGCCCGTATAACCCCGACGGTGTGATGAACCCCATCCTGGTGATGTGCATGGGGCTGGGCTACCTGTTCAACATGTACCGCAACAAGCCGCTCGTGCGTGAGGGCGGCGTGATCATCATGACCCACCCGTGCTATCGCGACTTCAACCCGGTGCACCACCCCAGCTACATCGACTTCTTCGATCAGGTGCTGGCCGACACCACGAGCCCGGCCGAGATGTCGCGCAAGTGGGAGAAGCAGTACGCCGAGGACGAGTGGTACAAGCACCTCTACCGGACGGGCAACGCCTATCACGGCGTGCACCCGTTCTACGCGTGGTACTGGGGCGCTCATGGATTGCAGCACGCCGGCAAGGTGATCATCGTTGGTGGCGACCCGCCGACCGTTCGTCGCCTCGGCTTCACGCCAGCCTCGACCATGGACGACGCGTTCGAAATCGCCAGCGACGTCGTTGGCCGCAACGCCACCATCACCCACCTCCACGCGCCGGCTCTGCTGGTCGCGGACGTGCAGTAGTCGCGGGCCGTTGTCATGAAGCGCTCCGCACCCATCCGCCTCAGTTCCGTCGGCTCGCTTCGGCGCGCTGCCAAGGTGGGCGACGCTGCTGGCGCGGCGGTGCAGGCCGTCCTTCGTCCAGCCAAGGCGCTCGGCTTCCCGTATCGCAAGCCGAGCGTACCCAAAGGCATGGTCGTGCCGCCGAACCCCGACAAGTTGGGCGCCAACTTCGAGACCGGCTGGGCACGCTCGACGCCCGCCAAGGCAGCACGGGCCGTCATCACCAATGGGCCGATGCGTGCGCTGGTGCGGGTCATCGCCAGCCCGGAGATCGTGGGCCTCGATCGTTTGGCCGATCTGCAGCGAGCCGAAGAGTCGCCCGCGGTCATCTTTGCGCCCAACCATCACAGCCACGTCGATACGCCGCTGATGCACATCGCCGTGCCCGAGCCGTGGCGTTCGCACCTCGTCATCGCCGCTGCGGCCGACTACTTCTTCGACAAGCGGATGAAGGGCAACTTCGCCGCACTCGCCCTTAATGCGTTCCCGATCGACCGTGAGGTCACCAGCCGCAAAAGCAGCGACGAACTGCGGCATCTGATCGACGACGGCTGGAGTCTGGTCATCTTCCCCGAGGGCGGTCGATCTCCCGATGGCTGGGGTCAGGACTTCAAGGGCGGCGCCGCATACCTGTCGAACCGCACCGGCGCGCCGGTCGTCCCCGTGTTCATCGACGGCACCGGCAGCATCTATGGCAAGGGCATGAAGCGACCCAAGCCAGGCAAGACCAAGGTCGTGTTCGGCGCCCCGATGTTCCCCATCGAGGACGAGAGCACGCGCCGCTTCAACGCCCGCATCGAAGCTGCCGTCACCGCACTCGGCGACGAGGCACTGACAGATTACTGGACTACGCGCCAGCGCACGGCTGCCGGCACCAGCCCGAAGTTGACCGGCCCGGAATACAACGGCTGGCGCCGTCAGTGGGCGCTCGCCGAGCACCGCAAGCTGGGCAAAGCCGGCCAACGCCGCCGCCAAAACCGCCGCTGGCCCAACCTCGGCTGAACATGCCAGGTAGTTCGGCACCGAACGTTGAATTCAATGGTCCATACGTGGCGACCATTGAATTCACGGTTCGGGGCCGAAGGATTTTTGAATTGGGATCACAGACGGTTCCCGGTTGAATCGGCCGTATGACCAGTCAACGCCGCGATGCGGCTGACAAGGGTCAGCGCCCACTCTCGTTGCCGACAGAGTCAGCGCTTCGTAGCCGAGTCAAGAGCGGCCTCCGCATCGGGCACAACTCGCCCCTCCAGTACCTCCGCCTCCTCGAGGAACTTGGCAGCATCATCGAATCCATCGGTGCGCCCTGCTGGGCGTACGGGTCGACGGCTGCGGCTCTCAAGGGCTTCGATGGCTACGAGCTGAGCAAACCGTTTCAGTTCGTCGTGCCGTACTACCGCGCGCCGCACTGAGTCGACCATGTCGTGCATCGGATGAAGACGTTCAATAACCTTGACTTCGACAACGTCTTCGACATTCCGTGCCTGTTCGCGACTCGAACCTTGATCGAGCTTGCTCGCACGGAAACTCCGAAACAGCTGACCGCTGCACTTGATTCAGCGATTCGAGATGGTCTGACTACTGAAGACTTCCTGCATCGCAGAATGATGGAGCTACGTGCACGTGGTCGGCAGGGACTCGACCAGCTGCTGAGTGTGATGGCAGGCGCAGAGTTGTCGCGCGGCGGCCATTCGTGGCTCGAGCGCACGTTTCTCGAACTGCTCGGCGAGCTCGGGCTACCTCGCCCGGTCACACAGAAGGTGATGGCACAGCGTCAGAACAAGCTGATCCGAGTGGACTGTAGCTTCCCCGGCACCAACGTGATCGTTGAGCTCCTTGGCTATGAGCACCATCGCACGCCGATGCAGATGGAGAACGACGCCGAGCGGCCCAACCGCCTGCAGCTCGACGGCTTCGCGGCAATGCAGTTCACGTACAGAGATGCTTCGGCCCCGAACGTTGAATTCAAAGGTGCGCACGTAGCGACCTTTGAATTC
>JANLPB010000291.1:0-5075 GCA_031366885.1 Ilumatobacteraceae bacterium
CGCCAACGCAGAGAGCCTGATGTCCGAGCAGGCTGCTCGACTGATCGACGTCGAGTGGGACGGCGATCAGTCCCGCGCAGTGTTCCGTGCGGGCGTCGAAGTGGTCGCTCTCGACCGGTCCAAGTTGTTGCGCGATGTGGCCAATTCGCTCAGCGAACAGCACGTCAACATCGTGTCGTGCAGCACGCATACCGGGTCAGATCGGGTGGCAAAGATGCGCTTCGAGTTCGAGATGGCCGACCCGTCGCACCTCGACTCCGTCCTGCGCACCATCAAACAAATCGACGCCGTCTACGACGCCTACCGCCTGGTCCCCGGCAAGTAGCCACAGCCGCAGGTCAGCGCCCGACAGCGTTTACGTAAAGCTGGGGAGGGGCGGAAGGGGGAGCGGTAGCCTTGCTGGCTGTGCCTGAGTTCCAGACCAGCCCCGGGATGCGCGACATCCTCCCGCCCGAATCGGCCCGTTGGCGCCGCTTCGTGGACGTGTTCGCGCGCATCAGCGAGGGTGCCGGTTATGGGCAGGTCGTCTCGCCGCTGTTGGAAGACCTAGGCGTATTCCAGCGCATCGGCGACGCCACCGATGTGGTGACCAAGGAGATGTACGACTTTGTCGACAAAGGCGGTCGTCATGTCGCACTGCGCCCTGAGCTGACGGCGTCCGTCTGCCGAGCTTTTGTGCAGCATCGCCCTCTCACGCCCTGGAAGGTCTGGTACACGGGCTCACAGTTCCGCTACGAGAAGCCGCAGCGGGGGCGCTACCGCCAGTTCGACCAGGTGGGCATCGAGGTGCTCGGCGCCGACGACCCGTATCTCGACGTCGAGATCATCGCTCTCGGATGGGAGTTCTTCCAGGCGCTCGGGCTCTCGAAGGTCACCCTGCTGCTCAACTCGCTGGGCGAGCCGGCCGATCGCGCCCGCTATGTCGATGCGCTGAAGTCGTACTTCGGGGCTCGCCTCGCCGACCTCAGCGACGAGAGCAAGGTGACGCTGCAGAAGAACTCGCTGCGCGTACTCGACTCGAAGCGTCCGCAGGACGCAGCGCTTGTGGCCGGCGCACCGCAGATCGCCGATTTCTACAGCCCTGAAGCCGCTGCGCATTTCGCGGCGGTGCAGGCCGGCCTCACCGCTCTCGGCATTCCGTTCACCGTCGACAGCAAGCTGGTTCGCGGCCTCGACTACTACCGTCATACGACGTTCGAGTACCAGGGCGGCACCTTGGAGTCGGCACAGAACGCACTCGGCGGAGGCGGCCGGTATGACGGCCTTGTCGAGTCGCTCGGCGGGCCGCCCACGGCTGGCATCGGCTTTGCACTCGGCCTCGACCGCACGCTCATCGCCTGCGACGACGAGGGAGTGTTTCCTGCGCCCGCCCCCGAGGTCGACGTGTTCGTCGTGGACACCACCGGCGGCGTCGAGGCGCTGCAGATCACGACTTCGCTGAGGGCGCTGGGCATCGGCGCCGACCGGACCTACGAGAACCGCAGCATGAAGAGCCAGATGAAGGGCGCCGATCGCAGCGGCGCCACGTACGCCGTCATCATCGGTAGTAACGAACTCGAATCCGGCACCGTCGTGGTGCGGCCGCTGCGCGCCGAGCGAGCACTCGACGCAAACGGCAATCCAGTCAGCAACGACGTGCGCGACGGCGCACAGGTCACCATTTCCCGAACCGATCTCCTCGATTACCTCCAGAAAGCCCTTTCATGAGCTCCACGTCCATGCGTACCCATCAGTGCGGCGAGCTGCGCCCCGAACACATCGGGCAGCACGTCACCCTCACCGGCTGGGTTGCCACCCGCCGCGAGCACGGCGAGAAGCTTGCTTTCCTCGACATCCGTGACCACACCGGTGTCACCCAAGCCGTCGTCGACAATGCCGTCGACGTACGTTCGGAGTACGTGGTGCTGGTGTCGGGCGTGGTTGCCGCTCGCCCCGCCGAGAATGTCAACGCCGGGCTCGCCACCGGCGGCATCGAGCTGCAGGACTGCAGCATCGAGATTCTCAACATCGCCGAGCCGCCGCCGTTCCCCGTCAACGAGCGCGCCGACCAGGTCGCTGAGAACACTCGCCTGCAGCACCGCTACATCGACATTCGCCGCGAGCGCATGCAGCGCAACCTGCGCCTGCGCGCCGCCGTCAACAGCGCCATTCGCACCGCGATGGAGAGCCAGGACTTCGTCGAAGTCGAGACGCCGATGCTGGTCCCCAGCACGCCCGAGGGTGCCCGTGAATTCATCGTGCCCAGCCGTCAACAGCCGGGTTCGTTCTACGCGCTGCCGCAGAGCCCGCAGCTGTTCAAGCAGCTGCTGATGGTGGCCGGTATCGACCGCTACTACCAGATCGCTCGCTGTCTGCGTGACGAAGACCTGCGCGCCGACCGCCAATACGAGTTCATGCAACTCGACGCAGAGATGAGCTTCGTCGACCAGGACGACGTGCATAACGCCATCGGCGCCGCAGTGCTGGCGGCGGCAATGTCGGCGGGCCAGGACCCGGGTGAGATCGAGAAGATCACGTGGCACGACGCGATGAACCGCTTCGGTATCGACAAGCCCGACCTTCGCTTCGGCATGGAGCTGAAGGATCTCACCGAGCTGTTCAGCGCGACCGAGTTCAAGGCCTTCGCTGGAGCGCCGTGCATCAAGGGCATCAACGCCGCGGGCAAGGCCGAAGAATACGGGCGCAACAAGCTGGACGGGATGACCGACAAGGCCAAGAAGATTGGTGCCAAGGGTCTGGTATGGCTGAAGGTCGCGGCCGACGGCACCCTGGAATCTCCGGTGGCGAAGTTTTTGAGCGAGACCGAGCAGTCTGCGCTCGTGTCAACGTTCGACGCCAAACCCGGTGACCTGCTTCTCATCGTCGCCGACGAGTGGACGATGACCTGCGACGTGCTCGGCACGCTACGCAACGACCTCGGTCGTCCGCCGGTGCACGAGGGCCCGTATCGATACGTGTGGGTCATCGACTTCCCGCTGTTCGTCGGCGTCGACCCGGTGTCGGGCCGCCCGCGCCCGGGCCACCACCCCTTCACGCAACCGCATCCCGACGACCTGCATCTGTTGGAGACCGACCCGTTGAAGGTGCGGAGCCAGGCCTACGACCTGGTGCTCAACGGCTGGGAGCTGGGCTCGGGGTCCATCCGAATCCACCAGCCCGAGCTGCAGGCGCGTGTGTTCGCCCTGCTGGGTATCAGCGACGACGAGGCGCAGAAGCGCTTCGGCTTCTTCCTCAACCCGTTCAAGTACGGCGCCCCGCCGCACGGCGGCTTCGGTCTCGGCATCGACCGTCTGGTCGCCATCCTTGCCGGCGAGGAGAACATCCGTGAGGTGATCGCCTTCCCGAAGACCCAGTCCGGCCTCGACCCGATGACCAACGCGCCCACCCCCGTCGTCCAGAAGCAGCTCGACGAGCTGGGCATCCGCGTCCTGCCACCCAAGGCCTAGCTCGCCTCACCGGGCCGGAGAGCGCACGTCAGCGATACTCTTGCCGTATGGCGAGCAGTCACTTTCGAGCCGGCGTGGTGATTGTGGTCCGCAGCCCAGATCTCACCCAGGTCATGGCGTTCGAGCGTGCTGACGCGCCCGGCAACTGGCAGCTCCCTCAGGGCGGTCTTCGGGTAGGGGAATCACCGATCGAGGGTGCGTGGCGGGAACTGCTGGAGGAGACGGGCCTGGGCGAGAAGCAGGTCGTCGCACGGGCGGAGTTTCCCGAGTGGCTGGCGTACGAGTGGCCCGATGATCTCAAGATTCTCAAAGGGGGCAGCGCCAACCGGATCGGCCAGGTGCAGCGCTGGTTTCTCTTCGACGCCGTCTCAGCCGACGTGGTGCCCGCTCCCGACGGCAGCGAGTTCATCGCCTGGAAGTGGGTAACACCCCAGTGGCTGATCAGCCACGTCATGGAGTGGCGCCGGCCCCCGTACGAACGAGTGCTGGGCACCCTCTAGCTGTTGGCACTTCGGTCGGCATCCGAGTGGGTACTCGCACCCCGGGGTGCGAGTACCCACTCGCACGGCGCCGTGGCACTCGCACTGGCGGCGTGGCACTCGGATTGGGGTGAAGGTGGGATACCGTCCACGGCGTGTCCGACCTGTTCAGTGCTGCCGCCGAAGACCGACTGCGATCGCAGGCGCCGCTCGCGGCACGGCTGCGACCGCGCACGCTTGATGACGTCGTCGGGCAGACCCACCTTGTCGGGCAGGGGAAACCGTTGCGACGACTGGTCGAGCAGGACCGGCTGACAAGTGCCATCTTCTGGGGGCCGCCGGGGACGGGCAAGACGACGTTGGCGTTGGCCGTCGCCGGCTCGACAAAGCGGGCCTTCGAGCAACTTTCCGCAGTCTCGGCGGGCGTGAAGGATGTCCGTGAGATCATCGAACGGGCAAAGCAGCGTCTCGGCGAGCACGGGCGCGGCACGATTCTCTTCCTCGACGAGATCCACCGGTTTTCCAAGGCCCAGCAGGACGCGCTGCTGCCGGCGGTGGAGGACGGCACGCTGACGCTCATCGGTGCCACCACCGAGAACCCGTTCTTCGAGGTCAACGCCCCGCTGCGCAGCCGCAGCACGCTGTTCCGACTGGAGCCGCTGACTCGGCCCGATATCGAAACGCTCATCCATCGTGGCTTGGAGGCAGAAGGACGCACCGCCACCCCCGAGGCGATCGCCTACCTTGCGGATCGGGCGGGCGGCGATGGTCGACAGGTGCTCACAGCCCTCGAGGTTGCGGTGGCCCTGGCGCACCCTGGCGAGGTGGTCTTGGAGCATGTCGAATCGGCCCTGGGAACGAGTGCGCTGCGCTACGGACGCGACGACCACTACGACGTGGTCAGCGCGTTCATCAAGAGCATGCGCGGCAGTGACCCGCAGGCCACGGTGTATTACCTGGCGCGCATGTTGGAGGCCGGTGAGGACGCCCGCTTCATCGCCCGCCGCCTCGTCATCTTCGCCTCGGAGGACATCGGCATGGCCGACCCGATGAGTCTCGTCATCGCGAATGCAAGCGCGCATGCGGTCGAGTTCGTCGGGCTCCCCGAGGTGCAGCTGAACCTGGCGCAAGCGGTTGTGCACCTGGCGAC
>JANLPB010000311.1:0-3346 GCA_031366885.1 Ilumatobacteraceae bacterium
ATCATCGGGCCGTTGGTCGGCATGTAATTGATGGTGTTGCTGCATTTCACCCTTATTACTGGCGACCTGGTTATGGCGTTTATCGGATGCGGAAAGCCTATAATCGCGGCGATCGACGGTGTCTGCGTCGGTGCCGGAGCGATCGTGGCGATGGCATCCGACCTACGGTTGGCGACGCCCGAAGCCAGCACCGCGTTCCTGTTCACCCGCGTTGGCCTGGCCGGCTGCGACATGGGGGCCTGTGCAATTTTACCGCGTCTGATCGGGCAAGGCCGCGCCGCCGAACTGCTGTACACAGGCCGTTCGATGACCGCTGCGGAGGGAGAGCGCTGGGGCTTCTTCAACTCGCTGCACGCCGCCGACGACCTCGACGCACGGGCACAGCTACTCGCAACTCGCCTTGCAGCCGGCCCAACCTTTGCGCACGGCATCACCAAGACCCAGCTCAACCACGAGTGGAGCATGGGGCTGGAGCAGGCCATCGAGGCCGAGGCGCAGGCGCAGGCAATCTGCATGCAAACCGCTGACTTCGAACGTGCGTACAACGCGTTCGTGGTCCGCGAAAAGCCCGTCTTCGAAGGGAACTGACATGACGTCGAACGTGCACCAACAACTCGACCCCGCCGGTTGGAAGCCAGCCCGCGGCTACGCCAACGGCATTGCAGCCAGTGGTCGCACATTGTATCTCGGCGGCACCATCGGCTGGAACGGTCAGCAGGAGTTCGAATCCGACGACTTCATCGCACAGACCCGTCAGTGCTTGCAGAACATCGTCGACGTGTTGGCGGTCGGCGGCGCCGGACCGCAGCACCTCGTGCGCCTGACGTGGTACATCACCGACCGCGACGAATACCTCGCCCGCCTCAAGGAGATGGGGGCTGTCTACCGCGAGGTCATCGGCAGCCATTACCCAGCGATGGCGATGGTGCAGGTGATGGCGCTGATGGAGCCACGGGCCAAGGTCGAGATCGAGGCCACCGCGGTGCTGCCATGACAAGCCGTTCCAGCGACACGTTGGGCCCCACCGGCCACGTCGACACATTCGCACGCGACAATCTGCCACCGAGCGACCAGTGGCCCGAGCTGTTGCTTGCTGGCTTCGACTATCCCGAATACCTCAACGCGGCGGTGGAGCTGACCGACCGCATCGTCGAGCAGGGACTGGGCGACAACACCGCGCTCATAGGTAACGGTCGTCGTCGTACGTACAAGGAGCTGGCCGACTGGACCAACCGGCTGGCCCACGCGCTCACCGAGGACTACGGCGTGCGGCCCGGCAATCGGGTGTTGATCCGCTCGGCCAACAACCCTGCGATGGTGGCGTGCTGGCTGGCAGCCACCAAAGCTGGGGCGGTCGTCGTGAACACGATGCCGATGTTGCGCGCAGGCGAGCTGAGCAAAATCGTCGACAAGGCCGAGATCACCATCGCACTGTGCGACACACGGCTGATGGATGAGATCGTGGCCTGCGCGAAAGACAGCGCCTTCCTCACAAAGGTCGTCGGCTTCGATGGCACCGCCAATCACGATGCCGAACTGGACCGAGTCGCACTGCACAAATCGGTGCGCTACGAGGCCGTTCGCACCGGGCGCGACGACGTTGCCCTACTTGGCTTCACGTCGGGCACCACCGGCGAGGCGAAGGCAACGATGCACTTCCATCGCGATCTGCTGATCATCGCCGACGGCTATGCCAAGGAGGTGCTGGGCGTGACCCCCGACGACGTGTTTGTCGGCTCCCCACCGTTGGCGTTCACGTTCGGACTCGGCGGGTTGGCAATCTTCCCGTTGCGCTTCGGTGCCGCGGCAACGCTGCTGGAGAACGCCTCACCGCCGAACCTGATCGCGATCATCGAGGAGTACCGCGCCACCGTCTGCTTCACCGCGCCAACCGCGTACCGGGCGATGCTGGCGGCGATGGACGCGGGCGCCGACCTCTCGTCATTGCGCGCCGCGGTCTCCGCCGGCGAGACACTGCCGGCACCGGTGTACGACGCCTGGATCGCGAAGACGGGCAAGCCCATGCTGGACGGAATCGGTGCCACCGAGATGCTGCACATTTTCATCTCCAACCGCTTCGGCGACTCGCAGGCAGCATGCACCGGCAGGCCCGTCACCGGCTACGAGGCGAAGATCGTCGACGACGACATGCGCGAAGTCGCGCCTGGCACCATCGGCTCGCTCGCTGTGCGTGGCCCCACTGGCTGCCGCTACCTGGGCGACACCCGCCAGCGCGCCTACGTGCGCGACGGCTGGAACCTCACCGGCGATTCGTTCATGCAGGACGAGGCCGGCTACTTCCATTTCGCGGCGCGCAGCGACGACATGATCATCTCGTCGGGCTACAACATCGCCGGCCCGGAAGTGGAGGCGGCGTTGCTGGGGCACCCCGATGTCGCCGAATGCGCAGTGATCGGGGTTGCCGACGAAGCACGCGGCCAGATCGTGCAGGCCCACGTAGTACTGAAGGACGGCGTGCTCGCTGACGATGCCACGGTGACGCGATTGCAAGAACACGTCAAGGCTGCGATCGCGCCCTACAAGTACCCGCGCTCCGTCGTGTTCATCGACACGCTGCCGAAGACCGCGACCGGCAAGGTGCAGCGCTTCCGCCTGCGCGAGAACGCCTGAGCGGGCCTGATCACACTACGGCAGGGTCGTGAACGCCGTGCGCATCAGCTGCCGGTCGAACACGGACGGTTCGATGGTGCCTTCGGCGTGCAACTGCACAGCGGCGTTGATGACCGCAGCATTCGCTGCGTTCGCGAAGTAACTGCCCAGCGAGATCCGTCGCACGCCTGTCACAGCCAACTGCGCAACCGTCGGGCCACCTGGCAACAGCAGCACGTTCACCGGCACGCCGACCTCTGCAACCACGCGGGCGATGTGCTCGATCTCGAACAGGCCGGGGGCGTACACCACCTCCGCACCGACATCGCGATACGCGCATAGACGGGCAATTGTGTCGTCGAGGTCGGTGATGCCGTGCAACATATTCTCACAGCGCGCGGTGAGCACCATTTCATGCCGGCCCGCTTCCTCGGCGGCGGCCCAGACGCGCGCTACCGATAACTCCAGCGGGTCGATCTGGCCTGTCGCCGGGTTCCAATCCTCGATCGAACAGCCGGCCGCGCCAGCACCCGCCAGCAAGGCCACACACTCCGCAATGCCGGCAGCATCCTCTCCGTAGAGGCGCTCTGAATCCACATTGAACGGGAGGTGCGTGGCCGCTGTCAGCCGGCCGACGTGCGCCACCAGGTCGTCGCGGCCAACGGTCATGTCGAGCTGACCGAGCGTCGCGGCAAAGCCGGCACTGGTGGTGGCGAGGGCAGGGAAGCCAACGGTG
>JANLPB010000319.1:0-9991 GCA_031366885.1 Ilumatobacteraceae bacterium
ACGAGTACTCACTCGCATGGCGTTCAGACACTCCGACAGGATGCGTGGCACTCGGAGGTCGCGGGGGCGGCTAGTCGCCGGCGGCGGCGCTGACCGCGCCGACCGCGATGCGGCTGGCGTCGGCGTCGCTGACGTTGGCCACTTTCGCGGCGACCGTCGGCTCAGTCTCGGCGGTCTTACCGGCGTACACGTTGCGGTACTCCTGGCCGGTGAGCTCGCGAATTTCGTACATCAACTCGTCGGTGATCTGACGCAACACCATGTGGTCGTCGCCGCGGTTCTTGTAACGCGCAGCATTGATCGGACGCCCGATCTTGATGGAGCAGTCCATACGGATCTTGGGCAGCTTCGCGTCCGGCGGCTGGATCTCACGAGTACCGATCACTCCGACCGGAAAGATGGGACAGCCAACCTTCAGCGCCAACCGAGCAGCACCCGTGCGGCCCTTGTACAGGTATCCATCGCGACTGCGGGTGCCCTCTGGAAAGATGCCGAAGAACTCACCGCGGCGAAGTACCCGCTCAGCTGTATCCAATGCCGCTTGGCTCTTGTCGCCGCCGCCGCGGTCGATTGGAATCATGCCCATTGCAGGAAAGATGTACTTCGTCTTCCATGAATCCATGTACTCGGCCTTGCCGACGAAACTGATGTTCCGTGGCACGTGCAGCATCAGGAATGCCGAGTCGAGAAAGCTGATGTGATTCGGGCACAGGATGGCCGGGCCTTCCGCCGGAAGCTGGTCGAAACCCTCCAGGTGGAACCGCCACAGCCGGTTTGCCACGGGCCGTACCACGCGTCGAAACCGTGTTTGCAGCGTGCCGGCTCCCTCGGCGTTCATGCGCTGCGGTGCTCCGACGTCATGTCGCGGAGCATAGTCGCCAGCTGTCGCTAGAGCAGAACCCCTAAGAGCGCGGCAGCTTCGTGTACGCCCAACCCTGCGGCGGCGGCGACGTCGACAGCGGCCAACGCTGCCGGGGTGTCGAGATCGTCGTCCAAGGCCGCCCGAACCTCGTCGACCACGCCGCATTCACCGCTGGTTGCGGCCCACGCCTGCAGGCGGGCGGCGTTGCGGGGCATCAGCGTGTTGTCCCACTCCCACTCGCGACGGTAGTGGTGCTCGATGATCGCAAGACGAATCGCTCGTGGATCCCACTCGGTGCGCAGCTTGTCGACGAACACCAGATTGCCCAGGCTCTTCGACATCTTGTGACCGTCCATGAACACCATCGCCACATGCATCCAGTGCTTGACGAACTGCTCACCGGTGGCCGCCTCGCTCTGTGCCCGCTCACACTCATGGTGCGGGAAGATGAGGTCGCTGCCACCACCATGAAGGTCGATGGTGGTGCCGAGTTCGCGCAAGGCAAGCGCGCTGCATTCAATGTGCCATCCGGGCCGGCCTGGACCCCACATGGTGTCCCAGCTTGGCTCGTCGGGCAGCGAGGGATGCCACAAGACGAAGTCGAGCGGGTGCCGCTTGTGCGGGTCACCGATGTTGCCACCTCGTTCACGGGCGTAGTCCAGCATCTGCTCTTCGGAGTAGTGGCTGACGGTGCCGAACGACGGGAACTTCGACACGTCGAAGTACACGCTGCCGCCCGCCTCGTAGGCGAACCCGCGGTCGAGCACCATACCGATGAACCCACGGATGTCGGGAATGGCACTGGAAGCGCGGGGCGAACTGGAGACCGGCAACGCGTTCAGGGCGACCATGTCACGCTCGAAACGCGCCTCCTCGCCTGCAGCGAGGTCGAGATAGTGAACGCCCAGCTCACGAGCCTTGGCGAACAACGGGTCATCAACGTCGGTGACGTTACGCACACACTTGACCGAGTGGCCCTTGTCGATGAGGCGCCGCTGTAGCACGTCGTAAGCGATGAAGGTGGACGCGTGGCCCAGATGGGTGGCGTCGTATGGGGTGATCCCGCAGGTGTACATCAGCACCTGCTCACCGGGCTCGAATGGCACCACTGCCTGGCGGGCGGTGTCGTACAAACGCATCGTCACTCCGGTGACGCTACTTCCGGGGCCGCCGTTTCGGCTGCGCCGGCGGCCATCTCGGCCGCCTTCGCCGCAAGTGCGGCGGCCTTCGCCGCTGCCTTTTCCACCCGTGGGTCGCCCTTGATGCCGGTGAGTTTGGGGGCGACACGCGTCTTGTACCGCACGTTCAGCTGCAGCAATACGGCGGTGAAGGCCTCGATGGCTGTGGCATTGGAAAGTTCGCCGGCGTCAAGCGGGCGACAGCCCGGAATGGCCGACACGATGTCGCTCATCGTGAGCACCGCGGCGGCGTCGTCGCCACAGATCAGGACGTCGCTGTCGATCGGCTGGCCGATATGACCCAGCTCGGTGGCCGGCAGATGATGAAACGCGGCGACGACCCGACAACGCGGAACGGCTGCCTGCACGTGTGCTGCGACGCTGCCACGCGGCGGCACCAATGGTTGGAACTCGTGACCCACGCGAACCAGCGCGTTGGCCATACTGACGACGATCTTGCCGGCGAGTGCGTCGGCATTCTCCTGTGCCGTCGTCGCCGCCGAATCCCAAGGGGTGGCGATGACGACAATGTCGCAGGCTGCTGCCGCCGCGTTGTCGCCGTAGGACAGCCGCGGCGCGAGGTCGGGCCACTTCTCGACCAGGCTGTCGCGGGCTTCCATCGCGCGATATTTCGAACGCGAACCGATGACGGCGTCGTAACCAACCGATGCGAGACGCGCCGCCAGCGCGCTCCCGGCGGGGCCGGTACCTCCAAGAATGCCAATACGCATCCGGTCAGCCTTGCACACCCACCGCTCGCGGTTACAGTCGCTGACATGGGCCTCCTCACCGGCAAGAACATCGTGATCACTGGCGTACTGACCGATGCCTCTCTGGCGTACGGCGTGGCGGTTTTAGCGCAGCAGGAGGGCGCCAACATCGTCCTCACCGGCGCCGGGCGCGCGCTCAGCCTGACGCAGCGAACGGGACGCAAGCTGCCCGAGCCAGTCGATGTCTTCGAGTTGGATGTCACCAACCCCGAGCACCTCGTTTCGGTGCGCGATGCCCTCGCCGAGAAGTGGGGTCGCGTCGATGGCGTCTTGCACAGCATCGGCTTCGCCCCGGAGGCGTGCCTCGGCGAAGACTTCCTGGCGCCGCAGTGGGCCGATGTCGCGGTTGCGTTGCACGTCAGTGCGTATTCCTTGAAAGCGTTGGCCGAAGCCTTCGTTCCGCTGATGTCGTCGGGCGGTGCGTTCGTCGGGCTCGACTTCGACAACACCGTGGCGTGGCCGGCCTACAACTGGATGGGCGTGGCAAAGTCGGCGCTCGAAAGCGTCAGCCGCTACCTGGCGCGCGAGCTGGGCCCGCAGGGCATCCGTAGCAACCTCGTCGCTGCCGGCCCTGTGAAGACGATGGCCGCCAAGAGCATCCCCGGCTTCAAGAAGTTCGAGGACATCTGGGATGACCGCGCGCCACTGGGTTGGGACGTCACCGACTCGTCCGCCGTCGCCAAGGCGTGCGTCGCGCTGCTCAGCGACTGGTTCCCCGCCACCACCGGCGAGGTCGTGCACGTCGACGGCGGCTACCACGCCGTAGGCGCCTGACCGCACGACATTGAACGAGTGGGCCGCCGTCGCACCAGCGGCCGCCGCCATGCGCGACGGTGGGGTGTGGTGGGCGGTTGCGGGTGGCTGGGCCATCGATCTCTGGCTGGGCGCACACACCAGGGAGCATCACGACGTCGAAGTCGTCGTGCGTCGACGCGACTTGACGGCAGTGCACGCCGCACTCTCCGGCGAGTGGCAGCTGTTCTGCCTGGACCCGCGCGGCGGCAAGTGGCGGCCGTGGCGCGGCCATCTCTTGGAGGCACCGGCGTTTCAGCTCCAGGCACGTTCCGCCGACGACACGTTCGACATCTTCGCAGAAACGGCGACCGACACGGTGTGGCGCTTCCGGCGCGACGACCGGGTGACGCGCCCGATGAAGGACGTCGTCGTTGTCGGCGCCGACGGGATGCCGGTGGTATGCCCGGAGATCCAACTTCTGTACATGGCCAAGACCATGGCACCAAAGAACGCTCTCGACTTCACGAGAGCCGGCGGACAACTCAGCACCGATGCCGCAGTGTGGCTCGCTAACGCTCTGGGCCTCACCCTGCCCGGCCACCCGTGGATCGACCTCCTGAAGTAGCACCTCGGGCGCTGGTCGACTGTCCGGCGGTACCGTGAGCCCATGACCGCCAACCGGCTTGCGCAGGAAACCAGCCCCTACCTGCGGCAACACAAAGATAACCCGGTCGACTGGTACGCGTGGGGGGCCGAGGCGTTCGCTGCCGCCAAGGAACGCAATGTGCCAATTCTGTTGAGCGTCGGTTACTCGGCCTGTCACTGGTGCCACGTCATGGCCCACGAATGCTTCGAGGACGCCGAGGTTGCCGAGCAGATGAACCAGCTGTTCGTCAACGTCAAGGTCGATCGCGAGGAGCGACCCGACGTCGACGCGCTGTACATGGACGCAGTGCAGGCGATGACCGGTCGCGGCGGATGGCCGATGACGGTCTTCATGAACCCGCAGGGCGAGCCCTTATATGGCGGTACCTACTACCCCAAGCCGGCGTTTCTGCAACTGACGGCCGCGATCGACGATGTGTGGCGGACCCGCCCCGACGACCTGCACCAGAACATCACCGCACTCGGTGAGGCGCTGCAGCGTTCGGCGAAGGTGCTGCCCGTTGCCGACTATCCCGGGCCAGCAATGATCGAGGCCGCACTGACGCAGCTCGGCACCCAGTTCGACCCGGAGTGGGGCGGCTTCGGTAGCGCGCCGAAGTTCCCATCCACGATGAGCCTCGACCTCATCGCCCGTTCGCTGGTAATGCAACTCGACGAACAGCGGATGAACATCCTGACCACCTCGCTGGATGCGATGGCCAGCGGCGGCATCTACGACCACATCGGTGGTGGCTTCGCCCGATACTCGACCGACGCTCAGTGGCTGGTACCGCACTTTGAAAAGATGCTGTACGACCAGGCGCTGATGATCCGCGTGTACACGCACGCCGCGCTCCTCACCGGTGAAGATCGGTACCGCCAGGTGGTCGAGGAGACCGTGGAGTACGTGTTGCGCGAGCTTCGTCATCCTGAGGGCGGGTTCTTCTCCGCGCAGGACGCGGACTCCCCCGATGCCGACGGGCACGGCCACGAGGGGCTCTTCCATACCTGGACGGTCGACGAAGTTCGAGCCGTCCTGGGTGACGAAGCAGGCGCTGCACTCGACTGGTACGAGTTCACCGACGACGGCAACTTCGAGGGCCGCACGATCCCGGCTCGGCTGCACCATCGTGGACAGCTGGTCCGCCCGCCGCACATCGAGAAGGCTCGACAGCGGCTCTTCGAAGCCCGCACGCTGCGGCTCCACCCGGCACTGGACGACAAGGTTCTCGCGGAGTGGAACGGCCTGATGCTGGCCGCGCTCTGTGAGGCAGCGGCTGCATTTGACCGCTCGGACTGGACGGTGGCGGCCATCGCCAGCGGAGAGTTTCTCCTTCGCGAGTTGCGCGGCACCGACGGCCGCTGGCACCGATCATTTCACTCGGACGGTGAGCCGAAAGCTCGCCACGGCGCCCTCGCCGCCGACCACGCCACCCTCATCGACGGGTTCACCCGGCTCGCTGAGCTGACCGGGCAGGCGCGCTGGATCGCCAGCGCATGCGAAGTGGTTGACGTGCTGTTCGACCACTTCTGGGACGTTGGCCGCGGCGGCCTGTTCACCACCCCCGACGACGGTGAACAACTGGTCGCACGACAAAAGGAACTGTTGGACAACGCGACGCCCTCGGCCAACTCGACTGCCGCCGTCGCGCTCGCTCGCCTGGGGGCACTCACCGGGGAGGCTCGCTACAACAACCATGCCGACCAGATCGTCCGCCTTCTTGCTCGGGCAATCCCGCAGTCCCCTTCTGCGTTCTCGCAGGCCCTCGCTGCCATCGCCACGCGACTTGCGGGCACCACTGAGATCGTCGTCACCGGTGACCGTCCCGACCTACTCGCTGAGGTCCGCCGCCACTGGCTGCCTGACGCCGTCGTTGCGTGGGGAGAGCCGTATGACAGTCCGCTGTGGCACCAGCGTCGCGACGGCGCCGCCTACGTGTGCCGCGACCACGTGTGCCAGCTCCCGTCGGAGAAAGTGACAGACCTCACTGTCCAGTTGGGCTGACATCTGCGACACTTCATGGATTCCGGCCACTCCGTGTGGAGTCGCAGTGTCGGGGCCACCCATCGCACCAGGAGCAACAACATGAACCGCATTTTCTGTCTCACCCTCGCAGCGACCACGCTTGTCGGCCTTGGCGCCTGTAACAGCGACACAAAGACGTCGATCAGTAAGGTCAGTGTTGCGTCGGACGGGTCCGTCGCGTCAGATCTCTCGCTCCCGTCTGACCTCACCCTTCCCACGGGTTTGGCGGGCGACTGTCGGGCAATCTACGCGCAGATGATCGCAGCCATGGCGCAGGCCTTCGCCCCCGCTGGCGAGCAGGTGGATGTTGCCAAGGTCTTTGGCGACGTCGAGGCCAACGTGCCCGATGAGCTCAAGGGCGAGGTCGCCATCATGTCGGCCGCCATGAAGCAGCTCGGAGAGGTCATGAAGCAGTACAACAACGACATGTCGAACCCTGAAGTGATGAAGGCAATGCAGGAACTCAGCACACCAGAGGTGGCGGCGGCCAGCGAGAACCTCAGTGCCTACTTTGAAACGACCTGCCCGAAGGGCTGACGCGCCAGTCGAGTCGCTACCCGTCAACTCACCAGTCGGGCACCACAGCGTCAGCCGGTGACGTTGATCGTCGCCACCATGCCGTCCTCGTAGTGGCCCGGTTCGTGGCACCCAATGAGCACGACCCCACTCTGATCGAACCGGTAGGTCAGGTCCGCGATGCCGCCGGGTTGGACCATGATCGAATTGGCCATGACATCGCCCGGCATGTGCTGGTGATCCATGTGGCCCATCTGGAACATCTCGTCACCGACCACTGCCTCGTGCTGAACGGCGCCGAGATTGGTGAAGCGAAAGGTCAACACGTCCCCAACTGCGACGGTGAGAGTTGGTACCTCAAAGCGGTTGTCGGTCATCGTCACAGCAATGACGCCCGGCGCCCCTGGCGTTGAGGCAGCGCCGTCACCGCTCGCGCAGCCTGCGGTGGTAGTGGTGCACCACAGCACCACCGCCACCATGGCTCGGCGCCGTGCGGTCACGGCAACTTGGTAATTCGGCCATCAATCAGTGGCGTGACCGTGCCCAGGCCGGTGACGTAGTCCAACAACACGTTGGCCATGATGTCGCGCGTCACGCCTTGCCCATCCTTGAACATCAGGTAGGAGTCGCCGCCGTTGTTCACGAAGTCGTTGGTAGCCATCGTCAAGGTGAACGCCGACGAATTGTCCACGGCAGTTCCGTTGTTCAGTGAGACGGCGGTAACTCGTGAGCCCGGCGACGCCGAGCAACTGAACGAGAAGCGGAAACCCGAGATCTGCGGGAACCGTCCGTCGGCCCCGTTGCAAGTGAATGCGTTGATCTGGCTGACCCCGTTCTCCAGCGCTGCCCACAGCTGCGCGCCTGTGATCTGACGTGTCACCACGATGTTGCCGAAGGGCAGCACCGTATACACGTCGCCGACAACGAGGTCATACGGCGCGATCGCCCGGTTCAGCGTGAGGTCGAGGGGCACATAGCTGGAGGGCAGCGAGGCCCGCAGACCGCCGGCGTTGGTGTACCCGATGTCGGTGCCGTAGGTGAGGCGCATCGAGTCCGCAACGAGGCTGCCGATAGCCGCCTCGCCGCTGCGCTCCACATTCCCGCCGCGAGGGAATCGAGCGGTCGCGACGCCGATTTTGCCGTCGAACGCTGCCGCCAACTGCGTGCGGTAAGGCGCCAGCATGGCGACGATTGCAGGGTCGGGTGTGACCCCTGCGACGACGGGGTCGACGAACCCGACGCTGGCTGACTTGACCTTGCCGGTCTTGTTGTCCACCTGCACGTCGATAGCGGCATACGTGAGGCCCTTGGAACGATTCTCGACCACCAGCGCCCCGTTGTGCGTGCCGGTGTACTGCACGTCGGTGTGGTCGCCGACGATGACGTCGAAGCCGCCGATCGAATTGGCGAAGTCAATCAGCGGCCCTGTGGCTGACCCTGTGGCGTCGGTGCCCGTCACGCCCATGTGTGTCAGCACGATGGTGACCTTGGCACCAGCCTTCTGCATCGCTGCGCGGGCTCGGTTTGCAGCGGGCACCGGGTCGGTGGGCACCATGGTGGCGAAGTTGCCGGGGAATACGAGGCTTGGTGCCTCGGGGTTCGTGATGCCGACGACACCGACCTTGATGCCACCAATTTCGTAGACCTTCCACGGGTACGAGCCCGGGAGCTCGGTGGCGCGGTTCGTCAGGTTTGCCGACAGGTAATCGAAGTCGGCGAGTTCGATCAGCGATTCCAGCTCGGCGGCGCCGCCGTCGAAGTTGTGATTGCCAAGTGTGTCAGCGGTGAAGCCCATCAGGTTCATCGCTCTGATCGCAGGGACTTCATCGAAGAACCCGGCGAGCGGCGGGGACGCTCCGAATGCATCGCCGGCCGTGAACGTCAGCGTGTTGGGATTGCTGGCGCGCTCAGCGCTGAAGTACGCCGAGAGGGCGGGGGCGCCGCCGATTGAAACGCCACTGACCGAAAGGGGGTCGAGCTGCGCGTGCCAGTCCGAGACTGTCAATATTTGGAGTGTGGTCACGGTGCCCGGGCCAGCACTGGCCGATTGCACCGTCGCAACGGTCGCGCAGAGCGCCGCCACCATTCCCAGGCTGACCCACCGGGTCCTACGTCGCATAGCTGCCGTCATCGTGAAGCGCTCCTGTCACTACGCACCGCTGACCGCAGAGTAGCGCGTCGTCGACAACGACGAGTACGGCGAGGTCCTACAGCCCGGAGCTCTCCAGGATGTGCACGCCACATGCCGAGCCGAGGCCGATGACATGGGCGAGGCCGACCTTCGCACCCTTGATCTGACGATCGCCTGCTTCGCCACGCAGGTGATGACAGACCTCCCAGATATTGGCGATGCCGGTGGCGGCAATCGGGTGACCCTTCGACTCCAGGCCGCCAGAGACGTTGACCGGCATGCTGCCGTCGCGCCAGGTGGCGCCGGAGTTGAAGAAGTCGGCGGCGCCGCCCTCCTCACACAGCATCAGGTTGTCGTAATGCACCAGTTCGGCGGTGGCGAAGCAGTCATGGAGCTCGACCAAGTCGAGGTCGGACGGCCCGATTCCGGCCTGCTCGTACGCAATCTTGGCTGCGTTGCGCGTGAGGGTGTTGACGTTGGGCAACACCTGGCAGCCCTCCTCATACGGGTCGCTGGTGAGCACCGAGGCAGACACCTTGATGGCCCGACGCTGCTGCTCGAGCGAGAGCGTTCGCAACTTCGCGCCGCTGACCACCACGGCGGCCGCCGCTCCATCACAGTTGGCACTGCACATCGGGCGGGTGTTCGGGTAGGCGATCATGACGTCGTTCATGATCTCGTCCAGCGTCATCCGCTTCGTGTACGCAGCCAATGGGTTGAGGGTGCTGTGCGCGTGGTTCTTCTCGCTGATCTTGGCGAACAGCTCAAAGCTGGTGCCGCCGTACTTGTGCCCGTATTCCATACCGACCTGAGCGAACACGCCGGGCATACTGTCGGTTCCGATCCGGCCGTCGGTACTGGTCACCGCACCGAAACGGCCGGAGGGGCTCCATTCGTTCTTGTCGCTTTTCGGACGCCCGCCCGCACCCAACAGGCCAGCGCCGGCCAACTTCTCGACGCCGACGGCAAGACCCATGTCGACCTCACCCGACTTGACCGCCATGATCGCTGTGCGCAGCGCAGTCGCACCGGTGGCGCACGCATTCGCGACGTTGTAGACCGGGATACCGGTCTGACCGATCTGCTTTTGGAGTTGCTGGCCGATGCCTGCATTGGATGCCATCAGGC
>JANLPB010000322.1:0-10067 GCA_031366885.1 Ilumatobacteraceae bacterium
TTGTCCAACAAGCAGCACACGAAAGCACGCATCCATGAAGGTTCGACCGAGCGTCAAGAAAATCTGTGAGAAGTGCAAGGTCATCCGTCGCCATGGCAGCGTGCGTGTGATTTGTGAGAACCCCCGACACAAGCAGCGCCAGGGCTGAAAGAGAAGATCGCACGATGGCACGTATCTCCGGAGTCGACATTCCCCGCGAAAAGCGGCTGGAAATTTCGCTCACCTACATCTTCGGTATCGGCAAGCCCACGGCGCAGCGCATCTGCTCCGACACGGGCCTCGACCCCAACCAGCGGGTCCGCAACCTGACGGAAGATGAAATCAACCAGATCCGCGCATGGGTCGATACCAACATCACTGTCGAGGGCGACCTGCGCCGCGACGTGGCACAAGACATCAAGCGCAAGATCGAAATCCAGTGCTACCAGGGCGTCCGCCATCGCAAGGGCCTCCCTGTGCGCGGCCAGCGCACGCACACCAACGCTCGCACCCGTAAGGGCCCGAAGAAGACCGTCGCCAACAAGAAGAAGGCTGTGAGGAAGTAATGGCGAAGCCGAAGCCGGGCGGTCGCCGCCCCCGCAAGCGCGAGCGCAAGAACGTCACCAATGGTGTCGTCCACATCAAGAGCTCGTTCAACAACACCATCGTCTCCATCACCGATACCGAAGGCAACGTCATTTCGTGGGCGTCCTCCGGCGGTGTTGGCTTCAAGGGGTCGCGTAAGAGCACCCCGTTCGCCGCACAGATGGCAGCCGAAAAGGCAGCCCGTGCAGCGATGGAGCACGGTCTGCGTCGCGTCGAAGTGCAGGTGAAGGGCCCGGGTTCGGGTCGTGACACTGCAGTCCGCAGCATCCAGAACACCGGTATCGAGGTCACCTCGATCAAGGACGTCACCCCCGTACCCCACAACGGCTGCCGTCAGCCGAAGCGCCGCAGGACCTGATCACATG
This sequence comes from Ilumatobacteraceae bacterium, assembly GCA_031366885.1. Classification (GTDB taxonomy): domain Bacteria; phylum Actinomycetota; class Acidimicrobiia; order Acidimicrobiales; family Ilumatobacteraceae; genus UBA668. The sequence goes on from JANLPB010000322.1 coordinate 951, forward strand.
GCTCGTTACACCGGCCCCAAGGTGCGCATCTCGCGTCGCCTGGGCATCAACATCTACGAAAACGAGAAGGGCCGCAAGGCTCTTGAGCGTCGTCCGTTCCCCCCGGGTGCGCACGGTCGCACCCGTCGTCGCGGCAACCCCAGCGAGTACCTCGCGCAGCTGCAGGAAAAGCAGAAGGCGAAGTACATCTACTGCGTCCTCGAGCGTCAGTTCCGCAACACCTACGAAGAGGCCGTGCGCCTTGCTGGCCCGACTGGTGAGAACCTGTTGCGCCTGCTCGAGCAGCGCCTCGACAACGTCGTGTACCGCGCTGGCTGGGCAAGCACCCGTCCGCAGGCTGGTCAGTTCGTCAGCCATGGCCTCATCCAGGTCAATGGCAAGCGCGTCGACATTCGCAGCTACCGCGTGAAGAAGGGCGACGTGCTCAGCTTGTCGCCCAAGGCGCAGGCAATGATCATCGTGCAGCACAACCTCGACGTACTCGACCGCAATGTGGTCGGCTGGCTCGAAGTTGGCGACGGTGGCAAGCAGGTCACCGTTCGCGACCTGCCCCAGCGTGAGCACATCGATGTTCCCGTCCGTGAGTCGCTCATCGTCGAGCTGTACTCCAAGTAATCCCGGCCACCTTCCCCGCACCAGAGGCAATTGTCATGCTCGTCATTCAGCGCCCCACCGTCGAAGCAATCGGCGACGACCACCCCGCACGTCAGCGTTTTGCCGTCGGCCCACTCGAACCCGGCTTCGGCCACACCATCGGCAACTCACTGCGCCGTTGCCTGCTTTCCAGCATTCCTGGTGCAGCCATCACCGCGGTGCGCTTCGATGACGCATTGCACGAGTTCGACACCATCGCCGGTGTGAGCGAAGACGTCACCGACGTCATCCTCAACATCAAGGACATTGTTGTCACCTCGACGTCTGACGAGGAAGTCACGCTGCGTCTCGACGTGCGTGGCCCCGGCGTCATCACGGCCGGCGACATCAAGTGCCCCAGCGACATCGAGATCCTCAACAAGGAACTCGTCATCGCCACGCTGAACAGCAAGGCTCGCCTCGCTGTCGACCTTACCGTCGGCCTCGGCCGCGGGTACCTGTCGAGCGACCGCGATTCGCAGAACCGCACTATCGGCGTCGTGCCGATCGATGCCATCTTCTCGCCGGTGCGCCGGGTCATGTTCGAGATCGAGCCCACTCGCGTGGAGCAGAGCACGAACTACGAGCGTTTGGTCATCGATATCGAGACCGACGGCAGCATCTCGCCCCGCGAGGCACTCGCCTCGGCTGGCGCCACGCTGCGTTCGCTGGTCGACCTGATCGCCAACCTCAGTGACGAGCCGCAGGGCCTGGAGCTGGGCGAAGTGGCCAGCACCGCCAGCACGTCACCCGATCTCGATCTTCCGATCGAAGACCTCGACCTGTCGGAGCGCCCGCGTAACTGCCTCAAGCGCGCACAGATCAACACCGTGGGCGAACTGCTCACGAAGAACGAAGACGACCTGCTGAACATCACCAACTTCGGGCAGAAGAGCCTTGACGAAGTGAAGCAGAAGCTCGACGAGCGCGGCTTGACGCTGCGCGGCTGAGCACACGAAGCCGTAAGAGGAGAACCCCATGCCCGCAACACCACGCAGAGCCCGCAACTTCGGCGGCAGCTCGCAGCACCAACGCTTGATGATGGCCAACTTGACCGCGTCGCTGATTGCCGCTGAGGCCATCGTGACGACCGAGGCGAAGGCCAAGGCCCTTCGCCCCATCGCCGAGAAGCTGATCACCAAGGCCAAGAAGGCACAGGACGAAGGCCCGATGCGGGTACACCGCATCCGCCAGATTCAGGGCTACCTGGGCGACAAGGAAATGACCCACAAGCTGGTCAACGACGTCGCCACCCGCTACACGGAGCGCAACGGTGGGTACCTACGCATTCTCAAGCTGGGCCCGCGCCACGGCGACAACGCGCAGATGGCTCGTATCGAGCTCGTCTGATTTCAAGGTCATGAACTGCAAAGGGGTGTCGCCTTCGGGCGGCGCCCCTTTTGCGTTGTGTGGCGGCGGTTTCACCACCCGCCTATAGTCCGCTCGGCTGATGTAACCCCACTAAGGACGACATGCGTTTCCGATTGATTCCCCGCGACGAAAGCTTCTACCCGCTGTTCGATCAGCTGGCCCAGATCGCTGCCGACACCGCTGTGGCGCTGTCGCAGGCAATTCGTTCCCTGCCGGTGTCCAGCGACGCCAGTGGGGCCGTGGTTGCTGCCGAGAAGCAGGCCGACGGCGTGTTGCGCGAGATTCGATCGCAGCTGGAGCACGCCATCGTGACGCCGTTCGACCGCGAGGACATCCAGTCACTCTCCAACGCGCTCGACGACGTCGTCGACGAGATGCGCGCGGCGGCTGACTCTGCGTTTCAGCACAACATCGTCACCGAGTTGCCCGGTATCGAAGAGCTGCTACGCGTGCTGTGCGAGATCACCTCCCGCAACGTGGCGCTGGTGCACGGGCTTCGCACGCTGCGCAATCTGACCCCCATCATCGACGAGATCGAGCGGCTGGAGAGCGAAGCCGACGCGATCTACCGAACGGTCATGGCCGAACTGTTCAGTGGGCGCCACGATGCGCTCGACATCCTTCGTTGGAAGGACGTCGTCGAATCCATCGAGAGCGCCATCGACGCTGTCGAGGACGCGAGTGATGAAGTGCAATCAATCGCGGTGAAGCACGCCTGATATGGCCAACCTGATGGTGATCGCCGTTGTCGGCATCGCGCTCGTCTTCGACTTTGTGAACGGCTTCCACGATGCCGCCAACTCAATTGCGACCGTGGTGGCCACGCGCGTCCTCAAGCCGTGGCAGGCGGTGGTGTGGGCAGCATTTTTCAACTTCGCCGCCTTCCTGTTCCTGCCCCTCGAAGTGGCGAACGCGATCGCGAAGATTGTGTCGCCCGAGTTCATTTCCATCGGCCTCGTGTTCGCAGGTTTGATGGGCGCAATCTTCTGGAACGTGCTCACCGCTTGGCTGGGCCTGCCCTCGTCGTCGTCGCATGCGCTCATCGGCGGCATGGTCGGGGCGGGCTTCGCGAAAGTCGGGCCCGATGTCTTCACCGCCAAGACGATGGTCACGTTGCGCAAGACCGGCGTGTTCATCATCTACTCGCCGCTGGTCGGCCTGCTGCTGTCGTTCACACTGATCGTGATCGTGATGTGGATCGTGCACCGCATCCGCAACAAGAACGCTGTCAACCGAACGTTCCGGGGTTTGCAGTTGGTGTCCGCTGCCGCGTTCAGCCTCGGTCATGGGGCGAACGACGCTCAGAAAACGATGGGCATCATTGCAGCGCTGCTGATCGGGGCGCACAAGCTGGACGCCAGCGTGCTCGATGACCCCAATGGACTGCCGCTCTGGATCGTTCTTTCGTGCCACGGCGCCATTGCACTGGGCACGATGTTCGGTGGCTGGAAGATCGTCAAGACGATGGGCACCAAACTGACCCGCCTGGAGCCGATGGGCGGCGTCTGTGCGGAATCTGCCGCCGCGGCGACCCTGTTCTTCGCCTCGTACAACGGCATTCCCGTGAGCACCACGCACACGATCACTGGTGCAATCGTCGGTGTCGGATCGGCGAACCGAATCTCTGCCGTCCGCTGGAACATCGCTCGGCGGGTGGCGTGGGCGTGGGTTCTGACGATTCCTGGTTCGGCCGCCGTTGCCATGCTGATGTATCTGATCGTGGAGGTGTTCAACTGATGGACCGCCGTGCTGTCTTCTTTCTCATTGCAGCCGTCGTGGCCGGCGCGCTGATCCCACTGGTGCCCCACGACCCGGATCACCCGGCAATTCGGTACGTCGGCCCGACGCTTGTTGTCGCCTATCTCGTGCTGGCGTTGCTGTCGTACCTCGACCACGCCTCACGCCGCCGCGACCACCCGTAATCAACGCCCGTATCCTCAACGGCATGGCCAGCAGTTCGCACCGTCCTGTGCTGGCGCTCTCCCTCGGCGCTGTGCTGCCAGCGTTAGCGCTCGGTGTGTTCGCGCTGTACGCCCATGTCCGGGCAACGCCGGCCACGGTGCCAGCGCCGCCAGTCACAGTGCCGGTTCAGCAGCCGGCTGCCTTGTCGACTCCATTGCTGTCGGTTCGCCGGTCGCCCGGAGTGCTGGCGCACGACCATCGGAGCGATCTGCTCGTCGCCGCCGCTACTCCGCTCGCGGGGTCCATCGATGGCTCATCGTGCTTGTCGCTGGGCATGGACGACGTCGAGCGCGTCGCGCGCAACACCGACGTTGCGGTGATTCCAGCGAGCAACCTCAAGATCATCACGGCCGCAGTCGCGCTCGATGTGCTCGGACCCGACTTCACGTTCAGCACGACAGTCGTCGGGCCGGCTCCGATCAACGGGGTGGTGGACGGCGACGTCTACCTGGTGGGCGGCGGCGACCCGGTGCTGAGCGAGCAGTGGTACACGCAACCCAGCAGTAGCCGCAAGCGCCCCCCGATTCACGCCACCAGTGTGGAAGCGCTGGCCGATTCCTTGGCCGCTGCGGGGGTCACACAGATCACCGGGCAGGTGCTGGGCGACGACAGTCGATACGACGCTGAGCGCTACCCGCCGGGTTGGGCCAACGATGTCCGGGCGTCCTTTGACGGGGGAGCGGTCGGGGCTCTTGTGATCAACGATTCGCGCTCGACCAACGATGCGCAGAGCGACCAGCCGGCGGCCAAGGCTGCGCAAACCTTTGCAAACTTGCTCGACGAGAGGGGCATCGCCGTTGGTGGGTCCGATGCGGGCATCGCGCCTACAGGTCTCGGTGTGCTGGCCAGCGTTCAATCGGCGCCACTCACTGCAATTCTCAACGAGCTGCTGGCGACCAGTGACAATCTCACGGCCGAGATGATGGTGAAAGAGATCGGTGTCGCGGTCGGGCAGAGCGGCACGCGTGCTGCCGGTCTGCAAGCCATGATCGACCGGTTGAACGCGTGGGGCATCCCGACTGCGGGGCTGTCGCTGACCGATGGCTCCGGGCTCAGCCACGACAACCAACTGACGTGCGCCGCGCTGGCGGGCGTTCTGCGCCGGGGGAGCGCCACCGATGGCGTGGGGGCCGCGCTGGCCGTTGCCGGGCAGGACGGTTCCACGCTGGCCGATTCGTTCGAGCAGGAGGGCTTGGTCGGTGTGCTGCAAGGCAAGACCGGCACGTTGCACAACCCGAACGAAGTGAAGTCATTGAGCGGCTACTTCGTGACCGCGCCCGACGAGATCGAGTTCGTCCTGCTGTTGAACGGCGGCTCGGCAGTCGACTATGCCACGGCGTGGGATCAGTTGGGCGCCGCGTTGCTGGCCACCGCCGCCGGTCCGCAGGCCGACGCGCTCGGACCACTGCCCTGGGCGGGCACCTCGTGACCCGGCGGGCCCGTTTCACCGTTGCCTACGACGGCACCGAGCTGGCCGGCTTCGCCGAGCAGCCCGGTGAGCGCACCGTGCTGGGCGAGCTTCGACGAGCGGTCGAGTTGGTCGTGCGCGGCCCGGCGAACCTGGTCGGAGCCGGGCGCACCGACGCCGGTGTGCACGGCTGGGGCCAGGTCGTCAGTTGTGATCTCCCAGAAGGCTTCGACCTGGTCAAGCTGCAGCGCCGGGTCAACAGCATGTGCCGCCCACACATCGCAGTGCGCGACTTTCAGTGGACGAACGACCCCGAGTTTCACGCTCGCTACAGCGCCACCTCGCGTTTGTACCGGTACCACGTGTTGAACTCGACGTCGCTCAACCCGTTCACCGTGCACACCGCGTGGCACGTGATGCAGCCTTTGCAGTTGTGGGCGATGAACCTCGCGTGCGATCCGCTGATCGGCGAGCACGACTTCGCCACCTTCTGCCGGCGGCCGAAGTTGGAGCTTGGCGACCACGAACGATCACTGCGCCGCAACGTGTTCAGGGCCGACTGGAAGGAAGTCAACGGCGATGTTCCCGGCCTCCTGCGATTCGAGATCGAGGCCAACGCCTTTTGCCACCAGATGGTTCGCTCCATCGTCGGCACGCTGGTGGAAGTGGGTATGGGCAAACTGCATGCGGGTGAGATGCGGGGCATTCTCCATGGCCAGGACCGCCAATTCGCAGGTCGAGTAGCACCCGCCCACGGGCTGGTGCTATGGGAGGTCGGTTATCCAGTGGAACCTCCGGCCCCCAGGCCTCGCTGAAATCGCGTTCATTCGCGCTGGCGATTGCCGCTTTGCCCGCGATGCCCGTATCATTTCACGGTTCCCTGGCAGCCGAGATGGCGTCAGCGGTGAAGTCGTGTGAAGGACGAAGTGATGACTACCTACAGCCCGAAGGCCAGCGAGATCACGCGTGCATGGCATGTGATCGACGCAGAGGATCTCGTGCTTGGCCGTATGTGCACCGAGACTGCTCGGTTGCTGCGTGGCAAGCACAAGCCGACGTTTGCTCCCCACATCGACACTGGCGACCACGTCGTCATCGTCAATGCATCGAAGGTGGTGCTCACCAAGGGTAAGGCCGCCAAGAAGGGCGTCTACCGCCACACCGGCTACCCCGGTGGCATCAAGAGCGAGACGTACCAGCACCTCATGGAGCGCGACGCTGCGGAGGCCGTTCGCAAGAGCGTCCGTGGCATGCTGCCCCACGGCCCCCTGGGCCGCGAACAGATCAAGAAGCTGAAGGTCTACGCCGGCCCGACGCACCCGCACGTGGCACAGAACCCTGTTGCACTCGAACTCCCCGCGGCCAAGGCCCGCTGAAGCGCCGGAAGGTACCGACACACATGGCCACCAAGCCGCTCACCCAGACCACCGGTCGTCGTAAGGAAGCCGTCGCACGCGCTCGTTTGCGCCCCGGCACCGGCGTCCACACCATCAACGGCAAGAAGTTCGACGAGTACTTCACCACCGCCATGCAGCGGATGGTTGTCACCGAGGCGCTGCGCGTCATGGACGTCGAAGAGACGTACGACGTCGACGCCACCATGCACGGCGGCGGCATCAGCGGCCAGTCCGGCGCTCTGCGCATGGCAATCGCCCGTGCGCTCGTCGAGCTTGACCCCGAGGCTCGCCCGGCACTGAAGAAGGCCGGCTTGCTCACCCGCGACCCGCGTCGCAAGGAGAGCAAGAAGTACGGTCTCGTCAAGGCCCGTAAGGCCAAGCAGTACACCAAGCGCTGATTTCCAGCAGCTTCAATTCGTGTCACAGCGCCCCAGCCTTCCAGCTGCGGGCGCTGTGTTCGTTTTGCGAGGGAGTGTGCGATGAGTCTCAAGTTCGGAACTGACGGGGTTCGGGCCGAGGCGCTGACGGTGCTGACCACTGGCTACGTCGCGGCGTTGGCCAGGGCCGCCGCGCAGGTGCTGGGTGGCGGTGAATGGCTGATCGGGCGCGACACCCGCGAGTCGGGTCCGGTGCTCGAGGCAGCGGTCGCCGCTGGCTTGGCGGCTGCAGGTGCACGACCGGTATCTGTCGGTGTGGTGCCGACGCCGGCGTTGGCGTGGTTATCGGCGCAGCGCGGGGTGCCAGCGGCGATGATCACCGCCTCGCACAACCCGTGGCAGGACAATGGCGTGAAGTTCTTCGCACCGGGCGGCGTGAAGCTGGCCGATAGTGTCGAACGTGCCATCGAGGCGCTGTTGGATCCCGCTTCTGCTGCGCCGCAGGCGGTAGTGCCGTCACACTCGGATTCGCTCGGTCGGTACGTGAGCCACATTGTCTCGCTGGGTTCATCGCTGGACGGTCTGCGAGTCGTGCTCGACTGCGCGAATGGTGCAATGACTCTCGCTGCGCCCGAAGTGTTTCGTGCGCTCGGCGCTGATGTCGTGGTGATTCACGACGCCCCCGATGGTCGCAACATCAATGACCAGTGCGGGGCAACGCACGTGCAGTCGTTGGCGGCTGCGGTGGTGGCGCACGGAGCGTCGATGGGTCTCGCGTTCGACGGTGACGGCGATCGCGTGATCGCCATCGATGAACGGGGCAACCCGGTGGACGGCGACCGGCTGATCGCGCTGGCGGCATTGCAGCTGCGCGAGGAGGGCCAACTTCACGCCGACACCGTGGTGGTGACGGTGATGAGCAACCTCGGCTTCCACAAGGCGATGGCCGCCGCGGGTATCAGTGTACTGACCACCGCCGTCGGCGACCGTTACGTATTGGAAGCGCTGGATGCGCACGGGCACAGTGTGGGCGGTGAACAGAGCGGCCACATCATCTTCCGCGACCTGGCCACCACGGGCGACGGGCTCTTGGCCGGGCTGAGATTGGCCCAGTTCGTTCACGACGGCGGCCACTCGCTCGCCACGCTCGCCAGCGGAGTGATGACCAGCTACCCGCAAGTACTGCTCAATGTGAAGGTGCGCGACCGCCATCCCAACGCCGCCGACGAGCTGTCAGCCGAGATCGAGGCGGCCGAGAGGTCGTTGGATGGCGACGGGCGAATCCTTATCCGCGCAAGCGGTACCGAGGCGCTCATCCGCGTCATGGTCGAAGCCGCCACCGAGGCGCTTGCCCAGTCGGTCGCCGAGGATTTGGTCGTAGCCGTCCACGCCCGCTTCGGCTGACATCGATCGGAGAACACCTCGGTGAATCAAGAACACGTCACGAGCACGCCGTCGATCGCCGAATCGATTGCTGCAGCACATGCAACGAGCTACACGCCAGTGACACTCGAGAGTTGTGATCGCGTGGCCGGACCTTTCTTCCACGGGACCAAGACAGCGTTCGCCGTCGGTGAGCGCGTGTCCCCGGGCCAGCTCTCCAACTACCACGAGGGCCGTATCTCGAACCACGTGTACTTCGCAGCGCTACTCGAACCGGCTGTGTGGGCGGCCGAACTGGCCACGGCGGCGCGTGCGGAGGGCTCGGAGCGTGGCCACGTCTACATCGTCGAGCCGACCGGCCCTTTCGAAGACGACCCCAATGTCACGAACAAGAAGTTCCCCGGCAACGTCACTCGGTCCTACCGAACCCGTCACCCGATGATTGTGCTCGACGAGGTGCGGACCTGGGAGGGCCATGCCCCCGAGGTTCTGCAGGGAATGCTGCAGAACCTCGCTCGACTCCGCGAGCAAGGCCTCGACATCATCGAGGACTAGCGCCGCCGAGCGACCCGAGGGCGGTTCATTC
>JANLPB010000138.1:0-3737 GCA_031366885.1 Ilumatobacteraceae bacterium
TCATGCTTGCGTTCACCTTCCCCGGCCAGGGCTCTCAGCGGCCGGGCATGGGTCGCCCCTGGGCCGACCACGACAGCTGGGAACTTGTGGCCGAGGCCTCCGAGGTTGCCGAGCGCGACGTCGCCCGCCTCCTGCTCGACGCCGATGCCGATGAACTTCGCGACACTCGCAATGCCCAGTTGACGACATTCGTCTCCAGCCTGATGGTGCTCGACGCGGTGGAACGTTTGGGCATCGAGCCCAGCTTCTGTGCCGGACACAGCCTCGGCGAGTACACCGCACTCACGGCCACAGGCGCCCTCGGCTTCGACGAAGGTGTGCGGCTGGTGTGCGAGCGCTCCGACGCGATGCACCATGCGGGCAACGACAACATCGGCACGATGGCCGCCGTGCTCGGCCTCGACGACGACCAGGTGGAAGTCGCCTGTCGCCGCGCCGACAGCGACGTGTGGGTCGCCAACTTCAACGCCCCCGGCCAGGTCGTCATCGCCGGCTCGCCCGAAGGTGTGGCCGCAGCCAGCGCGTTCGCCAAGGAACTCGGTGCCAAGAAGGTCATGCCGCTGCAAGTCTCCGGCGCCTTCCACACTCCATTCATGGCACCGGCACGCGATCGCCTGCGAAAAGCCATCGCCGATGCGAACCCGAGAGATACAGAAGTGCCAGTCATCTCCAACGTCGACTCGCGGGCTCACGACGCCGGCGCCGAGTGGAGCAGCCTGCTGTCAGCTCAGCTCAGCAGCCCCGTGCGCTGGAAGCACTGCCTGCTGGCCATGTCGGAGTTGGGCGTCCGCGACTTCGTCGAACTCGGGCCAGGCGGCGTGCTCACTGGGATGGCGAAGCGCACGGTCGACGGAGCCCGCACCATCTCCGTGTCAACCCCCGACGAACTGGACAAGCTGCTCGATTGGGTCAACGCCGGCGCGCCTCGGGCCACGACGCAGCACGAGGGCGAGCACCTCTTCGCTGTTGAGCGGCTCGTCGTCAGTCCCGCGGCTGGCGTCTTCATACCGTTGGGCGACATTCGCGACGGCGCCACCATCGCTGTCGGCACCGTGGTTGGCCACATCGGCGAGACCGAGGTGCGGTCACCTTTCGCCGGCATCTTGCAGAGTTACATCGCGGTCGAGGGCGAGCGGGTCACGCTGCGCCAACCGATCGCCTGGTTGAGGACGGCCTAGCCATGCCCGCATTACCGCCCAATGTTCGTGGAGCAATCATCACTGGCTGGGGCACTGCGCTGCCTCCCAAGGTGGTCACCAACCACGACCTCGAGAAGACGATCGAGACGTCGCACGACTGGATTGTCGACCGTACGGGCATTCACGAACGCCGTGTCGGTGGCAGCACTGTCGGCCTCTCCGTCGAAAGCGGCCGGGCAGCGCTGGAGATGTCTGGCGTCGACCCACTCTCGATTGACGCGTTGATTCTCGCAACCACGACGCCGGATCGCACAGTGCCCGCAAGCGCGCCCACAGTTCAGAACGAGCTCGGTCTGAAGTGCGGTGCCTACGACCTCAACGCGGCATGCAGTGGCTTCGTCTACGCAATGGTGCAAGCGCACGGCATGATCGCGATGGGAGCGAAGAAGGTGTTGGTCATCGGCACCGACACGCTCGCCCGCATCACAGACTGGTCGGATCGCAACACTGCAATCTTGTTCGCCGACGGCAGTGCCGCAGTGGTGCTGGAGGCCGTCGAAGGTCCGGGCCAGTTACTGGGTTGGGATCTCGATGCGGATGGAGCAGCAGAGAAGTTCCTTTACGCCGAGGTCGGCGGCTTCTTGCAAATGGACGGCAAGGAGGTCTTCCGCAGAGCCGTTCGAGTGATGGTCGACTCGGCCACGAAGAGCATGCAGCACGCGGGCGTCGTCGCCGACGACATCGCCCTCGTCGTTCCTCACCAAGCCAACATCCGCATCATCCAGGCGTCACTCGACCGCCTCGGCATGTCTCTCGATAAAACCGCTGTCGTGCTGCACCGCACCGGCAACACGTCGGCCGCCTCCGTTCCGCTCGCACTCGCCGATGCGCTCGACGCCGGTCGCGTGAAGAAGGGCGACCTCGTGCTACTCGTCGGCTTCGGCGCCGGAATGACGTCTGCAAGCGCAGTCCTCCGCTGGGGCGGCGCGACGGCCGAAGCCCCCGACGCGTCGGTACTGCAGTGAGCCGAGTCGTCCTGGTCACCGGCGGTTCGCGCGGCATCGGCCTCGCCTGCGCACAACGGTTCGCTGCACTCGGCGACCGGGTGGCCGTCACCTACAACTCCTCTCCCGCACCCGAGGGTCTGTTCGGCGTGCAGTGCGACGTCACGTCCACCGCGTCCGTCGATGCTGCCTTTGCGGCAGTCGAAGCCGAGTTCGGCCCCATCGAGATCCTGGTGTCCAACGCCGGCATCACCAACGACGGTCTGCTACTGCGGATGAGCGAGACGGACTTCACGTCGGTCATCGACGCCAATCTCACCGCGGCCTACCGCGTCACCAAACGTGCTGCGCAGGGGATGCTCAGAGCTCGTCGGGGTCGCATCATCCTCGTCTCTTCGGTGGTCGCCCTGCTGGGTTCTGCTGGACAAACCAACTATGCAGCGTCCAAGGCCGGACTGGTCGGTTTCGCACGTTCAGTAGCGCGCGAGCTCGGCTCGCGCAGCATCACCTGCAACGTCGTCGCCCCCGGCCCGGTTGCAACCGACATGACCGCAGCGTTGAACGAGAAGCGCCTCAGCGAGCTGACGGCAGCTGTGCCGTTGGGCCGCGTCGCGACACCCGAAGAGATCGCCGGCGTCGTTGCATTCCTCGCATCCGACGACGCTGCATACATCACCGGTGCAGTCATCCCCGTCGACGGCGGCCTCGGCATGGGTCACTGACCCACCAACCACATCACCCGATTATCATCTGCAACAACCCAATGCCGTTGCAGCAAGCAACAAGGAGAAGTCCATGAGTGACGAACTGTTCGCCCGTTTCCAGAAGGTCGCCGTCGAGGTGCTCTCGGTGTCCGAGGACCAGGTAGTGCGTGAGGCCAAGTTCGGCGACGACCTCGATGCCGACAGCCTCGACCTGGTCGAACTGATCATGGGCCTCGAAGAGGAATTCGGCGTCGAAGTCCCCGAAGAAGACCTCGAGGGTGTCGAGACCGTGGGCCAGGCCTACGACCTCGTCGTCGGCAAGCTCTAATGCCCGCCCCGGCCGCGCTCCCACCGATCATGGGCGACCGTGGTCGGCGCGTTGCAATCACCGGGTACGGCGTGGTCGCACCCTGCGGCCTCGGCAAGCAGGCCTTTTGGGCCGGCCTCAACGGCCCGGGTATCACCACCGGTCGCACGGTGGAGATCGCCGACTGGGACCCAACCCCCTACTTCGCAAATGCGAAGGAAGCTCGCCGCGCGGACAAGGTGGAGCAATTCGCCTTGGCCGCCGCGGCCGAGTGCTTCGAGCAGTCGGGCCGACCCGACATCGACTCCAGTCGCTTCGGCACCATCTTCGCCACCGGCGTAGGTGGGCTGCGGTCGACGGAGGAACAGATCGAGGTTCTCATCGAGAAGGGCGAGCGTCGTGTCTCGCCGTTCCTCGTTCCGATGATGATGCCGAACGCTCCCGGTGCAGCCATTTCCATGCGGTATGGCCTGCAGGGCCCGAACGAGACCATCACCACGGCGTGCGCTGCCTCCACTCACGCCATTGGCTACGCGGCGCGGTTGATCGCTTGGGGCATGATCGACGCCTGCATCACGGGTGG
>JANLPB010000165.1:0-28834 GCA_031366885.1 Ilumatobacteraceae bacterium
GGGGAACGGTGCAGGTGCAGGTGGTATACTCGGGCGGCCAGGTTACCGACGTGCAGATCCTGCAATACCCCGACGGCGAACGGAAGAGCGTCAGCATCAACCAGCGCGCCCTGCCTACGTTGATCAGCGAATCGCTCGCCGCGCAGTCAGCCGATGTCAACACGGTCTCGGGCGCCACCTACACCTCGAAGAGCTATCGCATCTCGCTGCAATCGGCCATCGATGCGGCCAAGGCCGCCTCCGGCGTCAGCGGCTGAACGGGCGTGTGATGAGCCTGCATCACGTCGAAGCGGTGATGGGCACCACCATCAGCATCGACATCGTCGACTCGCACGATCGGTCGCTCGTCGACGAACTGGTGGCGTGGTTTCACGAGGTCGACGAGATTTTCAGCCCGTACAAGAACGACAGTGTGATCTCGCAGTTGGGGCGCGGCGAGCTTGCGCCCACCGATGCCATCGTGGGCGACGACGTGCGTGAGGTGCTGCAACGATGTGGCGAACTCTGCGAAGCGACCAACGGTCTGTTCGACGTGTGGTCGCTTCCGTCCCCCAACGGCACGCGGTTCGACCCGTGTGGATATGTCAAGGGCTGGTCGGTGCAGCGCGCCGTAGACCTGTTGGTGCGGCGCGGCGCGTTCGACTTCTGCATCAATGCCGGCGGCGACGTCGCTCTCGGCGGCCTCAGCAACAACGGCAAGCCCTGGCGTGTCGGCATTCGACATCCTGATGACCCGATGGCAATGGCCTTCGTCCTCGAGGCAGCGGGGCCACTGGGGGTTGCGACAAGCGCAACATACGAACGCGGCGGGCACATCGTCGACCCCCGCACCGGTCAGCCGATCACCGACCTGGCCAGCGCAACCGTGGTCGGGCCACGTCTGGCCGACGCCGATGCGTACGCAACGGTGCTCTACATGATGGGCATCGACGGCCTGTATTGGCTGGCGCAACAGCCGGGCTACGAGGGTTGCGTCATCACCCGCGACGGCCAGGTGCTGGCCACCGAGGCGTTCAACGCCTACAGGGCCTCCTGAACCTCGCCCTTCTGCTCCTCCTCCGGCAGCACGTGTTGGAACTGCCGCAGCAGTAACAGGTCGTAGATGATCTTGGCGGTACCGGCGATGATCAGCGGCCACCCAAACGTGCTGCGGTCCAGCATCCAGCCCGCCGCGGTTGGAGGTAGCGCCGCGGCCAGGCTGCGCGGCACGTTGGTCACGCTGGCGGCTGCCGCCCGCTCAGCGGGTGAGACCACGGCCATCACGTACGAGGTGCGGGCGGGTACATCCATCGAGCTGAGCAGACTTCGCAGTACCAGCATCACCACTGCCAACTGGACGTTGGGCATGAACGCGGCGGCGATGAGAAAGCAGTTGGCGGGAAGGTGGGTGAACACCATGGTGCGTACCAGCCCGATACGCGCCGCCAGCCAGGCGGCGACGAACCCTGACGCGGCGCTCAGCGTGCCGGTGACGAACAGCAGTGTGCCGGCCGCTCCAATGGAGAGTTGGAAGCGCTGGAACAGCCACAGCGCCAGCATGGACTGCACCACGAAACCACCGCCGAACGCGTCCAATGAGAACAGCGCGGCCAGCTTGTAGACCACCTGCTTCGAGCGTCCCAGCGGCACTGCAACAACGGCGTCCGTTGCGGCCGAATCGCTCGTCAAGGTGCGGTACAACAACATCACGATGAGGCCGGCGACGACATAGACGCCGAAGCACCAACGCAGCGCCGTCTCCTCCGAGACGGACGTGTTCCGAGCAATCGCTTCCGGGATCCGTATCGACAACGTGCCGAGTGCGCCGGCGATGCCACCAATGAACGCGTACCGCGCGTACAGCGCCGTGCGCGAAATCGCCGGCGTGGTGCTGGCCAGCATCGACTGTTCCAACGGAAGGAACACACTGACGTCACCCGCCGTCGGGTTCAGCGTGCCGATCACCCCGACTGCAAACAGTGCCGCGAACGACGTCGCCGTTCCGAACAGTGCGCCGCTCAACATCATCAGCGCAGAGCCGCCGACGAGCAGCGTTCGACGAGGCACCGCGTGGCCTTTCGTGCCAACGAGCAACGTGAGTGCTGCCGACCCCAACATCATCCCGGTGACGATCACCCCGATCTGCAAGGCGCTGAACCCGAACACCGGCAGCAGGGCCGTGATGGAGAGGCTGACGATGCCGTCGACAAAGCCGCGGATACCACGAGTGGTGAGCAGCACTCCCGCATCGCGGTGAGTCTGCGGTGGCAGAAACGGCACGGCCCGACGATAGCTACCGCTACCGTGTCGGCGTGCCTCTCCAGTTCACCTTCGTCACTTCGGCGAAGCGCTACTCCGACTTGCCACCCACCCCGTGTGAGGCGGCGTTCGTGGGGCGAAGCAATGTGGGCAAGTCGTCGTTGATCAATGCAATGGCCAACCGCCGCCAGCTGGCCCGTGTGTCCAACACGCCGGGTCGTACGCAGTTGCTCAACATGTTCGTGTTGCCGTCGGGTGGCACGGTCGTCGACCTCCCCGGCTACGGCTACGCCAAGGTGCCCGGCCGCGAGCGCGCAACGTGGCAGGCGATGATCGAGGGCTATCTCATCGAGCGCGAGAATCTGGAGCTGGTGTTCGTGCTGGTCGACGGTGAAATCGGCCCGACCAAGCTGGATACGCAAATGCTCGATTGGCTGCGCGCCAGCGGCGTGCCGCACACCGTGGTGGCCACCAAGATCGACAAAGTGCGCCCGTCCAAACTTGCCACGCGCAAGAAGGATCTGGCACGCCTCTGCGAGCTGGAGCAGGGCGACATCATGTGGATCAGCGCTACCAAGGGCACCGGCATCGAGCAGCTACAAACCCACGTCAACTCACTGCTGACGCCCCGCTAACTACGGCTCGACGACGATCCAGCCGCGCCGCTGCAGCTCGGCGGCGAGTTGCGGCGTCGGGATCTTGGCCAACGCCGTTGCGGCGGCAGTTGTGCGCGCCTTCGGGGCTGGCTTGACAGTCTCCGGAGCCGGCGCTTCGGCTGCGGGTGCTTCCGCTTGTTCGGCTTCGTTCTGCAGTTGCTCGATGAACGCATCGGCCTCGTCGCGGCTGAACTTGCCGCCTGCCTGACGTTGGTTGAAGCCCATTGGTCCGCGTGCGTCGCGAAAGTCGGAGTGCCCTGCTTCGTGGAGGAGCGACAGCAGCTCCTGGATTTGCTTACCGGTTGCGGGCGGACCCGATTGCTGGCCGAAGGCCATGATCAGTTGCCCCGATGCAGCGAGCCGCGCATCTTGGCGAAGACATCTCGTGGGTCGGCCATTGCCATGCCCTTGCGGATCAGCTTTTGCTTCTTGGCCGTGTACGGCGGGTACATCATCGAGGGGTCGATCTTCGTACTGCGCGCGTGCACGCCGCGGCGGTGGCTGAACGCATCAAATCCGAACTTGCCGTGGTAGGCGCCCATACCGCTTTCGCCCACGCCGCCGAAGGGCAGGTTGGGGTTGCTGATGTGCAGGAGTGTGCCGTTGACACAAGCGCCGCCACTGGTGGCGCCTGCGATCACCTGGTCGTTCTCGCTGTCGCTCTCACTGAACGTGTACAGGGCAAGCGGCTTGTCGCCGCTGGCCGATCGTTCGTTGACAAACGAGATGGCGGCATCGATGGACTCGACTGCGATCACCGGCAGGATCGGCCCGAAGATCTCCTCGCCCATCACCGGGTCGTCGGCTGTCACGCCAGTGAGGACGGTTGGGGAGATGTAGCGCGTGTCGGCGTCGGTGATGCCACCGAACGCAACGCTGCCGCTGTCGAGCAGCTTCTCCAGACGATGGAAATGCGGCGAGTTGACGATGCGGGTGAAGTCGGGACTGGTTTGCGGGTCGGTGCCGTAGAACTCGGCGATGTGCGTGCCGAGCGCGGCCACGAACTGGTCGTGCACCGGTTCTTCGACGAGCACGTAATCGGGTGCAATGCAGGTTTGGCCGGCGTTGATGAACTTTCCCCACGCAATGCGGCGGGCCGCGATGTCGATGTTGGCGTGTCGACTGACGATGGCCGGGCTCTTGCCGCCCAACTCGAGCGTGACCGGTGTCAGGTTCTCCGCCGCGGCGCGCATGACAATGCGGGCGACACGGCTGTTGCCGGTGTAGATGATGTGGTCGAAGCGCTGGGCCAGTAGCTCCGTCGTCTCGGCCACGCCGCCCTGCACCGCAACGATGGCGGGGTCGTCGATGGCCTCGATCAGCGAGACCAGTTCGGCGGCAGTGTTCGGGGCCAGCTCACTGGGCTTGGCAACCACAGCGTTGCCGGCGCTGATGGCCGCGACCATCGGCAGCAACAGCAGCTGCACCGGGTAGTTCCACGGGGCGATGACGCACACGACGCCCACCGGCTCAGCCACCACGTGTGACGAACCCGGTTGGAAGGCCAGCGGCGTACCGACACGCTCGGGGCGCATCCACGAACTGAGGTGCGCCAACGTGTGGTTGATGTCGCTGATGGTGAAACCGATCTCGGTGGTCCACGCCTCGAACCGCGGCTTACCGAAGTCGGCCGCCAACGCATCCAGCAGCTGCGACTCGCGCTGCTCGACGAGTTCGCGCAGGCGCACCAGAGTCGCCCGTCTCCACTCGATCGGCTTGGTTGCGCCGGTGCCGAACGCCGCCCGGGCCCCTGCAACCTTGGGGGCGATGTCGTCAAGTGCGGTGACTGTGTAGTCCATCGCATCAGGCTATGCCGCCGGTCCCGAGCGTCGTAAAATATCCCTTGATTCGGGGGACTAAGGTGCCGATGCAAGGAGTGCAGTTCAACCGATTCTTAGGGAGCTCTCCATGATCGCAACTCGTATCACCCGGCGCGCGGCAGCAATCGTGGCCGTCACGTTCCTCGCCGCTGGTGCCGCAGCAGCTGCGGCCGGCGGCGCGCTCCCGTCGGCGTTCAGTGCTGAGGATTCAGCGAGCGTCGTCCTGGAATCGACCACCACAGGCGCAGCATCCACCACGACCGAAGCCGCAGCCACCTCGACAACGTTGGACGTGGAGGACGACGAAGAGAGCGACGTTGCGAAGGTCGATGACGTCGCCGCAATCGATGCCGAGACGAGTACGACGCTGCACGATCCGGAAACTGCCGACCACTTCGGAAAGTGCACTGCATGGACTCACGGTGCGGCCAAGAAGCCAGCCAACCCTTCGTTCTCGGAACTGCAGACGGCTGCGGACGGCGGGTCGGTCAGCATCGACGACTACTGCGTGACGGTCCTCGCCGCGCATGCTGCCGAGCACAGCGACGATGCCGACGAAGGTGACTCCGACGCGACCGAGGTCGACAACGAAGCCGACGAGGTCGATGAGGCCGATGACGACGCCTCCGACGACAGCTCCAACGACAGCTCCAACGACAGCGGTCGCGGCCAGAAGGCCGATCACGGCAAGGGTCACGGCAAGGACGACAGCAAGGACGACGGCCAGGACGACTGAGTGACACCAAGCGCCCGGTGAGAGTCCGTGCGGGCGGAGTGTCCTACGTTGCTGGCCGTGGAACAACTCAACGAACTTGCTTTCTATGGCCTGCCGGGAGCACCAACGTCGCCGGCCGACCTGCTGGCAGAGTGTCGCGATGGTGAGTTGCAGGGGCTGGGGTCGGTCTTCCTCAGTGAACGGTTCAATATCAAAGAAGTGGTGACGTTGTCGGGCGCCGCCGGAGCCGTCACCGAGACGCTGGGTGTCGCCACCGGGGTGACCAATCACAACACCCGTCACCCCATCGTCACCGCCAGCTTCGCCACCACGATGCATCGACTGACCGGTGGTCGCTTCGCGCTCGGGCTTGGTCGCGGCATTGACCGTGCGATGAAGGCCTACGGACTGCCATTGATCACCACCGCGCAGATGGAGGACTTCGCAGGTCTGATGCGCCGCATGTGGCGAGGTGAAGTGATCCTCGGCCACGACGGCCCAGCTGGTTCGTGGCCGGTGCTCGCCCTCGACACCCAGTTCGACGAGCACATTCCGCTACTGCTCAGTGCCTTTGGCCCACAGAGTCTCCGGCTTGGCGGACGAGCTTTCGATGCCGTGCTGTTGCACACCTTCTTCACCGACGAGACGTTGCTGCGCGTGATCCGCACCGTGCGCGAGGAAGCCGAACGAGTCGGCCGCGACCCGGCGAGTGTGCGCATTTGGAGTTGCTTTGCGGTGGTCGGAGATTGGTTGCCCGAAGACGTGCGATTGAAGAAGACAGTCGGGCGCATGGCGAGCTACCTGCAGGGCTATGGCGATCTGATGGTGAGAACCAATGGGTGGGACCCCGCCGTACTCGAACGCTTCCGCGCCGACCCGCTGGTGGCCGGGTTTCGCAGCGCCATCGACAACACTGCCACCACCGTCGAGCTGGAGCACATTGCCACACTCATACCGGCCGACTGGCTCTCGTCGGCGGGCCTTGGGTCACCGATCGAGTGCGCTCACGCGGTCTTACGGCAAATGGACCTGGGGGCCGACAGCGTCATCATCCACGGGGCGGCACCCGCCGAGCTGGCACCGATGGTGGCTGCGTACCGCACCATCCGCCCTGCTGGCCGCTTCGACCATCTGAGCCCCAACCCGGGCAACTGACCAAGGATGCGAACGATCAGTTGACCATCGCAGCGGCGACGATGGCGTGCACCTCGTCACCGTTCAGCTCGTCGTGCTCGCACAGCGCGTCGGCCAACGCCAGCAGCGCCCGACGATGTTCCAACAGTGTGCACGCGGCGCGATCGGCAGCAGCATTCATCAATTGATCTGCCTTCTCGCGGGCGACGTCGTCGTGCAAGACCTTGGCGACCAGGTTGTGGGCGCCGGCCATATCGGCGGCCTCCAGGCTGAGCAGACTGCTGCTGGCACCCAACATGCCGACAAGTTGCGCGGCGATCACCGTCGCCGCTTGCAGGTCGCTGGCAATTCCGCTGGATGCCTCACCGAACTCCTGGATCTCAGCAGCGCGACCGCCCATGGCGATGACCATCAGATGATGTGCGTCGGTCGGCGTACGTAGGTAACGCTCGTCGATATCGCCGTGGGCGACCAGGCCCAGCGAACCCGAACGGCGCAGGATGCTGGCCAAACGGACATCGCGTCCCGCCAACGCGGCGAGCAGCGCGTGCCCCGATTCGTGGATCGCGACGCGACGCTTCTCGTCGGGGTGGTAGCCGACATCGTGTGAAAGGCCGACTTCGGTGACGAGCTGAGCGGCGATGACATCCTTGAAACTCATCTCGCTGAGCCCTGCGCGAAGCGCAAGCACCAGCGACTCGTCCAACAGCCGCTCGATACGAACGGGGGTGTAGCCAGCCGTCAGATCGGCGACGAACGCTGCGGAGACCGTGTGATCGTGGCTCTTGCGAGCGAGGTAGTACTCGGCAATTTCCAATCGGTCGGCGCGGGGCGGCAAGTCGAAGTGAATGCTGCGGTCGAAGCGGCCTGGGCGCATGAGTGCCGGGTCGAGGTCGGCGGCTCGGTTGGTGGCGGCGATGAGAAGCACGTTGTCCATCGACGGCTTCGGGCGCGGCAGCGCCATCGAATCAGGCAGCAGCCGATTCACCCAGTCGATCACGGTGTTGTTGAACTTCTGCCACGAGGTCGGGAGGTCGAAGCTCTGCATCTGCACGAGCAGTTCGTTCACGATCGAGCCCTCACGGCCGTTGCCCTTGCCCATACCGGTTCGTGACAGCCCGATGGCGTCGAACTCCTCGATGAAGCCGATGGCGCCGCCCTCCTGGCGGGCCGCCTTGCGCAACGCCTTGAAGTACGAACGGATCTTCCGGTTCGTCTGGCCATAGAACATCGACTCGAACTGGGTGCCCGAGATGAACAGAAATGGCACGCCGGCTTCGGCGGCGAGCGCCTTGGCCAGATAGGTCTTGCCGGTCCCTGGCGGCCCTTCGAACAGCACACCCCGTCGCGCCGAGCCACCCATCAGTTCACGGAACTGACGATGGTTCAAGAAGATGTTGAGAGTGTCGATTGCCTCGCGCTTGGTTGCCGAAGCCCCGACAACGTCGGCCAGGCGAATGGTTGAATCCTTCGCTCGCAGCACCGTGTGTGACGACCGCCCGGCAACGGCCATGGGCACGACCATCATGGCCAGCATGATGACCATCATCACCGCCAGCAAGCTCAGCTCGGGGCTCTCGCGGATGATTGCGGGAAGGCCGGGGCTGACTGGATTGCCACTGAACTGGCGCACCCAGAACCAGATCAGCGGGGCGCCCAGCAGCGCGACAAGCTTCCACAGGCGACGTTGGCGTTGTTGCTCGCGGTGCGCTGTTGCATCCACCTTGCTGCCGCGAACTACATCGCCACCTTGGAACTGTGCAACATCCATGGCCGAAACCCCCTGAGACGAACGAGAAACGCACCGTACCACAATCTCACGCAGAGTGGAAGCATCTCACGCAGAGTGAAACACCTTTCGCGGCCCGCGAGGCCCCTTGACGGTCGCTTGAGGCTGAGGCGCTACTCGTCGCTGGCCGGACGCCTGCGTGTTTGCTTGCGCTCGCCAACCGCTCGCTTGTCGCGCAGGCGAGCCTCACGAGCCCCGCGGCTGGGCTTGGTGCGTGCACGCGGCGGGGGTGGCGGGGCAGCCGCCTCATCGAGGCGAGCGAACGCTTCCTGCCAGGCCATCTGACGGTTGCGCCACTGTGACCGCGACTGCGACGAGCTCGCCGTCACTGTGCCGCCCACGGCCGCTTCTATGCGCACCCGCACCACCTCGGGGAGCCCGGCGCGGGCCACATCGATACTGACCGTCACGGCGGTGTCGGATGTGTTGGCGTGCTGCCCACCAGGCCCGCCGCTGCGCGTGG
Source organism: Ilumatobacteraceae bacterium (assembly GCA_031366885.1). Taxonomy (GTDB): domain Bacteria; phylum Actinomycetota; class Acidimicrobiia; order Acidimicrobiales; family Ilumatobacteraceae; genus UBA668. The sequence goes on from JANLPB010000165.1 coordinate 8,816, forward strand.
CAACCCACGAGACGGCGTCGGCGGCGATCCGCCGTCCACGAGGGCTGGTGAAGTAGCCGTCAACCGGATCGATCGACGACTGCGAGCCAGCCATGTCAGGTGTCGTGCTGCATCGTCGCCCACAGCCCATGCTCGTGCAGCCGAAACACGTCGATCTCGGCCTTCTCCCGGGCACCGCTGCTGACGACGGCCCGGCCCTTCTGATGCACATCGAGCATCAGCTCGGTGGCCTTCTCCAGGCTGTAGCCGAAGACCTTTTGAAAGACGAACGTGACGTAGCTCATCAGATTGATCGGGTCGTTCCACACCAGCACGATCCACGGCCGATCGTTCGAGGTGTTCTCGTCGACCTCGGGCCGGTCGATGACGACCGGAGCAGTGGAAGGGGGCATGGCGACATTCTGCAGGGAAACAGCCGCGACTGCCACGGGGAAGTGGTCGCGCGTACCCGCTCCCCCTACGATGGTCGGCATATGGCAGTCGGCTCGCGGCCCCTTGTTCCCTCCCGGTTGACGCCGGGCGGGGTGGCGCACGGGTCTCGCCGCACCCCCACCTCCAAACTTGGCGGCTACATCGCACTCACCAAGCCGAGAATCATCGAGCTGCTGCTCATCACCACGGTTCCCACGATGGTGCTCGCGCAAGGCGGTTGGCCGCGAACCACGCTCGTCCTCATCACGTTGCTTGGCGGCACACTGGCCGCAGGTGGTGCCAACGCGATCAACATGGTGGTCGACCGCGACATCGACAAGCTGATGCCGCGCACGCAGGGTCGCCCGCTCGTCACCGGTCTGCTGCAGCCCCGCCAGGCGATGATCTTTGCGATCGCGTTGGAGATCGCTGCGTTCGCCGTGCTGTGGAAGTGGGCCAACCTCCTGTCGGCGGTGCTCGCACTGTCGGCCACGCTGTTCTACGTTTTCGTGTACACGCTGTGGCTGAAACGCACCAGCACGCAGAACATCGTCATCGGTGGAGCGGCCGGTGCCGTGCCCGTATTGGTGGGGTGGGCGGCCGTGCAGAACAACGTGACGTGGACGCCGGTCGTGCTGTTCCTCGTCATGTTCCTGTGGACCCCACCGCACTTCTGGGCGCTCGCCATTCGTTACGCCGACGACTACCGCGCTGCCAATGTGCCGATGCTCCCTGCGGTGGCCACCATGGAGGTCACTGTTCGCAAGATGGTGATGTACACGGCGCTGATGGTCGCCAGCACGCTCATCCTGTGGCCGGTCGCCGACCTCGGTGTGATCTACGGCGTATCGGCGTGCCTGCTCGGCGCCCTGTTCCTGTGGGGGACCATCGACCTTGGCCACAACCCCACCCCGCAACGCTCGATGCGGGTGTTCGGCTATTCCATCACCTACGTCACCTTGCTCTTTGCCGCAATGACCCTCGATGTTCTCGTCGGTTCGCGGGGCTGAGGATTTCCCATCGGCATGGCACCCGCGGATAGTGTCAGCCCAGCACACCATTCCATTCGATTTGTCAACTGTTCAATCTGACTAGCTAGGGCCTTGCGCGTCGCGCGCCCGACACGAAATGAGTTCGCCGCCTATGACCACCATCGATACCCACGCTGCCAGCGTCCCCGCGACATCGGGCTCTGGGCTCGCGTGCGTCGCCGAATGGATCACCACCACCGACCACAAGCGAATTGGTCGGTTGTACATCGGTGCAAGTGCGCTGGGCTTCGTGTCGGCTGCCGTGGTTGCGCTGCTCCTCGGCATGGAACGCATTTCGCCGACTCGCGAAATGCTCGCCGTTGGTTCGCTCTCGCAGCTCTTCGCGCTGCAGCGTTTCGGGTTCACCTATCTGGTGCTGGTGCCCGCGCTGTTGGGTGTTGCGCTGGCCATCGTGCCGTTGCAGGTTGGGTCACGGGCGCTGGCACTTCCCCGGCTGGCCGCCGCCGGTTTTTGGACCTGGCTCATTGGTGCGGCCCTGGCAATCGTCGCCCTCGCCAACAACGGTGGGCCTAGCGGTAGCAACCCGCGGTTCGTCGACATGTTCACCTTGGCAGTGGCACTGGTTGCAGCCGGCCTGCTCGCCGGCGCTGTCGCGTTGACGACCACCATTCTCACTACTCGGGCACCGGGCATGAACATGCGTCGGGTCTCCTTCTTCACCTGGTCGGTGCTCGTTGGTTCGTTGGGCCTGCTGGTCGCCCTGCCCGTGCTCATCGGCAACCTCCTCTACGCAGTCGTCGCGCATCGCTATGCCGCCGACACCGATCCCACCGGCGGCATCGCGGTTGGCCAGTGGGTGGGTCTCGCATTCACGCAACCCACCACCATCATCTTCGCCGTCCCGGTGTTCGGGTTCCTGGCAGAGACGGTGGCCACCGGCACCCGTCGTCGTCTCCGCCCGCGCGGCATCATTCTCGGCGGCATCGCGCTGGTGGGCGTGTCCACGTTCGGCACCGTGTTGCAGTGGCCCGCAACCGTGCGCCCCGGTTTCCTCGATGCGTCGTTCGCCAGCAAACTCAACGATCTGTTGCCCTTCGCACTGGTGCACCTGTTGCCGTTGCTGGGGGCTTTCATCGCAGTGTCGCTGTCGCTGAAGGGTCTGGCGGCAAAACCGAAGATCTCCACGCCGCTCGTGTTCGCACTGTTCGCCGGCCTGCTCGCATTCGGTGGCATCGCTGCCAGCGCGTTGAATCACATCGGCGATGCGGGCCTGATCGGTACCACCTTCGAAGAAGGCACATGGCTGGCGCTCGTGTTCGCTGGCGTTCTCGCCACGATGGGCGCGATTGCGTACTGGGGCCCCAAGTGGTGGGGCCGGTCGCTGCCGATGAAGGCATCGCTTCCGCTTGCTCTATTGGCATTCGCCGGCGCTGGCGTGGCGGCGCTGTCGCTGATGATCGCCGGCTTCGCCGATCAGCCCGGCGGTGTGTTCCCCGCCGTATCGACTGGCAACGACGCGGTCGTCAACTTCGATTACTCCGGTCCGATGGGGTTGTGGAACGCGCTCAACGCCGTTGGTATCGGCCTGGTGTTGCTCGCCGTCTTGGCCTTCGCCGCGTTGGCAATGCGGGCCTTCGCTCGCGGCGAGACCGCCGGCGACGACCCATGGGACGGCCAAACGCTGGAGTGGGCAACTACCTCGCCGGCGCCCGCCGACAACTTCGCCGAAGTGCACATCGTGCAGTCGGCCGAACCCCTTCTCGACCTCAAGCCCGCGAACCGGAGTGACGCCTGATGATCGCCCTTCCCTCGGCTCCTGCACCGGCTCCGCGCCGCCAGGTCTTTGTCGGCACCGCTGTGGCGTGTGCCGCCGCCGCCGCCTTGATGGGGGGCATGCTGGCCCTCTATCTGCGTTTCCGCGACGTCGCCATCCATAGTGGCGACGGGACGTGGGTGCCCAAGGGCGTCAACATCCCGCTGGTGCCGGCCAACATCATGCTCATCGCATTCATCCCCATCTGCGTGTTTGCTCAGTGGGCTGTGTACTCGGCCAAGCGTGGGGATACCACGCACGCCGGTGTGGCGCTCGGGCTCACCGCGCTGATGGGTATTGCGTTCATCAACGCACAGGCCTACATCTACTCCCAGATGGACATGCCCGCCAACGGCGGCACGTTCAACGCAATGTTCTACGCCTTCACCGGTGTCATGACGGCACTGGCCTTGATTGGTGTGGTGTTCAGTGCAGTCACCGCCTTCCGCTTCCTGGGTGGGCGCACGAGCGATCGTGAGATCGTCTCGGCACATGCGATGTATTGGTATTTCCTGAGCGTCGTCTTCACGATGCTCTGGTTCGTGGTCTACGTGACGAAGTAGCGGGGCGCCCATGTTCACCACCGGTTCAAAACTCTTCTTCGGGGCCACTGCGCTTTCAGTCGCGGGCGCCATTGTGTTCGCCATCACCACGGGTGGGCCTACTGGCCTGATGGGCACTGTCGGTCTGCTCTCGCTGGCGTGCATCTTCGGCTTTCTTGGCGGCATCAACTACTTCAATCGTGACGGCAACGTCCCGGCCATGCAGCAAGGCGTGCAGTACACCGCGTCGGCTGCTCAGCCCGCCGTGGGTGCCAGCATGTGGCCGTTGGTCGCAGCGGTCGGCCTGGGTGGTTTGGTCGTCGGGGCGGTCAGCAAGCCGGTGGTGTTCAAGGTCAGCGTCGTCGTTGTGTTGGTTGCCACCATGGAGTGGATGGTGCAGGGCTGGAGCGAGCGGGCCAGCGCCGACGCGCAGTACAACGCCGCGGTGCGCAAGCGGGTTGCGCACCCGCTCGAGTTTCCCATTCTGGGGACCATTGGTTTGGGTGTGGTCGTCTACTCGTTCTCGCGGATCATGCTCACCGTCAGCAAGGAGGCCACGCCGTGGGTCTTCCTCGCAATCGGCACCATCGTCGCTGTCGGCGCGTTCACGCTCGCCAGCCGGCGCAACGTCAGTCGGGGCACCTTGCTGGGCGTGTGCGCTATCGGCGCAGTTGCGTTGCTCGGCGCCGGTGTGGCATCGGCCCGTCAGGGTCAGCGGACCATCGAAGAGCACCCCACAACGGTCGACTCTGCGCTGTGTCTCGAGGGTGGCACTGAGGCTGAGGTCGACGACCGCGGCTCGCAGGATGTCTCGGCCAAGAGCAACGTCATCGCCAATATCTTCTTGGAATCCAACGACGACCTCATCGCTCGCATCGCCGGTTTCACAGATCCGGAAGATAATTTCGACACGATCACGGTGCCACGCAGTACCAATGTCAGAATACGGTTCCACAACGAGTCGGCATCCCCGCAGCGGCTCACCGCTCGCTTGGGAACGTTCGGCCAGGAGAGTGAAGTCGTGATGTGCACGACAGCAATCAACCCGGGCAAGGAAGCATTCTTGACCTTCAGGATCCCCAAGACCAACGCCGCCAGCAGCACCCCGATGGAGCTGCAGGTCCCTGGCGTCGAGGGTCAGACGATTGCGATTGTGGTCCCGTGAGCATGGAGCAGAGCAGAAAAATGATCGGTCGATTCGCTGGTCGTCGCTACCTCGCCGTCGCGGCGGGGTTGGGCATTGTGTTGGCCGGTTGCGCCAAGAATGCCCCGCAGGACACGTTCCAGCCCGCTGGCTCCAACGCTCGCAAGATCGACGATTTGCAGCGCACGCTGTTCTACATCTCCGGCGTCGTTGGCCTCATCGTCTTCGGCTTCGTCGGCTACGCGATCTGGAAGTTCAAGGATCGCGGTCAGGACCTTCCCGAGCAGTCGCACGGCAACCCCAAGCTCGAGATCATGCTGACGATCTTGCCGGCCATCATCCTTGCCGTCGTGGCGGTGCCCAGCGTGGCCGCCGTGTTTGAACTCGACAAGAAGGACAACGACTGCGTCATCAACGTCACCGGCCAGCAGTGGTGGTGGGAGTACGACTATGTACAGGGCAGTACGTGCGGCGGCGTCGAGATCACCAAGTCCATCGTCACCAGCGGCGAGCTGGTCATTCCGGCCGACGTCGATGTGTTGTTGCGCATCACCAGCCGCGACGTCATCCACAGCTACTGGATCCCGAAGCTCAACGGCAAGCGCGACGCCGTACCCGGTCGCCTGCACACCCTGCGCATGCAGGCGGACCAGCCTGGGCTGTACACCGGTCAGTGCACCGAGTTCTGCGGGCTCAGCCACGCCCGTATGCGCCAGGCAGCGGTGGCACTCACGACGGCCGACTTCCAAACCTGGGTCACCAACCAAACCGCGGCCTACGTTGCTCCCGAAGCAGGCACGCTTGCGGCAACGGGCGAGGGCACGTTCCAGGCCCAGTGCAGCAAATGCCACCAGGTCAACGATCTGGTCACCGCCGACGGCACACCGATCTTGGCCGCTCCCGACCTGTACGTCGTGTCGGGCGCCGCACCCAACTTGACCAACCTGATGACCCGCACGGCCTTCGCCGGGTGGACCTTCGACCTCATCACCGACGAGTGCCGCAACAAGCTGTGGAACGCAGACCCTGCCGACTTCGGGGCGCTGTACCTCCAGGGCGTTACGCCGGAGTGCTACAACGAGGCCAACCTGCGCACCTGGCTGCGCAATGCCCCGGCCATGAAGCCGATGTACGCCGATCCGGCCAAGCTGGCCGCAACCGGCGGCAAGACACGCGGTATGCCGAACCTGAACCTCACTGAGGATCAGATCGACCAACTCATCGCCTACCTGCTCGAGCGGAAGTAAAGGGAACCAACGAGATGGCAATCATCGAACGACCCTCCACAGCCCCGGCCCTTTTCGGCGACGCTGTCGCCCGCCCACCCGCATTGGTCACGCCCACCGCCGCGATGGGCGTCTTCAAGCGCCCTGTCAGCAGCACCGGGTGGAAGTCGTGGGTCTTCACGGTCGACCACAAGAAGCTCGGCATCATGTACGGCGTTGTCGCCATGTTCTTCTTCTGCGTCGGCGGCTCCGAAGCGCTACTGATTCGTCTGCAGTTGGCGGCACCCGACAACACGGTCCTCAGCGCGGACCTTTACAACCAGATGTTCACGATGCACGCCACCACCATGGTGTTCTTGTTCGTGATGCCGATGGCGGCCGCCTTCGCCAACTACTTCCTGCCCCTGCAGATCGGTGCTCGCGACGTTGCGTTCCCCCGCATCAACGCGGTGGGCTTCTGGTTGTTCTTGTTCGGCGGCCTGTTCCTCAACAGTGCCTGGTTCCTCGGTGGTGCGGCCGACGGCGGCTGGTTCATGTACTCGCCCAACAGCAGCCCGCTGTTCTCGCCCAGCCACGGCATCGACTTCTGGGTGCTCGGCCTGCAGATCACGGGTATTGCCTCGTTGGTCGGTGCCATCAACCTGATCGTGACCATCATCAACATGCGTGCTCCCGGCATGTCGCTGATGCGCATGCCGGTGTTCACGTGGATGCAGCTGGTCGTGCAGTTCCTGCTGCTGTTCGCAATGCCGGTCATCACCGTCGCCCTGTTCCTGCTCAGCTTCCAGCGAAACTTCGGTGCGGCCTTCTTCGACGTCGACAAGGGTGCCGACCCCCTGCTATGGCAGCACCTCTTTTGGATCTTTGGTCACCCTGAGGTGTACATCATCATCCTGCCCAGCTTCGGCATCGTGTCGGAGGTGCTGCCCACGTTCGCCCGCAAGCCGCTGTTCGGGTACAAGTTCGTGGTCTTCTCCGGTGCGGCAATCGGTTTCGTCGGCTGGGGCGTGTGGGCCCACCACATGTTCGCCAGTGGCCTCGGCCCGGTCAGCGTTGCCGTCTTCTCGGCAGCAACCATGCTCATCGCTATCCCCACCGGCGTGAAGATCTGCAACTGGACGCTCACCTTGTGGGGCGGCAAGTTGTGGTTCACCACCGCAATGAACTTCGCCATCAGCGTGATCGTGCTGTTCACCATCGGCGGTCTGTCGGGCGTGACACACGCGTCGGCTCCCGCCGACACGCAACAGACCGACACGTATCACATCGTTGCGCACTTTCACTACGTGATCGTCGGTGGCGCCGTGATGGGCCTGTTTGCTGGCTTCTATTACTGGTGGCCGAAGGTGTTCGCCAAGATGCTCAGTGAGCGTCTTGGCAAGTGGAACTTCTGGCTGATGTTCTTCGGCGTCAACCTGACGTTCGCCCCGATGCACATTCTGGGCATGCAGGGCCAGCCGCGCCGCATGGTCGTGTGGCCGACGAAGCTCACCGGCGAAGGTTTCTTCAACCTTGGATTTTGGAACAAGGTCTCCACGCTCGGGTCGTTCACCATCGGCCTCGGGGTGCTGCTGTTTCTCATCAACGTCGTTCTCACCACGAAGAAGGGTGCGAAGGCGCCGCTCGACCCGTGGGATGCCCGCACGCTCGAATGGATGACGGCCAGCCCGCCGAAGGAACACAACTTCGACAGCATTCCCACTGTCCACGCGCTCGACGAGTTCTTCCACCGCAAGTACGAGGAAGTCGATACCGACGCCGGGCCGCGCCTGGTGAAGGTGAAGACCGGCGAGGAAGTGCTGGCCATCGAGGAGGCTGCGGGGGATTCGAACATCCACCTGCCATCGCCGTCCTACTGGCCCATCGTGTTGGCGTTTGCCTTCCCGGTCATTGCGTACGGAGTCATCTTCAACCTGATGGTCTCCGTCGTCGGTGCTCTCATCCTCGTGATCGCTCTGTTCGGCTGGGTACTCGAGCCGTCGGTGGCCGACGAGACCGACTACGACCCGCCCGGCAACGGCAACGGCTACGACCCGCCCGCCGATGGCAGCGGTCCGACCAAGGAGTTGGCGTCAATTGGCTGACATCACGATTCACGAATCTGCACCTGTGCACGTTGACGATCACTCTCACGACGATCACGGTCCTGGCGGCGCGCACGTCACGGCCACCGGGCTCAGCAACAACAAGATGGCCATGTGGCTGTTCCTGGGCAGTGAATGCCTGCTCTTCGGTGGTCTCATCAGCACGTACATGCTGTACCGCGGTCGCCATGGCAGCGGCCCCGGCCCCGCCCAGGTGTTCGACATTCCGCTGACCTCGGTCAGCAGCTTCGTGCTACTGATGAGTTCGCTCACCATGGTGCTCGCCGTCAACGCTGCCAAGCGCGACGACGACAAGAACACGCGGTTGTGGCTGATGGCAACGGCCCTGCTGGGCGCCTTGTTCGTCGGCGGCCAGGTGTACGAGTTCACTGCCTTCTACAACGAAGGTCTCGGCTTCACCACCAGCCTGTTCTCCTCGAGCTTCTTCACCCTCACCGGTTTCCACGGTGTGCACGTGACGTTGGGCGTGATCATGCTGATCGCACTGGCGGCCATCATCGGTCGCGGCCGAATTTCGGGTGACAAGGCCGAAGTCGTCGAGATGGTGGGCCTGTATTGGCACTTCGTCGACGTCGTCTGGGTTGTCATCTTCACTCTCGTCTACCTGATTCCGGCCTGAGGTATCACCATGAGCGCAGTCACCGAACACGTCGACAACCACAGTCACTCAGTCGAAGATGACAAGGGCGACGGGCATCACGTGCCCACCGATGGTTACTTCATCAAGGTTGCGTTGGTCCTTGCGCTGTTGACCGCGTTGGAGACCTCCACCTACTGGATCCACATCGGCGGCTTCGCGACGCCGTTGTTGCTGATCCTGATGACGATCAAGTTCTTCATGATCGTGCTCATCTTCATGCACCTGAAGTTCGACAACAAGCTGTTCAGCGTGCTCTTCTACATCGGTCTCGGGCTTGCGGTGCTGGTGTACAGCGTGTTTCTTTCGACGTTCCAGTTCTTCGCCAGGTGACGTGATGTTTGCCGCCACGCCGTTCGCGGATCCGTGGCGTTTTCAGCCGAACGTCGAGGTCTATCTGCTGGTCGGTTTCCTGATTGGCGCGTATGTGTACATGGTGCGCGTCATCGGCCCCAAGGCAGTGCGGCCCGGCGAGGAAGTGGTCAGTCGTCGCCAACTGAGGTGCTTCATCGGCTCGATGGTGATCCTCTTCGCCGCCAGCACGTGGCCAATCCACCAGATCGGTGAGGACTACCTGTACAGCGTGCACATGTTGCAGCACATGATGCTCAGCTACTTCCTGCCGTCGCTCGTACTGCTGGCCACCCCCGAGTGGCTGCTGCGCGTTCTGGTCGGCGAGGGCCTCACCTACCGAGTGGTGCGGTTCTTCTCCAAGCCGGTGGTGGCGGCCGTGCTGTTCAACGGGATGGTGATGATCACGCACATCCCCGGTGTCGTCAACACGACGACCGTCAACGGCCCCCTGCACTTCCTGTTGCACCTGATGGTGGTGCTCACCGCTGTTCTCGCGTGGATGCCCGTCGTGGGCCCGCTGCCCGAGCTGCAGATGCGTCACGGCGGCAAGATGATCTACCTGTTCCTGTTCAGCGTTGTGCCGACTGTGCCGGCGGCGTGGTTGGCAATGGCCGAGCGGCCGGTGTACAGCCACTACGGCGACCAGCCGGTGCGTGTGTGGAACGTCGACGCCATCAACGATCAGCAGGTGGCCGGCCTGATCATGAAGGTTGGCGGCGGCGTCTTCCTGTGGACCATCGTGATCTACATGTTCTTCAAGCGCTTCGGCAGGGAAGCGCCCGAGGAGAACTCGTACCGTCGTCCGCCTGCGACCAAAACGGGCGAAGCCCCACTGACCTACGACGCAGTCACCGCTGCGTTCGAGGCCAGTGAGGCGCCCGTCGACCACCGATAGCAGGCAGCCGTTAGTTGGTGGGACGCTCGGCGAGGGTGACCTTGAAGGTCTTGGTCGCACCGTCGCGGGTGACCGTCACGGTGACGGTGGCGCCGGGCGTAGTGCCCCGCAGCACGGTCGACAACTGATTGGCGGTGGCGACCGTCGAGTCGCCGACCTTGGTGATGATGTCGCCGGCCTTGATGCCTACCTCCGCCGCCGGGGTGCCGTCTTGCACGGTGGTCACGGTGACGCCGAACGGCGTCTCGGCGACGTTGACGCCGATGAAACCGATCGGTGAGGCCTCGACGGTTTTGCCGGCCTTGAGGTCATCGAGCAGTGGCTTGATGGTGGCAACGGAAATCGCAAAGCCGACGTTCTGCGCGTCGGGGATTCCGGCGGAGTTGATGCCGATGAGGTCGCCGTTCATGTTGACGAGGGCACCACCCGAGTTGCCGTGGTTGATGGCTGCGTCCGTCTGGATGAGGCCGTGCAGCGTAATGGTGCTCGACTCTTGCAGCGTGCGGTCAAGGGCAGACACGATGCCGGTGGTCACCGTTGGTGAGTCGCCGAGGTCGAGTGCATTGCCGATGGCAACGACGTCGTCGCCCACGCGAATGCCAGACGTGTCGGCCAATGCCAGCGGGTGCAGGTCGGTAGTGTCGGCCAACTGCAGGAGTGCCACGTCGTAGTCGGCCGAGGCGCCCAGCACGGTGGCCGACCGGACGGTGCCGTCGAACATCTTGACGGTGAAAGTGGGGTTCTTCACCAAGTTCCCCGCCTGGTCGGTGACCAGCACGACGTGTGCATTGGTCAGCATCAGGCCGTCGTTGGAGATGACGACCCCCGAGCCGGCCGCGATGGGTGTGAGATCGGTGCCGTCGCCGGCCGATACTTCAATAGCGGCAACGGCCGGTTCGGCCTTGGCGAGCAGCGCGTAGAGATCGTTGGCGGCGGCTGAGCCGGAGGCACCGGAGCCGGTGGCGACATACGAGACCTGTGTGCCGTCGCTTTGCGTCAGTCGAACCGTGCCGTATGCGACACCGGCCGACAACACAGCACATGCCGCCGCCGCCCCAACCAACCGACCGGTGCGGGAGGGCCGGTGTGGGGAGGACGCCTCCGGCAAGGTGGGAGGCGGTGGTGGCGGGAGCGGCGACGGCGTGTACTCGGGGGGACCTTCGACAAGGAGTGTCATTGGAAGATGATGCCAGCCCGATGCTGAATTGAGCCTGAAGCTTGCTGAAGGCATCTTCAGCCGCACGGCATGGCCCCGAGTAACGATGCGTGATCGGTGCGACAATGCAGACGATGCGAGTGCTGGTGGTCGACGACGAGGTGCGCCTGGCGGCGGCGGTGCAGCGCGGGTTGCAGGCCGAGGGCTTCACCGTCGACATCACCCACTCCGGTCCCGACGGGCTGTGGGCAGCGACGGAGAATCGCTACGACGCAATCGTGTTGGACATCATGCTGCCCGGCATGAACGGCTACCGCGTGTGCGCCGAGATCCGCGCTCGTGCCATCGACACGCCGATCTTGATGCTGACCGCCAAGGACGGCGAGTTCGACGAGGCGGAAGCGTTGGACACCGGTGCAGACGACTTCCTGTCAAAGCCGTTCTCGTACGTCGTTCTGGTCGCTCGTCTGCGGGCGCTCATCCGTCGTGCAAGTGGTCGCAGTACCAACGAGATCACCGTCGGCACCGTGACGCTGTCGCCCGCCGCGCGACGGTGCACGGTGGACGGCGCTGACGTGGTGCTGACCACCCGCGAGTTCGCGATTCTCGAATGCCTCGCCCGGCGCCCTGGCGAGGTGGTCCCCAAGCGCGACATCCTCGACAATGTGTGGGACGACGCGTTCGACGGCCCCGACAACGTGGTCGAGGTGCACGTGCACGCACTGCGGCGCAAGTTGGGCGCCGACCGGATCGAGACGGTGCGCGGCGCCGGTTACCGCTTGGCGATCGTGTGAGAGAGCGTGTGACCAGACTCGCCGCCCGGTTGCGCACCACCTCCTTGCGGCTGCGGGTGACTGCAGTGGCGACAATCGTGGTGGCGCTGACGTTGCTGGCCACCGGGCTGTTGGTGACGCGTTGGCTGCGGTCGACCCTTGTCGACGACGCTGACCAACAGCTCAGCAGGCAAGTGGAATTCGTGGCTGAGCTGGCCGAGCAGGGCAAGCTGTCGCCCACTCTCACGGCGACGGGTGTTGATACCGGCCAGGTGCAGGTGATCACCGACAAGCGAGTCGTGGTCGCCGTGTCGCCGGGGCTTGCCGCCACCGTCCGGCTCGACGTGTTCCCGGCTCCAGCTGTGGGCGAGCAGGCGGCGCAGACCGTGCCTGGGCCGGTGGTCGGCGGCGTGGGCAGCACTCACTACCGAGTGGTGGCGCGCACCGTGGATACGGCGGTAGGCCCGCTCACGGTCTACGCCGCGTCGTCGCTGCGTGCGGCCGAGAAGTCGGTGGCGGCACTCGTCGCTGGATTGTGGGTGGGGCTGCCGCTGCTGACGCTGCTGGCGGTGGCGGGAATCTGGTTCGTGGTCGGCCGTTCGCTGTCACCCGTGGAACGCATGCGGCGCGAGGTCGCCGCCATCCCCGGCACCCGCCCGGACCAACGCATCTCGGCGCACGCCCGCGCCGCCGAGCTCGACCGGTTGGCAGCGACGATGAACGGCTTGCTGGAACGCATCGACGACGCGGCAGCTGCTCGTCGGCAGTTTCTTGCGGATGCCTCGCATGAGCTGCGCAGCCCATTGGCATCAGCGCGGGCGCAATTGGAAGTGGGTCTGGCCTACTCCAACGGGACCGACTGGCCCGCAACCGCGACGGAAGTGATGGTCGACATCGAACGGTTGCAGTCGCTCGCCGGCGAACTGCTGGATCTTGCTCGCGTCGATGGCGGCGATCGGCCACCCAGTACCGAACGGCTCGATCTGGCTGCCCTGGTTGACGTCGAGCTGGCGCGCTACACCGACTCGCGATTGTCGGTGGACAGCGGTGTGGCGTGGGTAGCGGCCGATGCCGCCCTGCTGGTTCGCCTGGTTCGCAACCTCGTCGACAACGCGTTGCGGCACGCCCACACGGCGGTGCGTGTGATCGTCGGCAGCGAGGGCGAGGTTGCCCGCCTGCGCGTGTGGAACGACGGTGCGCCGATTCCCGAGGCCGACCGCGAGCGCATCTTCGAGCCGTTCACCCGCCTGGATGAGGCGCGTACCACCGACGAGGGCGGGGCCGGTCTTGGCTTGTCGATTGCCCGTCGGGTGACCGAGTTACATGGTGGTTCGCTGATCGTCGGCGCCACGGACGCGGGCGCTGAGTTCGTCGCAACGCTGCCACTGGCGCCGGCGCTCTAGACATCCCAGCGAAAGAGTGTTGCGGCAATCAACGGCGCGATGACCGCCCAGATTGCGAGCACGATCCAACTGGTGGTCGGCTGCGATCCGTTGCCGCCAAGAGCTTCACGCAACACATCGGCCAACGCTCCGCTGGGCAGGCCGTGAGCGATGGTTCGCAATGCGCCGGGCAACTTGGTGAACGGAATCACCATGCCGCCGAGCAGCAGCATCACCAGGTACAGCCCGTTCAACGCAGCAAGGTTGATCTCACCGCGTAGGCGGCCCGCGAACGTGAGACCAATGCCGGCGAAGGCCATCGTGCCCAAGAGAACGGCGCCGATGGCGGCCGGCCAGTTCGTTGTGCTGGGCGACCAGCCCAGTGCGTACGCGACCGGAATCAGCACCGCGCACTGCACCATCTCAACGACGGCGACCGATGCGATCTTGGCCGCGATCAATCGGCCGCGACCGAGTGGTGTGGCACCCAGGCGTTTCAGTACGTGGTAACTGCGCTCGAACCCGGTTCCGATACCGAGGCTGACCATCGCCGTGCTCATGACCGCCAGTGCGAGCACGCCGGGGGCGAGAAAGTCGATGGGGTCGGAAGTGCCGGTGGGGAGCACGTCGACCAGGCTGAAGAACACCAGCAGTAGCACGGGGATGCCCAGCGTGAGCAGTAGTTGTTCGCCGTTGCGCGACACGAGCTGCAGCTCGGTGCGCAGTTGCGTCACGAAGCGGCTCATCGCTGGTCCTCCGGCTTCTCGGCGGTCAGGCGGCGAAAGACGTCTTCCAGGCGTTGCGCGCCGGCTCGCAGGTCCGTCAGCGGGTGGCCTTCTTCGGCCAGCCACGCGGTCAGCTGCGCCATCAGTCGCGGGTGCGGTGGCGCATCGATCACGTACTCGTCGTGTCCGACCCGGCTGGCCACCATCCCGATTGCGTTGGCCAGCGCAATGGTGTCGAGATCGGCACTGCTGCGGAAGCGGATCTCGTCGTGCCCGCGGCGCAGTTCGGCCAGTGTGCCGTCGGCAATCACGGTGCCCTGGTCGAAGATGATGACGCGGTCGGCCAGGCGCTCGGCCTCGTCCAGTTCGTGAGTGGCCAACACCACCGCGCAGCCGTTGTCGGCCAGCCCGCGCACGATGCCCCGGATGGTGTCGCGGCCGTTGACGTCGACCCCGGAGGTGGGCTCGTCGAGGAACGCGACCTCGGGTCGTGCGGCCAGCGCCAAGGCCAGCGACACGCGCTGCTGTTCGCCGCCGCTGAGCCGCCGCCATGTTGCCTTCGAGCGGTGTGTCAGGCCCACCTGCTCCACCAGCTCGGACGCGTCAGCACCCTTGCCGTACAGGGCGCAGTAGTGCCGCACGGTGTCCAGCACCCGGGCGCTGGGGTACACACCGCCCTCCTGCAGCATCACGCCCATCCGCTCGCTCAGCAACCGCTGCTGGGTAGCCGGGTCGAGGCCCAACACCCGCACACTGCCGGTCGTTGCCCGTCGAAAGCCCTCGCAGACTTCGATGGTGCTGGTCTTGCCGGCGCCGTTGGGGCCGAGCACAGCGGTGATCTCGCCCGCGGCCGCGGTGAACGACACGTCGCGCACGGCCTGCAGATCGCCGTAGCGAACCGTCAGTCCCGAAACCTCGACAGCTGCCACGGCCGGAAATCTACCGGCGCACAAAGCCCTGGGGACGGCGAAAGCCGTGGGAGTAGCCTGGCCGAGTGATCGATGTACGACTTCTGCGCACTGACCCCGATGGTGTTCGCGCCGCCCTGGCCCGGCGCGGCAGCGCCGACGTGCTGGCGCAGTTGGATCGGGCCACCGAGGTCGAGGTGGCGGTGCGCGACAACCAGTCACGCCGCGACCGAATGCGAGCGGAGATCAACGAACTGTCGAAGCAGGTTGGCCTGAAGCGTCGTGAAGGCGATGCCGCAGGCGCCGAGGCGCTGCAGGCGCAGAGCCGAGCGCTGGGCGACCAGGAGAAGGCCGCTGCCGACGAGCTGGAGGTGATCCAGGCCGAACTCCGCGACCTGCTGTTGCGCATTCCGAACCTGCCCCACCCCGATGCACCCGACGGCGCCGGCGAGGACGAAAATCCGGTCATCAAAGGGCCGTTCCTCCCCGATTCGTTCCCCGAGTACCAGCGGGTTCCGCATTGGGAGACCGCCACCGCGCTTGGCATTCTGGACAACGAGCGGGCCACCAAGATCAGCGGCTCGATGTTTACGATGCAGCGCGGCGCTGGCGCCACGCTTGCTCGAGCACTGTGCCAGTACGCGCTCGACATGAACGCCGATGCGTTCGAAGAAGTGCGTCCGCCGTCGCTGGTCACCACCGCCACGCTCACCGCCACAGGTCAGCTGCCGAAGTTCGCCGACGACGCGTACGCCATCGAACGCGACGATCTGTGGTGTATCCCCACCGCCGAGGTGCCGTTGACGTCGCTCTACGCGGGCGAAGTCATCGACGAGTCGGAGCTGCCGATTCGGCTGATGGCGTACACCCCGTGCTACCGCCGCGAGGCGGGCTCGGCCGGGCGCGACACGCGTGGCATGTTGCGCACGCATGAGTTCGACAAGGTCGAGATACTCGCAGTCTCGACGCCGGCGCAAGGCCCGGAGATGCTGATCGAGCTGCGCGATCGCGCCGAAGCACTCATCAGGGGTCTCGGCCTGCCGTATCGCATCATCGACATTTGCACCGGCGACATGGGCCAGAGCCACCACCGCAGCTTCGATATCGAGGTCTACGCACCCGGTTGCGACATGTGGCTGGAGGTCAGCTCGGTCAGCTGGTTCGCCGACTACCAGGCGCGCCGCGGCGACATCCGGTTTCGTACAGCTGGCGAGAAGGGCACAACGGTTGCCAACACGCTCAACGGTTCGGCGCTGGCTGTGCCGCGGGTGTGGGCCGCAATCGTGGAGAACTACCGCCAGGAAGACGGCACCGTCGCGGTGCCCGAAGCGCTGCAGAAGTACATGCGTGGCACGACGGTGATCGGCCCGCGCGTAGGTCGTGGGTGAATGGCATGAGCGAACTCGCCTCACGACGCAGCGAGTACGAGACGGCAGGGCTCGACGTTGCCGACGTCGACACCGACCCGATGGTGCAGTGGCAGCGCTGGTATCGCGAGGCCAGTGAGGCTGGTTGTGTCGAACCGAACGCCTTCGTGCTGAGCACGGTGGATGAGGACGGTTGGCCAGCCTCGCGCTACCTGCTGGTGCGCGGTGCCGACAAGGGCGGCTTCACATTCTTCACCAACTACGACTCGGCAAAGAGCCGTCAGCTGGCCGCGCTCCCGAGGGCCTCGATGCTGTTCACCTGGCTGCAGTTGCACCGTCAGGTGCGCGTGGTTGGAGAGGTCATGCGGGTCCCTGACGAGGAGAGCGACGAGTACTTCGCATCACGGCCAACCGGATCGAAACTGGGTGCGTGGTCGTCGCCACAGTCGCAGCCGATTCCGGATCGCGACTGGCTCGAGCAACGCGTTGCGCAGATGGCCGAGACGTTCGGCGACGGTCCGGTCCCGCGCCCGGCCTTCTGGGGCGGCTGGCTACTCTCGCCACAGCGCTTCGAGTTCTGGCAGGGCCGCCCCAGCCGCCTCCACGACCGTCTTTCGTACACCCCGGCCACCGAGCCGGGCACCTGGCAGATCGAGCGTCTCGCCCCCTAAAACCGGCATCTCGCGGTCAGTCAGTCACTGCTCGGCGTCGTAGGGAGCGGGAAGCCCCAACTCGGCGGTGAATTGACGGATCGGCGTCATCGTTCGACTCTTGCCGAGTCGACTCTGCGGCAGAACAACGGCCGACTCACGGCTCTGGTGTTGTGCCGGATGATGAATGGAGCAGCAATGTCGCAACCAGGCTCAGGGCGTCGAGAGCGCACGATCGGTCAGTTTCAGGTCGTTCTCGCCGTAGTCGTCGCGCTCTTCGTCGCGACCTTGGGCAGCCTCGCCGTCGGTCCATCCTCTGCGCAGGCGGCGTGAATTTCCGGTGCGATCACCGGTCTCACCACCGGCTCCGGCGCCCTCTATGACGGCTGGACGGCGACGTTCGACTGCACCTGGTCGGTGCCGCCGGGTTCGCAGCAAGGCGACACGTTCACCCTGCAGCTCCCGCCCGAGCTGTCATGGTTCGGGTCAACCACCTTCGATCTGTACGCACCCGACGGTGTCACGGCGGTCGCGCATGCGGCGGTCAACGGCGCCACCGGTCCGGTCACGTTCATGCTCACCAGCTACATGGCCGACCACGCCGGCGCCTCGGGTGGTTGCCACTTCGCGACCACGTATCACGCCACCTCACTACGAGCACTACCAGCACCACCACCGCACCGCTGTCTCACTCGCCGTTGCCGACCACCGGTACCGACGCCGCGCAGGCCCTGCTCGCCGGCGCCGTGCTAGTGGTCGGTGGCGGAGTCCTGGTTGCAGTTCGTCGGCGGCGCCAGGCCGCCTAGTTGACGGCCTCCTAGCTGACGGCGCGCACGGGCCACGACGTGGCGGCGGCAACCAGGCCGTCGATCAGCGAGTTGGTGTGCGGCACAAGGCCGGGGCCAACCCAGTCCTTCCACACCGGGCTGCTGCCGCGCACCCGCGGCGGCAACTCGATCTGTACGCCCTGTTGGCGCGCCAGGTTGACCGGATTGGTGGCGTGCAGGCCGCGCAGTTCCTTCGGCATTGCCTTGAGATTGGTCTCGATCGTGTACTCGGGAAGGCGCGGCCGCAGATGCTTCGCGATGTGGTCGGCGAATGGACGATGTTGCCCTCCGAGCAGCAGCGTCGTCCACATCTCGCGGCGGCCGAAACCGTGGACGGTGATCACGATGTCGACGTGGTCGAGAAAGGTGGCAAGGGTCTCGGATTCTGTGGGTGCCACGCGATGCGATGGGATGTGCCAATTGAGATCTGGTGGCTGTAGCACGCCGTAGAAGCTGGCGTCACTGCGGGCGGCGGCCTGCTCGGCGATGATGTCGGTGAGCGCCTCGAGTGCGCCACCGTGGTACGCCATGAAGCCCAGTCGCCCGCGCAGCTGGCAGACCTCTCGCACGCCCGGGGTAGCGAGCAGATCCCGAAATGGTGTCGCTGTCATTCGGCGTGTGTCCGCCGACCGCGTTCGCGCGCCACTGAGTACCCGACGGCCGCGAGCACGGCGACGCCCAACACCCACGCCACGATCTGCCAGCTGCCGTTGAGCCAGTTCTGCACGTCGCGTTGCAGCCCGTCAACGGCGTCGGTGATGGGGTCGCCCCGCTCGTTGATGTCGCGCTGCCAGAAGTACCACAGCAGGTAGAGCCCCGAGAGCAGCACGAAGGCGCCCGAAACCATTTCGACGTATTGCATCTTGGAGCGCAGCCAGCGAACAAAGCCGACGTTGGCGGTGGCCAGCGCGAGAGTCAGTGTGATGACGACGAGCGCCATGCCGGCCGCGTACGCGACCACGTTGGCAACGCCGGCCCAGTAGCCGGCGCGCTTGCCGGTCTGGAAGAGCGTGGCGATGAACAGCGGCAGCGTGCAGCCCAGCGACGCAACGGCGTACGCCACTCCGTAGACGAACATCGAGCGCGCGGTGCGATCGCGCTCGCCCGTCTCCAGCTGTGGGGTCACGAACGGGACCTTGAACCCGAACAGCATCGCGATGCCGACGATGACGAACAGCACGCCGATGACGGCGGTTGCGTACTTCGCGTTCTCGAACAACGCATTGGTCCAAAACTGGGTCACGGCGCCGATCGCGAAGAAGACGACGATGAAACCCGACGAGACCATCGTGCCCACGAGCAACGCACGACTGATTGGTGCGCGTTGGGCGTTCGGGTCCGCGGCACTGACCCCGAGAAAGAACATGAGATACGTCGGCAGCAGCACGAATCCGCACGGGTTGATGGAGGCCACCATGCCGCGGATGAAGCTGAGCGACAGGTTCACAACAGATCGCTCTCGATGTAGTTGGTGATCGACGCTTGGTCGAGCTGGCCGGTCTGGCGGACGATGACACCGTCGGCATTGATGAACAGCGTGACGGGGAAGGCAGCGATTCCCACATCATTGATGAACGCGCCGTCGCCGTCGTACAGCAGCTCGTACTGCACACCGCGGTCGCGGGCGAACGATTCCTCGCGGTCGCTGGCCCCCAAGAAGCTGATGCCGACGAAGCGCACCCTGTCGCCGTAGATCAGGTGAGCGGCGGCGAAGTCCGGGAGTTCCTTCTCGCATGGCACGCAGGTGGAGCCCCACACGTTGATCACCATCGGCTGCCCGACAAGCGAGCGGACCGCTACCTCGGAGCCGTCGAGCAGTTGTACGTCCACGTCGGGCAACTGGTCGCCCTTGACGACGGCATTGGTCTCGAGCGTCGGCGGCTGCAGTGCGTTGTCGGTGCCCTCGTCGGTGACAGCGACGGTTCCCGACGGGTCGTTACCAGTGCGGGCGATTGCCCAGCCGAGGCCCAGCGAAACGACTGCGGCGATCAACAGGGACACGACCAATAGCCGCGGACGAACCTTCACGGCGCCACGTTACCGGCGTGCCCCTGCGGGTGCCTGTCGGAGCCGGCTTGATGAACCCGCTCGCAGCCCCCTGCCGCGCTGCCC
>JANLPB010000221.1:0-8039 GCA_031366885.1 Ilumatobacteraceae bacterium
CGGTCGTCGGGTATTTGGTCGCCGCTACCAACGGAATGATGTACCAGCACCTGATTGGCGGGCTGAAGTGGGTCGGCAGGGTGATTCGGAAAGGTGCCGTCCAACTCGCCGTACATGACTTCCAGCGTGATCTGCGGCAACCGCTCAAAGACCGCGGGAACGACAAGACCGCCCATGCCGTTTGCCGTATCGGCAACAACACGCAGCGGACGCAACGAATTCACGTCAACGAACGACACCACATGGTCGGCGAACGCCTCCAACAGGTTTCGGGTGGTCAGCGAACCGGCGGTCTCGGCATGACGGGGATGGTGACCGCGTAGGACATCGGCGGCCACCCGCTTGACTTCGTCGAGGCCGGTGTCGATGCCGACGGGCCGGGCGCCACTGAGGCAGAACTTGACGCCGTTGTAGCCAGCTGGGTTGTGCGACGCGGTGAACATTGCGCCGGGTGCGTCGAGCGTGCCCGCGGCGTAATACATGAGGTCGGTGCTGGCAAGGCCGAGGTCGACGACGTCGGAGCCTTGCTCCATCACTCCGCGGGAAAACGCTTCCGCCAACTCGGGCCCAGAGGGGCGCATATCGCGCGCGACGAGCACCCGCGAGGAGCCGCAGAAACGTGCGAACCCGACGCCGAGCGCGTACGCAACTTCGGTGTTCACTTGGTCAGGAACAGTGCCCCGAACGTCGTACGCCTTGACGATCTCGTCGAGCACTGTGTGTGGGGTGGAAGACATGCGGGGCTAGACGCTATCGGGCGCTTCGGCATCGCCGAGATTGTCGTCGGGCAGCACAGGGTCGTTGGGCAGCACAGGGTCGTTGGGCAGCACAGGGTCGTTGGGCAACACAGGGTCGTTGGGCAACACAGGGTCGTTGGGCAACACAGGGTCGTTGGGCAGCGACCAACGATCTGCGATGTCTGTCGGCTCCTCCCAGGGATCGAGGTCCGAGCGAAGATCATCGCCGGCGGGCACCATGAACGGATGGGCGTTGCGGTGCTTCACATCGCCGCGCACCCGCCAGAAAACCAGCAGCGCAATTCCGAACAGGGTCAGCAGGTACGCCAGTTGGTCGCTCCTGGAGGCCTCATAGTGAAAGCGGACATGAGTGGACGTCGGCACGACCACCATGAAGTTGGGGGCGATTCGATACGGACCGTCGGCCCCCTCGACCTGCCAGTTGGGGAAGTAGCTCATCTTGACCAACACCGGCACGCCGATCTGCGACACATCGAAGCTCAGGTCTTGATCGCCCATCTTGTAGTTGCTCACCGTGATCGGAGCAAGCTCGACGGGTGTGATCGTGTCCGCGGGCACCACGATGTCGACGCGACGACCAGGGGCCATCGGCGCCGCACCGATTCGACGATCGAGATCGACTTGCACATCGATGCGCTGCCACGCCGGCGGGCCGTCATCGGCGGGCATCGCCGCCCATTCGTCTGAGTTCTGGAACCAACTGGTGCCCAGCTCCAGGTTCCGTTCGCGCTGGTCACCGCCGCGGCCGTTCACCACTACGGGCTGCACGGTCAGTGGCACCACCACATCGGTGTCGGCGACGCGATAGATCTTCCACGGGCCACTCGTGGCGACCAGTTCGAGGTCGCTACGAGTCTCGGCCTGCGCAACCGCGGCCTCGGTGAACACCATCAAGTACTTGATGCCCATCTTCTGCATCATCGGCACGCCGATGGCCGCGTTGTTGTCCGTGTAACGCAGCTCGCGCACGGGGTTGGAACTGTGCGCGCTCATCGCCGCGGTCGTCAGGAAGTGGTAGGGCGTCGTGCCCGACGCCTCGAAGAAGAGGCCCTCTTGACTGGCGATGCAGCCATCGGTCCAGTGCGGGAGCAGCATCAGTGCCATCGTGGTGCCGTACGAGCCGTTGGCGCTGTTGTTCTCCCACATCGCCCGACCGCAGCCGAGGTTGGGATCAGGGTTGGCGCCCAACGCTGCCATGGTGTCCACAACGCCCTTGTACTCCCCGTACGCGGGCCTGCCCTCGTAGCCGTCGAAGTTGTAACGCGTCCAGCCATCGCTATAGGCGTCGGTCTTTCCTGCCACCGCGACATTGATGGGGTCCCACCCGCCGATACCCCACGAGTAGGTGCTCTTGCCGTCCTTGGTGGTGTATCGCGCGCCAGGCATCTGGTGGAAGAAGAACAACTCCACAACGCTGGCGATGACCACCACGACGACTGCGGTTGCCGCCCCGACAATCGTCCACTCGCGCGTGGTGGGTGCCCGCAGCCGAATGCCCTTCACGGCGAAGTACACGGTGTCGACGATGCCGACCATCATCAACATGAAGCGCAGGAGATAGAAGAAGGGCAACAGGCGCGGGTTCCACAGCAAACCGATCACGGGCAGGCTGTCGCGCGTGAGGTACACCGCCGCCATCAGTGCGAAGCACATGATGCCCAGCCATGCGCCGGTGAGGTTGCGTTTGATCACGCTGCTCACGAACCCAATGAGGGCGAAACCACTGACGACGATGTTCCAGAACGTGCTCAGGTCGAAGAACATCTCCCAGAAGCTGTCGCCACCACCGTTTGGCCGAAAGCCGTACTTCATGTCGGTCATGTACGCGTGGTTCTGCAGGAACGGGAGCACCCAGAACGCTGTCAGGGCGAGAGTGGTGACGCCCATCGTGAGGCCGTAGACGAAGCGAGTTTTGTCCAGCCAGATCAGCCACATCAACAGCGCACCCAGCGCCACGAAGATCAGCACGATCCCGTGCGAGAGCATCGCCAAGGCGAGAAGGATGGCCGTCCAGTTGCGGTACTTGCCCGTCTCCAGCCCACGGGCGAACAGCCCGAGACCAAGAATGCCGAACGACAGCGCGATGGAGAAGGAGAACTCGCCAGCCATCGTGCTGGTGACGTTGCCGCCATAGATCGTGAAGCTCTCGTCGAACAGGAAGACGAGGCCGGCCATCGCCATCAGTTCCGGAATCGGGTAACGGAACCGGGCCAGGCGGCCGAACGCCCAACAGCAGAAGGGCAGGGTCACAATGCCCAGGCACACCACCAGCTTGAAGGCGACGCCGTACGGGAAGATGACGTTCAACAGCACGATCATCAACGCCGGCACGACCATGTAGAAGCGGTACAGGGGAAAACCGTTGTACCAGTAGTTGCTCCAGCCAGTGATCTGACCGTTGGGTAACAGGTGATCGCGCAGGTAGGCCGGCGCCATCACGTGCGCGCCCATGTCGCCACCGGTTGGCGTGTTGTTGGTGAACACCAAGTCGAGGTGCACCACCTGCAGGATCGCCAGGGTGCAGCCCCCGACCACGGTCAACGCGGTGAGGTATTGGACGATGCGCTCCATCGGCCACGGCGAGTTGAGCCAGTCGGCGGGGCGGCGGATGATGCGTCGCCACACGCGGCCCGGTAGGTCACCGGTCACCGTCTCGTTGCTCAGCGTCTCGTTGCTCAACATCTCGTTGCTCACCGTCGCGTCGTTCATGGTCTGGTCGTCCAGGTCAACTGTGGGGCCGGTGTCCGTAAGGGTCTCATCGATCATGACGGCGGGCATTCTTTCATGACGGTCAGCGACCGCGGCGTCACCACGAGGTGCGTCACGTCGATGCCACCAGGATCAGCCCGGTGGCGTTGAACGCAAGGTGCGTCACCACCCCGAGGCCCAGTCGGCCCGTCCGCAGGGCGCAGACACCGAGCACGAGGCCCACTACGAACAGCCCGGGAATCTCGATCGGCTGGAAGTGGACGAGCGCGAACCAGGCTGCGACGACGACAACTCCGATCCAGTCACTCACCCGGCGGGTGAACGCACCCTGGAGCAACCCGCGGTAGGTCAACTCCTCCACGATGGGAGCGCCGACCACGACGACCAGGACCAACAGCACCAACCCGCTGCCATGGGCGCTGTCGTAGGTGGTGCGAGCGCGTTCCTCGATCTTGTCGAGGGCAAACGTGTCGGGCCACAACGACTCGAGTGGCACGTACACCAGCCGAACCAAGACCAGCTGAGTGATCACACCAAGTGGAAGTCCGATCAGGTCAATCGGTCGAAACGCAAGGCCGAAGTCGGCCGCCAGGTTGCCAACGCCGAACCGGCGGCCGACGTACCAGATGGCAGCCACCATCGGGGCCCACTGCGCAAGCGACGCGGCGGCAAGCCACCCTGGGCCGAGGTCTGCGCTGCCCTTCGCGCCACTGAGAGCAAACACCGCGCTGGACAGGATCGCGCCGACGACATACGCGGCAAACCAGGTGAGCATCGCGTCGCGAATCGAGATGTCGGCACGGTCTCCCGCCGAACGAAAAGGGGCAAGTCTGGGCGACGACACGACCAGCGAGCCTACCGCTGACCATTCTCCTTGAAGAGGCGCCGCCGACAGCGTCTAACCGGCGAGACGCGACACCGACGCGTACACAAGCTCGCGGCGCGAGCGACGATCTTCCATCCGCCACCCATTGGGCACCGAGAGCCGTGCGGCATGGCGCTGACACAAATCGTAACTATGCGGGTCGCGCTCGAGGCTGAGGTCGTCGATCCACACGATTGAGCGGGCGTACTGATACGACAACGTCACCATCGCCGACTCCGCACAACCGCTTCGCGAACACTGCCTGCTCATGGCGGCCACGATAAATCGTCGGGCGCGTGAAGTGGTGGACCTCACCGAACATGCGCGCGACGGTGTGAACCGCGTCCAGGAGTGCCGCCCGACGAGCCGCCGACCGAAAATCCCCTTAGCATTAGGCCATGAGCAATCTCCCCCCGCCGCCGCCTCCGCCGCCCCCCGGGCGCGGCCAGCAGCCCGGCAACCAGCCGCCCGCTGGTGGCAAGGGCCGCCCCCTCGGTGCGGGTTGGCCGCGCTGGACTATTCCAGTTCTCCTCGCTGTACTCGTCGGCACGCTGCTGTTGAACCAGGTCTGGCCGTCCGACAGTGGCGAAAAGTTGAGCTACACCCAGTTCGTCACCGCGGTGGAGAAGGACGAAGTCGTCAAGTTCTCGCTCACCAACGGCTCCAACAGCATCTCGGGCGAGCTCAAGAACGGGTCGAAGTTCACCACCACCGTCCGCGACGGGTTCCCCAGCGACACCGAGCTGGCGATGCTCACCCAACACAACGTGGACTGGACGACCAAGGAACCCGACAGCAACTGGCTGCTCAGCTGGATCGGCCTGCTGTTGCCGTTCGTGCTCATCATCGGCTTCCTGGTCTGGATGAACAAGCGCGCACAGGGGCAGATGGGCAATGTCATGTCCATCGGCCGCAGCCGCGCCAAGGCCTACCAGGCCGACAAGCCATCCACCACGTTTGCCGACATCGCCGGGTACGAGGGTGTCAAGCAAGAGATCACCGAAGTTGTCGACTTCTTGCGTATGCCTGAGCGGTTCCGTGAAATCGGCGCGCGGGTGCCCAAGGGCATGTTGCTCGTCGGCCCTCCTGGCACCGGTAAGACGCTGTTCGCACGCGCCGTGGCGGGCGAGGCCGGCGTGGGCTTTCTCTCTGTCACCGGGTCCGACTTCATGGAGATGTTCGTCGGCGTCGGCGCCAGCCGCGTGCGCGATCTGTTTGCGCAGGCTCGCAAGCTTGGCCGCGCCATCATCTTCATCGACGAGATCGACTCAATCGGTCGCAAGCGGGGCGCCGGTCTTGGCGGCGGTCACGACGAGCGCGAGCAGACGCTCAATCAGATGCTCGCCGAGATGGATGGCTTTGAAACGAGCGAAGGCATCGTGATCCTCGCTGCCACCAACCGCCCCGACATTCTTGATCCGGCGCTGCTTCGCCCCGGTCGCTTCGATCGCCAGATCGTGGTGCCCCTTCCCGAGAACGAGGAGCGCCTGGCGATTCTGAAGGTGCACAGCCGCGACAAGCGAATGGGCCCAGACGTCGACCTGGAAGTCATGGCGAAGGCCACGCCCGGTATGTCCGGCGCCGACCTTGCCAACCTGGTCAACGAGTCTGCATTGTTCGCGGTCCGTCGTGGCAGCAAGCAGATCGAGCGCATCGACTTCGAGAATGCCCGCGATCGCGTCGTCATGGGTGCCCGTCGCGAGAGTCTGGTGCTCAGCGCCGAAGAGAAGCGCGCCACGGCAATACATGAGGGCGGGCACGCCATTCTCACCGTGGTGCTCTCCAACACCGACCCGCTGCACAAGGTCACCATCCTGCCCCGCGGCATGGCCTTGGGTGTCACGTGGAGCCTCCCCGAAGAGCGCCACACGTACTCCAAGGACTTCTTCGATGATCTGATCTGCAAGGCAATGGGTGGGCGAGTGGCGGAGAAGATCGTCTTCGGGCACCTCAACTCCGGCGCCGCCAACGACCTCGAGCAGGCCACTGGTATTGCTCGTCGAATGGTGCGCGAGTGGGGCATGAGCGATGCCGTCGGCCCAATGGCGTGGAGCGGCTCCCAGCAGGTCTTCCTCGGCGAAGATCTGATGACCCAAGGGCGCGAGTACAGCGACGACACCGCCCGCTTGGTCGATGGCGAAATCTCCCGCATCTTGCACGAGCAGGAAGCTCGGGCCACGGAGCTGCTGATCAAGTACCGCCCGGCGCTCGAACTGGTGGCACAGGCACTGTTGGAGAAGGAAACCATCGACGGGGCCGAGGTTGCCGCACTGGTGCACGCCAGCCTCGATGATTCGCCCGTCACCGAGGACAGCGGCGTCAACAACGACGCTGCCCACGTCGAATAGCCCACGCCGGCAACTTCTGCCGTGACCGGCGGCGTGGGCCCAATACGACACCAACACGCCCACCTGCAGGTATCACGCGACGTTCTGGGCGAACTTAGTTCCGGAGGCCGGGACGAATCGCGCCCAGCGTCAGCGGCCAAGGTCTGGTTCCGGGCTGCTGCCTGGCTGACGTGCCTCGGCGACCGCCGCCCACAGATCTGTGGCGGTGACCGGGCCGGCGAAACCTGCGCGCACGACGCCGTCACTGTCAGCAATCGCCACCATCGGCACTGCCTGAATGTCGTATTTCTTGTGCAGCACTCTGGCGGCGCCGAACTCGATCTCGAGCACAGTCACCTCTGTCGACGAAAGCACACGCGCCTTGCGAACCACATCGGCGCAGGTGGTGCAGCTGGCTGATGAGAACACCGCGACCAACCATGGGGTGGGCGCTGCGAAATCGGCCCGATCGAGCTGCGCGGGTACTATGACGCTTGGCTGCGTTGGCGCTTGAACCACCTGACGCCGTCGCAGCACCAGTCCAACGACCACCGCCGCCACCACGACGGCTAGTGCGGTGAGGATCTGCTGCATCCCTGACGCTCTTGCTCAGCCCGGCAGCGCCAGCGACCCGGAGCGGCCGCGAAGGTCGGCCCCGCGCGGCAGCAGTCGCTCGACAACGATCGGCTGCGTGCCGACCACGATCAGCGGATGACCGAGTCCGGCCGCCTGGTCGGGGATGGCAATGGTGATCACGCCATTGGCGGGGATCGCAACGGCCTCGAGGCCCGCGAGGTCGACTTCCCCGCCAGGCCCGAGTGCCTTGACAGCGACAGTGGCGTCGGTGAACGACACGTTGAGAACCACCAGCACGTTGTCGACCGCAAGATCGGTGCCGATGGCCATGCTCCAGCGGAAGTAGCCGGGTTCGGCAAAGTACTGCTCAACGCCGCGCACGACGGTGGTCGCGAAGGTGCCGTCGGTCTCGCGGGTGATGGCCCGCTCGATCACCACGGGTGAGCCGGTGAGCGACGAGAACTGTGCGCCATGGCGACCCGCGGGGAGGTTGGCGACGTCCTTGATACTGAGCGAGGCCACTTGCCCGGGCGCAATGGTGATTGGTTCCACGTCGTTACCGAAGGTGTCACTGCTCACGCCCAAGAAGATCGGCTGGACGG
Organism: Ilumatobacteraceae bacterium; assembly: GCA_031366885.1. Lineage (GTDB taxonomy): Bacteria > Actinomycetota > Acidimicrobiia > Acidimicrobiales > Ilumatobacteraceae > UBA668. The sequence goes on from JANLPB010000221.1 coordinate 7,838, forward strand.
TGGCCTCTTCGGTGCCCGGGTTGTAGATGCTGTAGCGCTCGAAGTTCCCGCTGTTCTCACCGTCTGCGAACCACCAATCAGTGGAACCAGAAGGAGCACCCAGCGACATCGAGTAGCCCTGACGTTCGCCGAGGTACTGCTGAGCGCGCCCAACCACCACGCGACCACGCGACGCAACGACCGACATACCGAGAACCGTCTC
>JANLPB010000239.1:0-7521 GCA_031366885.1 Ilumatobacteraceae bacterium
CCACCCCAGCGCCCGCACCAGATCATTGAGGTGCTTGCGCGGCAGGCCCGGTTGCACCAGGTACCAATGGCCCAGCAGCATTGCGTCGGTCACGGACCCGAGGAACGCGGCCCCGGCAAACGTGCGCAGCAACGACACGAACAGATTGCCGCCTGCATCAACCGACGCCGCCACCAATCCGGCGATGGACAGCACCGGAGCGACTAGATCCAGCCACGGCGGAAACTCGGCGCCACCCGCTCGCGAGCTGACCCCGCGCTCGATGCCAGTCATGGCCGCAACGCGTTCGCTGCGGCGATCGTGTTCGTCGGTCTGCCCCGACACGCCGGCCTTGCGCCGCACTACCGACACCACCAACGCCACGAACGCAGCTGCAGCGACGGCGATGGACGACGCCTCGCGCGCGGGCACCAGGCCGAACTTGAAGCCGGCGGCCGCGGCGCCGGCCGCCATCAGGATGTACGTGCCGCGCAACAGCCAGCCGTAGCCAATGCCAACGACGCGCCGACGAGTCGTGAACCAGAGGAAAAAGAGTCCGCCTGCCGCCCACTGCAGGAGCACGGTGGCGACATCGACTCGAATCACGCCCCGAAGGCTAGAGAGACTTTCCCCAACTTCCCGTTCGCCAACCCGTACGATCCCCGGCGATGACTCGCCGCCTCCTGCCCGCCTTCGTTCTTGTCACGTTGCTGCTCAGCGGCTGCTTCACCGGCAAGCGGCCACATTTCAACGACGACCCGTTCCCCTCGGGTGCGGTCACCGGCGATGCCGCAATCGACGCCGTTCTCGCGAAACTCGACGCGCCGACAACCGGCCCTGCCACTGCTGCGTACAGCGTGCTCACCAAGTTTGGCAACACCTCCAACACGGCGACCGTGGTGCTCGACCAGGGCAGCCGCAGTGTCACCATCGGCAACGTTCGCTATGTGCAAACCGCGACTGGCGCAGCGACATGCACCGAGGACAACACGGTGCCCTGTGTCGACGGGCTCGACGCGGCGCGTGTCAGCGACATCGGCGTCACCGTCGACTTCTATTCCGCAGAGGCCGCCACTCGCTTACGCCGCGACGCACAGGCAGTGATCGCACCGACCACGCCGCACGTAGAAACAATTGCCGACCAACCTGCGGTGTGCGTAGATGTGCCACTTGCTGGTGGCGTAGCCGTGTATTGCGCGCTGGACAGCGGACTGGTCGCCCGCATGGACGACGGCGATGTCGCGGTGAACCTCACGCTGCTCAGCACCACGGCCGATCCCGGTCGGCTGCAACTCCCGCCCGTCTGAGAGTGCAGTTCAGCCGATGGTGACCAAGGCGTGATCGGCAACATTCATGCTGAGCGGCCCCGTCTCGGTGGCAACAACGATGTCTTCCAAACGCATGCCCCAGCGACCGGCGATGTAGATACCCGGCTCGACGCTGAACGCATGGCCCGCCTCGATGGCGAGCGCGTTGCCCTCCACCATGTACGGGTCTTCGTGGGCTTCCATGCCGATGCCGTGCCCGGTGCGGTGGATGAAGTATTCCCCGAAGCCGGCGTCTTGGATGACCTTGCGCGAGGCGCGGTCGACGTCTTGGCAGGCAGCACCGACAACTCCAGCGGCGACACCGGCCGCCTGTGCCTCGTGCAGCACCGCGTACGCCTCGGCAATCTCCGCCAACGGCTCGCCAAGGGTGACGCAGCGGGTGATGTCGCTGCAGTAGCCGTCTTTCGTACCACCGAAGTCGCACAGCACCAGGTCGCCCTCGGCGATGATGCGATCCCCAGCGTGGTGATGGGGCGAGGCAGCATTCTCGCCTGCGGCGACGATCGCGAAGTTGACGACGTCGTGACCCTCGGCAATGAGGCGGGCCGAAATGTCGGCGCTGACGGCCGCCTCCGTTCGACCCAGCAGCGGAATCTCGCCACCATGCAGTTGCGCCGCCACGCGATCGGCCGCCGCACCCGCGGCCTGTAGCGCCGCAATCTCCGCCGCATCTTTGCGCATCCGCAGGTCGTTCATCACCGTCGTGCTGCGCAGGTACTGCGTGTCGGTGCTGGTCCAGTGGCCCAGCAGATCGACGAGGAAGCGCGCCCACATCGTGTCGCCCACGGCAACCCGGCGGGGCTGGCCGACCAGCCCTGCGACGATCGCCACCGGGTCCTCCAGTTCACCCCACGGGAGTAAGGCGAAGACTCCAGCGTGAGGAACCACCCGAGATGCCTCTAGGCGCGGGATGACCAAGGTTGCCTCACCGTCACGCGGCACCACCAGCATCGTCAAACGCTCCAGCGGCATCGCCTCATACCCGGTGAGGTACGGCAGGTCGCTACCCACCGAGACCAGCAGCAGATCGACCCCCGAGCGCTCCATGCTGGCGCGTGCGCGCTCGACTCGATCGGCGTAGACAGCGGACGATGTGTGAGGGGACATCCCGCCATTCTGGCCCGCAATCCGCACAAGAGCGAGGCGTATGCTCGACACGTGCGCGCTCGTCTGGTGGGTCTCGTTGCCGTTGCGGCACTCGGCGTGGCGGCGTGCGGTGTGGCCCAGCCGGGCGTCACCGCCACGCAATCGCAGCAAAGTGGCGCCAACGGCCAGCTGTTCCCGACCCAGCCAAACCCGTCTGGAGCGACGCCCACCGTCGAAGACCCCACGTTCGACGTCATCCCCGGCGTCGTCGATTTCGGTGACAACAAGCCGGAGCAGGCGTATGACGGTTTTCTCACCGCTGCCTTTGGCGACATCCAGTCCTTCTGGAACGATGCGTTTCCCGAGGCCTACGGCAAAGAGTTCGAGCCCTTGTCCGGCGGGATCTATGCGGCCTACCCGGCCCGGACCACCGAGATCCCCGGCTGCGGAAAGCCCGCCTCGACTTACGAGGACGTCGCTGATCTCGGCGCGTTCTATTGCATCGAGGGCGACTTCATGGCGTACGACGACGACTCGCTACTGCCATCGCTGGTCAACGATCTCGGCAAGGAGGCGGTCGCCATCGTGCTGGCGCACGAATTCGGCCACGCCGTACAAGCCCGTGCCGACGAGTGGGACCAACCCGGGGTATTGAAGGAACAACAAGCCGATTGCTTCGCCGGCGCCTGGAGCGCTCACGTCGCCAGTGGTGGCAGCAAGCTGATCACGTTCGACGATGCCGACATTCGCTCGGGGCTGGTCGCGATGATCAACGTGCGCGACCCGATCGAGACGTCTGGCCTCAACGACCCCGATGCCCACGGCACCGGGTTCGACCGCGTCGGCGCCTTCCAGGACGGCTTCGAGGGCGGGGTTCTGCGCTGCAAGACGTTCTTCACCGAAGACCGCCTGGCCAAGATGGTCCAGGTGCCGTTCGACACGACGGACACGAACGAGGGCAACCTACCCCTGATCGATGCCAACCCCGACCCGACCGACGGCCCCAGCGACATCGTCACGCTGATTCCCGGCAGCCTCGATTTCTTCTGGACAGACCTAGCGGCCGCCAACAACGTGCCGTTCACGGCGCCGACTCTGCAGCCGTTCAACACCAACGGCCCGTTCCCCACTTGCGAGGGAATCGACGAGAGTCTGTACGCCAACAACGTTGTCTTCTGCGCCACTGACAACATCATCTATTGGGACCAGGATTTCGCGCTCACCCTTTCGCAAGACCCCCTCACCGGCGACATGTCGGTTGGCTACCTCTTCTCGAACGCGTACAGCGATGCAATCCAGAATGCGCTGCGCAGCCATTTGCAGGGCGAACCGCGAGCACTGTTCAACGACTGTCTGACCGGGGCGTGGGTGGCGTTCATCGTCCCGCCGATCCCGGCGGCCCGCACGAACACCCTCGCGCTGTCAGCGGGCGACCTCGACGAGGCGGTCATCACGGCAATCGCACGCAGCGACGAGAGCACCGACACCAATGTGAACGGCAGTGCGTTCGAGAAGATCTCGGCGTTCCGCACCGGCGTGCTGGGCGGTCTCAACCTCTGCCGAAAGACCGACGGCTAGCGACCGGCAGCTAACGACCAACTGCTAACGACCGACGCGGTCAGGGAACCGGGGTGGTAGTGGTGTCGACGGTGGGCACCGCCGTCGACGTGGTGGTGGTCGTTGAGGTAGTGGCGGTGGTGGTGGCGACCGGCACCTTGGTCGTGGTGGTCACCACCGTGGTGGTGGTCGAGGTTGTCGAGCTGGTGGTCGTGCTGTAGGCCGGGTCGCGACGGTTGAAGCTGGGCAGCATGTCGTTCTTCGACTGCTCCTCGGGCTCCTTCTTGCCGTCCCACACCCACACTTGGTCGCCCTTGTTCACCAGCGTCGGGAAGATCGTGCTCAGAAACTGAGGAATACGGATGCACCCGTGCGACGCCGGCTCGTTGGGCACGTTGACGGCTCCGTGAATGGCGATGCCGTAGTTGAAGTACACCGGATCGTCCATTCCACCAAGTGCGCCGACTCGGTGACCAGCAACCTTGCGGTCGATATCGAACACGCCGCCGGGAGTCTTGGACTCCGCGCAGATTCCCTTTTTCTCGGGCACCGGGAGCGGGACACCGTTTGAATCGGTGTCGATCGTGACTTCCTCGCAGAAGGTGGCGGGAATGCCCTCGGGCGTCAACTTTCCCGACGAGATGTGCGAGATGAAGACGGCCTTGCCGGTCTGGTAGACGACGAGGACTTGCTTGGTCAGATCGATCTCCACGTGCGTGGTGGTGGTATCGGTGCGCCTCGGTTGGATGACGATGTTGTCCTGCATCGTCTGCCACAGGTCGTTGGTGAGCACGCCCGTCTGCTGCGTGTTGGTGAGATTGGACACCAGGCCTTCGAAGGCCCAGAGCGCCTGCTGGGTGCCGCTGCCGAACTGACCGTCGATGGGGCCGGGCTGAAAGCCGAGATCGAAGAGGCGCTGCTGCATCGCCTTCACCTCGTCGCCGTAGCTGCCCTTGCTCAGCGACGACGTGAGCTGTGTCTTTTGCAGGGCCGGATCGGTGGCGATGACCACCGCCGGCAGCGTGGCGCCGGGAACCGTCAGCGTCGAGCCATCCGCGCCCACCAGTGTCGACTGTGCGGCGTCACTGATAGCGCTGGACGCCGCGTTGTCATCGTTGCCGGAGAACCCGACGAAAATCACGACAGCCAGCACACCTGCCGCGGCAATAGCCGGCATCCAGCGCCCGAGCGGCGAAGGAGCCGGGGGTGGCTGAGGTGCTCGCTGACGCGGCGGCTGGGAGGGTGGCTGACGGGTGTTCACGAACTACTCCGGGGAGTCGGATAGATGAAATCTACCAACGCGAGACGCCGCGAAGACTTCAGGATGACGCGACGACGACCGGTTTGATGTCACGCAGCTCCTTGCGCAGCGCAAACATCTCCCGCAGGATCGTCCTGATCACGCTGAGTGAGGCCAGGGTGCTCTCACCGCGAGTGCGGGGGAAGTAGTCGACGCCGAACTGGATGACGTCGAAGCCCAGCTTCTTGGTGCGGATGATCAGCTCGGCGTCGATGAACGAGCCCTCGCTCTGCAGCGTGATGTGCTCAAAGATGCGAGTGCGGCACAGCTTGAAGGCGAAGTTGATGTCGCGCAGGCGCACACCGAACAGCCGGCGGATGAGAATGTTGTAGAAGAAGGTGTACACCGCACGACTGCTGCCTTCACCGGTGCGGTCATGGCGGAAGGCGCTGACGATGTCGGCGTCGTAGTAGCGCATCAGTCGGACTGCCCTCCCGACTTCGGCCATGTCAAAGGGCAGGTCGGCGTCGCTGTAGAGCACGACGTCGCCCGTCGCCGCGGCAAAGCCTGTCTTGATCGAGCCGCCGAGCTTGCGATTCACCGGATGGTGCACCACCCGCACGCGAGGGTCGGCGGCCGCCATTGCGTCGGCCATCTGCGGAGTGCTGTCGGTGCTGGCGTCGTCGACCACGATCAGCTCGTAGTCCAGAATTTGACCGCCGGCAATGAGCAGTTCGCACTCTTCCTTGGCGTAGCCGATGGCGCGCTCGATGTACGCCTCTTCGTTCCACATCGGGAAGAACATGCTGAGCTTGCGGAATGGCTCACCGGTCACGGGGCGCAACGCTACCGGGTGCGCGGCGCGCAGGTACTTCAGGTGCTGCGAGGCTTCCCGCGCAACCGCTACCCTCTGGCGCAGATGGAGCCGATCGCCGACCCCGCACCGTTCACATTGCCGTCACCACCCGCCGTCGCTGTCGACGGGGTGGCCGTTGGCGGCGACCCGCAGCGCATCGATGCCGAGCCCGGGCAGCTCACCGCCGGCTGGAGCACCGTGTTCTGGATCGGATGGCTACTGATTGCCGCCTCGCTCGCCGCGGTCTGGTACAGCTCGAGGCTCATCGGGCTCTCTACGTGGTGGCTGGGGCCGGCCACTGATGCACAGTTGATCCTTGTCAGCCTGCTGCCATTCACCGTGCCGCTGGCGTTGGCCGGTGCTGGTTACACCGCTCAACGGTGGCTGCCGTGGTGGGGTATCGGCGGTGCTGCATTCGTCGCGTTGGTCGCGGCGTTCGACATACATCGTGTGCCCGGCTTCGCGGCCATCGAGTTCGGCCTCGCAATCGCCGGACTGTTCATCTCGGTGGCGTGCTTCGCTGGAGTGTTCCGCAAGGCGGAGTAGTCGCACCCCGCATCTCGGCGCGGCAGATGAAAGCCGGGCGGTAGCGTCGGACAGCGATGTCCAAGGTGCTTACTTCCCTCCCTGTTGGCGAACGTGTCGGTATTGCGTTCAGCGGCGGTCTCGATACTTCGGCCGCCGTCGCGTGGATGCGCGAGAAGGGTGCCGTGCCGTACTGCTACACCGCAGATCTCGGCCAGCAAGACGAGCCCGACCTGCCCGGCGTGCCCGACCGCGCCAAGGAGTACGGCGCCGAGCACGCCCGCATCATCGACTGCCGCACGGAGCTTGTGCACGAAGGTCTGGTCGCGCTGCAGTGCGGCGCCTTCCACATCACCACCGCCGGCAAGACGTACTTCAACACCACTCCCCTGGGCCGCGCCGTCACCGGCACGCTGCTGGTGCGGGCGATGAAGGAAGACGGCGTCGATATCTGGGGCGACGGCAGCACCTACAAGGGCAACGACATCGAGCGCTTCTACCGCTACGGCCTGCTGGTCAACCCCAACCTGCGCATCTACAAGCCGTGGCTCGACGAAGCGTTCGTCGACGAGCTCGGCGGCCGCGCCGAGATGAGCGAGTTCCTGACACAGCGCAACCTGCCGTATCGCACGAGCAAAGAGAAGGCGTACAGCACCGACGCCAACATCTGGGGCGCGACGCACGAGGCGAAACTGCTGGAGGAACTCGGTACGTCGATGGACATCGTCGAGCCGATCATGGGTGTTGCGCACTACGACCTTGGTGTCGCCATCGAGCCGGAAGTCGTCACCATCCGCTTCCACGAGGGCTGGCCGGTCGCCATCAATGGCGAGGAGTTCCCGGACCGCATCGCGCTCGTGTTGGCGGCCAACATCATCGGCGGTCGCCACGGCCTGGGCATGTGCGACCAGATCGAGAACCGAATCATCGAGGCCAAGAGCCGCGGCATC
>JANLPB010000240.1:0-4251 GCA_031366885.1 Ilumatobacteraceae bacterium
CGGCAGAGTGTGTCGAAGACGTCGCGCAGCGTCGAGTGCGAACGCGCCCTCCACCATTTGAGAAGTCGGCCATTCAGGTTGCACGCCATGGCCTCAATGTCTCCGTTCATCGCACGCAATTTGCTCTCATTGACACGCCGCGGCTCCTAGAAACTCGGGCGGTGTTGGCGGTGCCGCCTCTGGGTTCGTCCCGAAGGGGTAATAGTATCTAGCTCTCCGACTGGCACGGCGCGAGAGGGTGGAGGATGCGATCGCCGGTCTCTCCTCTGCGACCCGATGCGGGTACGGACGTCGTGTTGACTTCCTGCTCCCCGCCGACCAGTCGAGCGCCGGCTCCGTAGGCTTACGCCTCATGCGGGCACTCGTTACCGGCGCCGCCGGCTTCATCGGCAGCAACCTGGTCGATCAGTTACTCCGTGACGGGTGGGACGTTCGGGGGGTGGACTGCTTCACGGAGTACTACGACGTGACCGCAAAGCAGAACAATCTGGCCGCCGCGAACCGCCATGAGCGATTCGAGCTTGTTCAGAAGGACTTGCGCGAGATGGACCTCGCCAGCCTTCTGGACGGTATCGATGTCGTCTTTCACCAGGCCGCACAGCCGGGTGTGCGCCTTTCGTGGGCAGACGGCTTCCGCACGTACAACGAGCTCAATGTTCTGGTGACGCAGCGCCTTCTGGAAGCCGCTCGCGACAGTGGCATTAATCGGTTCGTGTACGCCTCCAGCTCGTCGGTGTACGGCGACGCTGCGTCGTACCCGACCAAGGAGACTGGTGCGACGCACCCTCGGAGCCCCTACGGCGTCACCAAGTTGGCGGGAGAACATCTCTGCGCGGCGTACGCCAGCGGTTTTGGAGTGCCGACCGTGGCGCTTCGCTACTTCACCGTGTATGGGCCCCGTCAGCGGCCTGACATGGCCATCCATCGGATGATCGAGGCGGCGCTTCATCACACCGAGTTCGTGGCTTTCGGTGATGGCTCTCACATACGGGACTTCACATTCGTTGGCGACGTGGTCTCGGCAAACCTGGCGGCGGCAACAAGCGCCATTCCAGCTGGAACCGTCGTCAACGTCGCCGGCGGTGCGTCGACAACGATGACGGACCTCATCGAAGCCGTGGGTGACATCGTCGGTTCCCCCGTCCCACTACGTCGCGTTGCTGAGCAACCTGGTGACGTGCAGCGAACAGGGGGCAGCATTGGCCTCGCCCACAACCTGCTCGGCTGGTCGCCTTCGGTTTCACTGCGAGAAGGTCTCACGCTGCAAGCTGCCTGGCATCGCATGCGGCCCGTTCCCGACGATGTCTAGGCCAGCTGTCACGGTGCCGGCAGTTTCAGTCATCGTGCCTGCCTTCAACGCCTCGGCGACCATCGCTCGTGCGCTGGACAGTCTGCTGTCGCAGTCGTTCCAGGACTTTGAGATTGTCGTCGTCGAGGACGGATCGACGGATTCGACGAGCCCGATCGTGAACGAGTTCGCACGTCGTGACCCTCGAGTTCGGGTTCTTCACCACCAGGTGAACCTCGGTCTGGTTGTGAGTCTCAACGATGGCCTGAGTGCAGCGCGCGCTGGGCTTGTCGCGCGCCTCGACGCCGACGATGTAGCGCTGCCGCTTCGCCTCGAACGGCAAACGCGGATCTTCGCGATGCAGCCAGACGTTGTCCTCTGCGCCACCGCCTACGAGCGTGTGGCCCCCGACGGGCGTGTGGTCAAAACGGTTGCACCCCCGCAAAGCCATGGTGCCCTCGCTGGAGCGCTGCTCACCGGAAACTGTCTTTGTCATTCGAGCGTCATGTTCAAACGATCGAGTGTCGCAGATCTCGGCGGTTACACGGCCGAGTGGTTCCCCGCCGAGGACTACGACCTGTGGATTCGGCTGCTTTCAGTCGGCCGCTATCAAGGCATTGGCACCGTCGAAGTGCAGTACTCCGAGAATCCGACAGGCGTGTCGGCGTCCTCAACATCCGTTCAGTCGACGACGGCGCTGCGCCGGGCCGCAGCGTACGTGAGCGCGTCGGGTGGTGGTCCGCTCGTCGAAGGTGCTGCCGTGCCACAGAGCGGTGCTTCAAAAACTGCAGAGCAGCAGCGAGATGAGATTCGCTCGCTCTCGCGGGCCACCCAGGGACTTGCGTCGAACATGAGATCCCGCGGCATCGACACGTCGGGGGTGTACGCGGCAGCGCTTGGCGCGAGCCAGCACATGCTGGGGGATCAAAGGCGAGTGGCTCGAAATCTCTTGTTACTGCGCTGGGCTCCACGACTCGCGTTGGCAGGCCGGATGGATCGGCTTCGCAGCCGATGACAGCGGTGAGCATCATCATCCCGTCATGGAATCGCGCGGAAATCATTTTGCGTGCCGTTGACTCGGCGCTCGCGCAGACCCTCGCCGACGTCGAGGTGATTGTCGTCGATAATGGCTCGACTGACGACACGCGGGATGTTCTGAAGCGCCGCGACGACCCTCGCCTTTCCGTGGTGGTTCACGAGACCAACCTCGGAGCCTCGGGGGGACGAAACGCGGGGCTGCTCGCCGCCACTGGCGAGTTTGTCGGCTTTCTCGACAGCGACGACGAACTGGCACCTACGTGGGCCCAGTATCTGACCGCTGCCGCCGGTACCGCCACATGGGTTGCGACGTGCGGCTTCGCCATGGTCGGGCCGGACGGGGCTGTCCGGTACGAACACCCCGCGAAGTCGCTGGGGCCCGCGTTCTCAGGGTTGGTCGGCCCTTTCCAGGCGGGCACGTTTATCGTCAATCGGCACGTGCTGACCGAACTAGGTGGGTATGCGGAAGGGTTGGCGTACTCAGAGAACACGGAGCTGGCGTTACGCCTTGGCGTGCATTGTTCCGTCTCTCACAACCACTCAGTTTCGGTCGATGAGCCGCTGCTGCGTTGGCACCACGACGAGAGTCACGCCTACGACACCCGAAACCGTCGGGCAGGTTGCGCCTTCCTACTGCAGCACCACGAGGTGCTGCTCGCTCGCGATCCGGAAATGCTGAAGTCGTATCGTTCACAACTGGCTGTGTGGGACGCTCGGGCGGGGGACTTCAAAAGCGCTCGTCGAAACTTTGCTGCGGCTCTGCGGATATGGCCTTTCAACATCAGGAGCCTTGCTCGGCTCGGCATCGCTTGCTGCCCGCCGCTTGCGCGCAGGCTGTGGCCTCCGCTCGCGTGATCAGACCTGGGGCGGAAAGATCGCCCTTTCGAGTTCGATGGAACGCTGATCCCAGCTGTGCCGCTCCTTCACCAGGTTGGCCCCCGCCTCGCCGATGGCAAGCATTTCGTCGTGACGGGTGCAGTAGTGGCGGACGACCTCAACACAGTCGTCGAGGTCGCTGAAGGTGACGATGTTCTTCCCGTTCTCGAAGCCCAACACCGCTAGATCGGCTACGTCGTCGGTGAATACCGCACACCCTGCGGCGGCGGCTTCGAAGACCTTCATCATCGGCTCGGGCGCAGGTTCCTGTCGCACAAACGTGCCGGGGCGCAGCCGTTGAAGTAGCCGTCCACCCGTGCCAAAGCGCGGCTCGGTACCTCTCACTGTCGTGACCATGCCGCAGTACTCGTTCAGTCGGCTATTGAGTGTTGCGTACGGTGAAGTTGCATCGGAAAACTCAATGCCTGCGGCCACCAGCTTGCGCTTCATCATCACTCGCGAGGTGTAGTCAGTCCCGTAGGTGCACAAACCCTGACGCGGGCGACCCAAGGGCTGGAACCGGTCGATCGACACGCCCTTGTGAACGACCGCGGCCTGTACACCCATCCTGGTGAAATGTTCGAGGCTCGAATGGCCCGAGCAGATCAAGAGGTCGAACCCGTGTCGGTGAAACGTTGTTGGCCACGTGCCCTGGAGCGAGCCCCATGAGCTGAAATCGCCAAACGCATCGTGTTCGAGCATTACGGCTTTACCCGGCAACGCGCCAAATCCCAGCTCTGGCGCGTCGTGCAACCAACGATACGGCCAATACACAATGACTGCATCCATGTGGCGTAAGCGCCCCAGGTCTGGTTCGCCCACCGGCAGCCGATCAGTCACCTGTTCAGGTTTTAAGCGTCGGACGTGGGCGCGGATAACGTCATCTTCGGGCCGGTTCCGGCCCGCGGGCCGGTGGATGAGTGCGACACGGCGGGCGGCGGTGTGGCTCACCGATGGTTCCCCAAGGACTGCGCCCGTCCAACAAGCCGGCCGGCGCGAAGCGGCGCAACGCGCAGCCATTGGATTCTCACCGACTTCGACACCAGCGC
>JANLPB010000257.1:0-2737 GCA_031366885.1 Ilumatobacteraceae bacterium
CGCATGTCGCCCGCATTCGAAAGTGCCGAGTCGGGCAATGCAGGGAACTGAACCTCGTTGAAGGCGCCGCCGTCGGTGCTGACGAAGGCTCGTGGGGTGCGGCCGGCTGTTACCGAAGCCGGGTCGATACCCAGCTCGTCGAATGAAAGAAGATCGCTGACCGTCGGGATCGTGTCGTCAACCTGGACGGGGTTCTGCACACGGGCCGTTTCGGCAGGGGTGGTGTCTGAAGTGGCGGTGTCGGAAGGGGAGGTGTCCACGACCGTGCTGACCGCGCCAACTCCGGACACGGTGGTAGCGGTGCCGGCCCAGCCACCCTCGTTCGGGTAGCTGATCTGGTACGCGCCATTGGCGGTCATCACCAGCTCGCGTCCCGATTGCTGCACGTCCCACCACACGTTGGGCTGGGCGACGGCCACCACGATGCCGTTCGCCGCCGCGAGGCCGCCGCTCATGCCGACGCCACCGACACCATCCATCGCGGCCAGGCCGCGCAGGTCGAGGGGCAGCACCTGCGGCTGCCAGTTGGCACCGCCGTCGGTGCTGACGTCGACCACGGCATCGCCGGCGCCGCCCTCGGGAATGGCGGCCGTCGCGGCGGCGGTGCCGAACGCGAACAGTGTGCCGCCCTGGGCGACAAGGCCTCGCTTGGACACCTGTGGTTCGGTGAACGTGCCGTCGGCCGCCGGGGTCCAATGGATGCCGTCGTCGGAGCGGTACATCACGGGTTGATAGACGCCATTTGTCGTCGGGCCGGGGGCGGTCGACCACGCGAGATATGGCGCCTCCTTGGTCGGGGCTATGCCCCACACCAGGTTGCTGACGGCCTCGGCGGTGCCGGGCGTGACGGCGTTCCAGACGAAGGCGGAATCCACGCGTTGCACCGGCTCCCCGGATGCCCCCGGAGTCGGCGTCGGGCCTCCGGGTGAGGTGACGACAGGAAGAGGTGGGGCTTGCGTTGACTGGCCGCCGCTCGAGTCCGCCGTTGCTGGCCCGATCGTGCGCTTCGGGGAACTGCTCAGCCGCTGCACGACGAGCACGCCGGTGCCCAGCAGTATGACCACGGACGCAGTGGCCGCGTAGGCGCGCCGACGATGCTGACGTGTACTGCCGCGGCGGCGGACCGCAGCGACGCCAACCGTCGGCACGTCGAGCTGGGCGCTGGTGTCGTGCAGAATCTTCGAGACGCGAGACGCCTGATCGTCGAACTCGTTCATGACTGGTTCTCCCGTGGGTTGAGGTGTGCAAGTGCGGTGGCGAGGTGGGTGGTAGCTCGCGCGAGACGACTCTTCACCGTGCCTGGACGAATGCGCAGCAGCGTCGCCGTCTGCTGTTCGGACTGATTCAGCAGCAGCCGACACACGACGACGGAGCGTTGTGCGGAGGAAAGCTGCTGCAACGCAGCGATGACGCTGGGGTCGAGCGGCGCGACATCGTGTTGCGTGTTGGGTTGCGCCAACCACTGGGGTGGCCGACGGTGTAGGCGGCGCAGCACCGAGCGGCTCCAGTTGAGGCCGACTCGGTACGTCCACCCCATCGGGCTGTCGAGGGTGCTGACTCGCGACCAGTGCTGGAACGCCCGGGCCATTGCTTCGTCGGTTGCTTCGGCGGCCAGCTGTACGTCGCCGAGTGTGAGTGCGAGCGCCCGTGCCAGTGGCGTCCGCTGTGCACGCCAAAAGTCCTCGAACGTCAATCGAGTGGCTACCTCTGCAGCAGAAGCGGTGTCGACAGAATTCGCCGCGGCTGGTCGGATGACGATCTCCATGCCATCAACACTCGTGGCTTTCGAATCTGGTTCCATCGTCACTGTTCCGCCTTCACTGCCGTCTTCACTGCCGTCTTCACTGGTGTCGTCATGGCAGTTGCTCCAACAACGCCGCCGCCTGTTGCTGGCCGAGGGCAGCCGCCCGTTCCCACGCCTGACGGGCTAGATCGGCGTCGCCGGCCGCGGCCGCTGCCGTGCCGAGTTGTAGCTGCCATCGACCCCGATTCGGGTCGCGTGCAACGAGCGCCTGCCACGCAGCCAGCGCCGCGTCGGTGTCGGCCAGCGCCCCAGTTTGCGTCGCCCGTTGCAAGAGGCTGGTTGCCCACAGATCGAGTGCGATCGGGTCGTTACGCGACCAGTCGCGAGCGTCGACCGCGTTCTGCAACGCGGCTTCAGTAGCACCCACCGTGTCGGCCGCGAGGAGAACCTGGACGGCGGTCATCCGATACGAAATCGCGTCGGGCCGGAGGTGAACGGCGCGTGCTGCGGCGGCATCCGCGGTCGCACTGTCGCCCTGCGCGGAGGCGACCAGTGCGTCCTGTGCGAGCCGATTCGCGGCAACATCCAACAACCCGGCAACTAGCGCGATCACTCCAACTGCGGCCGCGAGGATGGCCAGCGGGCGCCCGGGCCGTACCGACTCTGGACGAGTCGTGCGAGCCCCGACGACGATGCCGGCCAGCAACCAGGCAATGGGGTCCAGCTCGAACACTGGGAACAGCAGCAGCTGAGCGCTGAAGTAGGCCAGCACCCCCGCCGCCAGGCCAATGCCCGCCGCCGCGGAAGGCATCCGCTGCATCGCTCGGCGGGCGATCAGCACGAGGAGTGCGGCGAAGGCGACGCCGGCGAAGACACCGCCCGCGAGCGACACGTCGAGTAGAGACGAGTGCGCCCGATCTGGCAGCACGCGATCGCGCGGGTAGTCGCGCTCGTAGTCGGCGTCGACGTTGCCGCGAATCGGCTCGCACGCGA
>JANLPB010000271.1:0-2537 GCA_031366885.1 Ilumatobacteraceae bacterium
AGCATCCGATTCCGCACCTCAGGGTCGGTGGCGTGAATGCTGACGTTGATGGGCGACAGGCGTTCGGTGATGACCCGTTCAAGGTCGGCTTCGGTGAAGCGGGTGAGGGTGGTGAAGTTGCCGTACAGGAACGACAGGCGATAGTCGTCGTCCTTCAGGTACAGGCTCTTGCGCAGGCCCTTGGGCAATTGGTAGATGAAGCAGAACTCGCAGTGGTTGTCGCACGTGCGCACTCGGTCGAACACGGCGCTGGACACTTCGGCGCCCAGCGGCTCGCCCACCCGCTTCTCGATCTCGATGGTGAATTCCAGCCCGCCGCGCTGCACTTCCAGCGTGACCTCACTGTCGTCGGCGGCGAAGCGCCATTCGATGATGTCGCGCGGTACGGTGCCGTTGATCGTGAGTACGACGTCGCCAATGGCAACACCGGCCCGCTGGGCAGCGGAGCCAGGCGCGACAGCGGCGACAGTGGGCAAAGACATGGTACTCAAGGCTACCGGCGGGCCTACCACGACCGCCGCTAGCCTGCCCAGCGTGACCGTTGACCGCGTGCTGCTCGCCGAGCCCCGAGGGTTCTGTGCCGGCGTGGAAATGGCAATCAAGGCCCTGGCCTGGATGGTGCGCACCCACGACACGCCGGTGTACTGCTACCACGAAATCGTGCACAACAAGATTGTTGTGCAGCGCTTCGAGGCGCAGGGTGTGATCTTCGTCGACGACATCGGTGAGGTGCCCGAGGGGATGCCGATCATGCTGTCGGCCCATGGGTCAGCGCCGGAGGTCGTGGCTGCCGCCCGCAGCAGGGGCAGCTACGTCGTCGACTCGGTCTGCCCCTTGGTGACGAAGGTCCACCACGAGGTCAAGGTGCGCGCTGGTAAGGGTTTTCGCATCGTGTACGTCGGTCACGAAGGCCACGAAGAGGCCGTCGGCACGATGGCTGTCGCTCCGGGCTCCATCAGCCGGGTGGAGAGCGTCGCCGAGGTGCTGGCTCTCCCCCAGTTCGACGAGCCTGTCGCACTGCTTGCGCAGACCACATTGTCTCATCGCGACTGGGAAGGCGTGGCCGTCGCTGTCCGCGAGCGCTATCCGCAGGTGTGGTCGCCGGGCCGCAGCGATCTGTGCTTCGCGACCACCAACCGACAGTCGGCACTGATGGCGATGGCTCCGCGCTGCGATGCCATCGTGGTCATCGGTTCGGCGAATTCGTCCAACACCCGGGCGTTGGAAAAGCTCGCCATCGAGGCCGGCTGTCCGCAGGTCTTTCGGGTCAACGGCGCCGAGGAGCTTCCGGACGACTTGCACGGCACGGTCGGCGTCACGGCAGGCGCATCGGCCCCAGAGGAGCTGGTCGAGGCAATCATCGCCCGCCTGGCCCCCCGTGAGGGTGTCGAGCTGATGCGGGTGACCGACGAGGACGAGTACTTCCCGCCACCACGCAACATTCGCGACCTGCAGGCTGCCATCGGCGTCGCTGCGGCAGCAATGAGCGGCGGCCGTGTTGAGCTGTCCACAGTGTTCGACGATCGCGGCCTGGCGGCCAGCGATGTGCTCGCGACACTCGTCACTTCCTAACCTGTCGGCATGCTGTCCCCCACGGTC
Organism: Ilumatobacteraceae bacterium; assembly: GCA_031366885.1. GTDB lineage: Bacteria > Actinomycetota > Acidimicrobiia > Acidimicrobiales > Ilumatobacteraceae > UBA668. Next base: position 1,600 of record JANLPB010000271.1, read on the forward strand.
GCCACCCTTCGCCTGTTTCTTCACATCGCGGCGGCCGCCATCTGGGTCGGTGGGCAATTCGCGCTGGCCGGCATCGTGCCCGCCCTGCGCAAGGCCGCGCCAGAAGCCACGAAGCCGGTAGCACAGGCGTTTGCCCGTCTGGCGTGGCCAGCGTTCGCCGTGCTCGTGGTGACCGGCATGTGGAACGTGATGGCCATCGACATCACTGACACGTCGTCGTCCTACCAGGCCACGGTGCTGCTGCACATCGCCCTCGCCGCGGGGGCAGGAGTCTTCGTGGCGGTGCACCAGTTCGGCGCGTCCATCGCGGCCAAGGCCATCGGCGGGTCGCTGGGCGCGCTGCTGTCGATCGGCGCCCTGTTCGTCGGCCTCCTCCTTCGCACCGGCACCGCCTGACCCGAGTCCCGACCCGTCATCCCCCTCACCCCATGCGAGTGCCACGCGTCCAGTGCGAGTGGCAGCCGACCATGCGAGTGGGTACTCCCACCCCGGGGTGCGAGTGCCCACTCGGATGGCGGCGTGGCACTCGCACTGGCGGCGTGGCACTCGCACTGGCGGCGATTAGTTGCGGGGGACTTGACTCCAGGGGACTTCGCGGTCGACGCGGACATCGCCGGGGAGGCCGAGCACCCGCTCACCGAGGATGTTGAGCATCACTTCCGTGGTGCCGCCCTCAATCGTGTTGGCGCGGCTCCGGAGGAACGCCTTCTGCGGGGTGGCGTACTCCATCGCGTGCTCCGGGCGCACCATTTCGTAGCTGCCGTAGAGGAGCGCGTCGGCGCCCATCAGGTTGACCAAGCACTCGTAGATGTCCTGGTTCAGGGTGGCGCCGGCCATCTTGCTGATGCTGCCTTCCGGTCCCGGGTCGCCCATCTTGCGGTTGTTGTTCGCCCGGATGTTGGTGAGGCGAAGGATCTCGGCGCGGCTCCACAGCTTCA
>JANLPB010000285.1:0-14011 GCA_031366885.1 Ilumatobacteraceae bacterium
CGGATCGATCACCGCCCCGCCGGCGAAGACCACCCGCACCGCGTCGAGCAGATCGTCGACAGCGGCAACCCGGTCCTTCAACAGATAACCCCGTCGGGAGGAGCCGCCCGCCAGGAGCGCCACCGCGTATGCCGGGGAAACATACTGGCTCAGCACGATGACGCCCATACTCGGGTGGGAGGTGCTGAGAACGGCGGCCGCACGTATTCCTTCGTCGGTGCCGGTCGGTGGCATTCGAATGTCGGTGAGCACAACATCTGGCTCTGACGCTTGGACAGCGGCCAGCAATTCGGGCAGATCCACGCAGAGGGCGTCGATCGCCACATCCTCGTAGGCGCCGAGGAGCTTGACGATGCCTGCGCGCACGAGCAGCGAATCCTCGGCCACGACCACCTTGATCACCATCGCTTGGGATACTACGCGCGACGTGGAACACAACAGCGCTCCATCCTTCGCGTGGCGCGCGAAGCTCAGGAAATGGAAACTTCGGCGTTCAGAATCGCTATTCGTCGAAGACCAAGGAGTGTCAAGTGACGGCGCTGTCTAGTCCGGCCGAGCCTGTTCCAGTGTGGTGCGTTCGAGCAGCGCCTCAACGACCCGCTCCTCGGTGGGATGAGCTTGCTTCTCCTCCACCTCTCGTTGTTGCTGCACCTCCACGCGTGCTGCCTGCCACGCCGACCAATGGCCCGACACCAGCGCCCACAGCGACAGCGCAGAGATGTAGCTCACGCTGTGCACCCAACCAGTCATGACCGACACGGGGATCATCAGAATCCAGGCGATCGTCAGCCAACCGTTGACGCGTCGCATGAAGACCGGGCTCCCTTGGACATTGGCCCAGAGCGATCGGATCGCGTTCACTCGTGACCCTTACCCCGCTTGAGCGCTCGGAAAACACAAAAACCTCTGATGGCCAAATGTGAAGAAAGTCTCAGGCCAGCACCTTGACTTCGCGCAGTTGGTACGGCCGACGCATCCCGTTGCGGCGGCCGACCCGACGGTGTCGTTGTGCTCGGCGACTTCTCGACCTACAACAGCCCGGGCGAAGTCGTGAGCTACATCGCGACGAACGGCCTTCACCCCGGCGTGCCGGGCGAGGTCGTCAGCGCCGTCTGCTCGGGCGCACCCGGCTGACGCACCGAGAACGAACTCCACTCACGGAGCTCACTGATACGACACTCACTGATCGGCGCGGAGGCGGCGAGCAGCGATGACCAACACGTCGTCACTCAAACGCGACTGACTGTGCTCAATCGCGGCGTCCACGCATGCACTCGCAATGGTGCCCGCAGTGTCGTTGTGACGGGAAGAGATGAGACGACGAAGAAACTCCTCGCCCAGCTGGTTGCCGCTCGGAGAGCGTGCCTCGATGACTCCGTCGGTGTAGAACACGACGAGGTCATCGGGGAGCACGTCGTACACACTGACATCGTGAGTAGCCCCCGTCAGGCCGAGCAACGGACCAGTCCGCGTCCACTCCGTCTGGCTACCGGCTCTGACGTGAACGGGCGCCGGATGACCGGCGTTCACCACTTGTACCGACTCGGCGCCCGGCTCGATGACGATCAGAACAGCGGTCGCAATCGTGTGCCGGCGCAGAAGCTTGGCGTTGACGCTCGAAACAATTGCGGGTAGGTCGGCGCCCATCTCCCACAGAGCACCGACGTGGGCGCGCAGCCCGTATGCCACCACAGCGGAGTAGACATCGTGGCCGGCGACATCCACAATTGCGATCAGGGTCGCCGGACGCGGTTGATCACGAACGTGCACTTGCACCGAATCACCCGCCAAATGGCCGGTCGCGGGCTGGTAGCGCATGCCGATCTCCCAGTCAGGGAGGTCGGGTGCAGTGATGGTCATCTCGGCCGTGACCGCTTCGACGAGCGTGTCGACGTCGCTTCGATGCTCGACACGCCGACGCGCGGAGTCGAGTTCCTCGCGGAGCTGCAATTCGGTGCGACTGATGACCGCCGCAGGAATGAGCACCGCTGCACTGAGGACGGCGACCTGCAGCACTGAGAACACCGATTGCGACAACTCCTCGGTCGGGAGCACATGTGCCAGCGCGACACCCACGACCAGAAGCAGGGCGGGAGCGGCAGCGACCACAACCGTCACCCGGCGCGACACTCCACCAGCGATTCCACCATCGAGCAATTGCGTCAAGAAGCCAACTTTGGGTCGGACGCAAATTGCAGCGACGCCGATGAGGAGGATTCCGATGCCGGTATGCAGCGCCATGCCGACATACACAACGTGCTCGCCGAGGTCGGATCGATCCACGCCGAGCACGTAACCGACGATTGCCGACAGGCCGACGGAGGCGCCGGAGATGGCGAACGCCTGACCAATCAGTGGTGCTCGACGCAACACCAGTGTCAACAACGCGCCGGCCAGCAGTATGAAGGCCAGACACGTCTCGGGTGCTGGCCGACCGCCGACCGGGGTGGTCGCCGCGACGAAATCGGTGGGAAACAGCCCCTCGAACCACGTCCGCCCACTTCCGGCGATGTGCAGCCAGAGGCTGACCAACCCGATCCCTGCGATACCGACCACTCCGCCCGCAGCGACGACACGCCACGGACCACTTCGCCGCGAAGCGAGCACGGCCACGGCGCCAGCCACCAGCCCAATGGCTGCGTTCGGGTACATCGGCGGCAGGTGCGCCGACAGCTTCACGATCCACGCGGTGCGAGTCGCATAGCCCAGCAGCACCGTCGTGCCAATCAGCCCGGCGGCGACCGCCAGCAAAACGCCCAACCGCTCCACGCGCATTGCGCTGCGCTCGCGGATCTGTGGTCGGTCGACGAAAGCCGTCGCCGTTTCCGCGGTGTTCACCATGCGACCAAGTGGGTCGACGGAGCCATGGCGACCTTTCCTGGTTCGAGGTCTGTGGTGGATCAAACCCTCTGCCAGTGCGGAACCGTAGACCAAATCCACGACGTAGTCAGGCGTCACACGGCCCGCGCAGTTGCTACCGGTGAGGGTCGACGACCCAGCGACCGCGGACCTGGCCGGCGAGGATGCTGGGGCCACGTTCGAGAAGTTGGCTCATCGGGATGACTTCGGTCATCGGCGTCAGAACCGCCGAGGGCAGCAACGACGCGAGCCTGTTCCATGCAGCCACGCGAATCGGCGTGGGTGTCATCACGCCTTCGACGCCGATGAGTCGCACGGCGCGCAGGATGAATGGCAACACCGTCGTCGGTAGGTCTGGGCCGGCAGCGAGGCCGCAGGCAGTGACGACACCGTGATACTTCATCTGACTGATCACCTTGGCGAGAATTGCCGAGCCGACCGTATCGACCGCGGCCGCCCACGTCTCGGACTCCATCGGGCGCGCTGGCTCGTTCATCTCCTCCCGAGTCAGAAAGGTTGTGGCCCCTAATTCGCGCAGGTAGTCCTGCGTCTCGGGTCGGCCGGTCACCGCCGCGATCTCGAAGCCCAGGCGAGCCAGCAGGGCAACGCTCAGAGAGCCGACCCCACCAGCCGCACCGGTGACGATCACCGGTCCGTCGGCGGGGGTTACACCGGAGTCTTCGATTGCCGCAATGCACAGCATTGCGGTGAGCCCCGCCGTGCCGATCGCCATCGCGTCGAGACTGGACATCCCGTCGGGTCGGTGGACGAGAAACTCTGACTTCACGCGTTGGCGTTCGGAGTAACCGCCCCAGAACCGCTCGCCCATTCCCCAACTCGTGAGGATGACGCCATCGCCGACGGCGAAGTCCGGTGAGCCGCTCGCAGTGACGGTGCCGGCGAGATCAACACCGGGAACCATCGGGTAGCTCCGCACAATTCGGCCGGCGCCGGTGAGCGCCAAGCCGTCCTTGTAGTTGAGCGACGAGTAGTCGACATCAATCGTGACGTCGCCGTCGGAAAGGTCGGCGTCAGTGAGTTGGTCGATCGAGCCGGTCGGTGGCGCCTTGGGGTTGGCTGGGTCGTTGCGTAAAACGAGCGCATTGAAGGTGTCGGTCACCCGCTCATGCTGCCATGCCAGCCGCCAGTGTCGTCGATCTGGCCGGGCGGCGGTCGCCCAACTGTCCTCGAGTTCTCATCTTTCAGATTTGGTGGGAGGCGGGGCCGAGTGCGAGTCGACGAACGGCATTTGACAACCCGCTCATGTTCGGTACGCGTCGCTGCGATGGCTGACATCGACGACAGTCACGACGCGGGCCTCCTCGTCGATGAGATAGCGCAGTCGGTACGCCCCGCGCCGGGCGCGGAAGTAGCGCTCGAACGGCGCCCGAAGTGGCGCCCCAACCTGGTGGGGCCTCTCAGCGAGCGGGCCGTCGATGAACTCGAACACCGCGAACGCTGCACCCGACGGCAGTGTATCACTTAACGCTCGGCGGACCTGCGTCGCCACGATGACTTCGTACCTTGCCTCATCGGCCATCCTGACGCCGTTTCTCCATCAGGACGCGCAGCTCCTCGAGTGTCGTGTGCTCCCCCTCCGCGAGTTGCTGTTTGGCTACTTCGATCTCGGCCATCGCGACCGGATCGCTGAGAAGCTCGAGTGTCGCTTCGAGTGACTCGAGGTCCTCGACCGACATGATGACCACGAACTCGCGACCGTTGCGTGTTACTTGCACACGATCATGGGTGCGGAACACTTCGTCAGCAATCTCCGACAGTCGGGCCTTCGCCTCAGATAACGGCACCATCGTCATAGACCACAATTCTAGTCTGTTACAGCGCGTCTGGAAACGGCAGCACCGGGCGTGCTTAGTCGCCGGTGCACACCGTGGTGCCGGCGGCCGCCATATCGGTGAGTGCTGAACTGGTCGCGTCGTTGAGCACGCCATCCTCCGGGAGGCCGCTGGCGGCTTGGAACGCCTTGACTGCCTTGGCGGTGTGAGGGCCGTACGCGCCGTCGGCGGGAAACTCGTAGCAGCCAACGACTCTGAGCGCTGTTTGGGCGGCCGTGATCTCCTCGACAGTTGCATCGATGTGCACCGTCGTCGACGTCGCAACCGTGCTCGACGGGTCGTTGTCAGTCAGCACAGCTCCCGCAGTCGCGCTTGCAGCTGCAATGGCAAAGGCGCCGGCGATCAACGCCGCCGTTGTGCGGCCAGAGGCCTTCTTGGAGACGGCCGTGGCGTTACCTGGGTCGGACATGTGAGCTCCCATTCGTCGACGACGGCCGCACGTTAATGCCTGCGGCGAAGGCACGTGTACGGTGCGAGCGTGCACGACACGCCGGCCCCGATCAGCAGGGGCGAGCGGCGGCGAGCGTGGTCGCTCGTACTCGGCGTGCTGTTGGCGACGGTGATCCTTCCGTTCGTGTTCTGGGGGAACCCGATCGCGCAGCGAACCAGCACCGTCACCGATGGCGGCACGGCGGGCGCCATCGCCGGGGCGGGCGTCGTGCTACTGCTTGCCGCCGACATCGCGCTGCCGATTCCATCCAGCGTGGTGATGGTGCTGAGCGGCGCACGGTTCGGGTTCGTGACAGCACTGGCGATCTCCTGGCTCGGTCTGATGATCGGCTGCGTCGCCGCCTACGAGGTGGGCGTTCGATACGGGCAGAGAGCCCTGACCCGGTTGGTCGGCGCGGAAGCTGCGGCGGCGGTCGCGGACACAACGCGACGGTTCGGCACCCCGACGTTGATGGTGTGCCGAGCCGTGCCCGTGCTGGCTGAGGCATCGGTGATCCTGGCCGGCGTGACACGGTTTCCCAGACGACCGTTCCTGTTGGCGACGGCGACCAGCAATCTCACGGTTGCGGCGGTGTACGTGGCCGCTGGCCGTCGGTCGGCCGACAATGGGTCGCTGGTGATCGCTGTGCTGGTCACGATGGTCGTGCCGGTCGCTGTACTCTGCGCGAGCCGCATCGTACGGGGAGGTGCACGTGAGTGAGCCAGCGGGCTTTGACCTTTCGGGATATCAGATTCGCGACCGGCTACATCAGGGTCGCGACATCTCCGTCTATCGCGCAGTGCGGACCACCGATGGCCTCGCGCTGGTCGCGAAGATCCCGAACGAGACACGGCCCACCGCAGTCGTCAACGAGCGGTTGCACAGCGAGTTTCGAATCCTCGAGCGTCTTCGCCAGGCCGAATGTGCACACGTCCCGGCGCCACACGAACTTGCCAAGCACGGATCCGGTGCAGCGCTCATCTGTGAGTTCATCACCGGGACGACACTCGCACAGCGGCTTGTTGGTGGGGCAATGCCGGTTCAGCAGTTCCTCGATGTAGCGCAGCGGCTTGTTGCAGTGGTGGTCGACGTCCATGGCGCCGACGTCATTCACAAAGACATCAACCCAGCCAACATCGTCGTCGCCGATGACGGCAGCGTGACTCTTGTCGATTTCGACCTCGCCACGTTGGTGCCGCGGGAGGCGGTCGAAGTGCGCAGCGTTGGGGCGTTGGAGGGCACGCTCGCCTATTGCTCGCCGGAGCAGACGGGTCGCACCAACCACTCGATCGACTATCGCACCGACTTCTATTCATTGGGGGCAACGTTCTACGAGATGTTGACCGGGACGCCACCGTTTGTCGGCGCCGATCGACTCTCAGTCGTGCACCAGCACATCGCGCGCCAGGCAGTGCCGCCCAGCCAGCAACGCCGCGACCTTCCTGTCGTCCTCGATGCCATCGTCCTCAAGCTTCTGGCCAAAGACCCGCGTGATCGCTACCAGAGTGCAGTCGGTCTGCTGGCCGACCTTCGCCGGTGCGGGCAGCGTGTATCCGACGGCAACATCGAGCCGTTTGACATCGCCGCCGACGATGTGTCGTCGCGCTTTCAGGTGCCGGAACGGCTGTACGGCCGCGAGTCGGAAGTGAACACTCTGGTCGACGCTTTTCGCCGCACCAGACAGGAAGGAGCACCGCGACTCTTGCTGGTGTCAGGCGATCCAGGCATCGGCAAGTCCAGCCTGGTGAACGAAGTGCACGCCCCAATCGTCGAAACAGCCGGTTACTTCGTGGCGGGCAAGTTCGACCAGTTCAAACGCAACGTGCCGTTCGCCTCGCTCACCGAGGCACTTCGAGATCTTGTCCGTCAAGTACTGACCGAGCCCGACGAGCAGTTGCGCCGACACCGGACCGCGCTTGCCGAGGCGGTGGGTGCCAACGGCCGGCTGTTGCTCGATGCGATTCCCGAGCTCGTGCAGCTCACCGGCCCGCTCGACGACGTGCCCGAACTTGCGCCCATCGAATCGCAGAACCGATATCGGCAAGTGTTTCGAAGTTTCGTGGAGGTCTTCGCTCGACCACAGCACCCCCTGTGCGTGCTGTTGGACGACATCCAATGGATCGACTCGGCGACGCTCGACTGGATCGAATCAACGATCACCGACGTGGGCATCGGGCCGCTCCTGCTCATCTGCGCGTACCGCAGCAACGAGGTCAGCGACTCGCATCCGTTTGCCATCACACTCGACCGGCTGCGGGCCAAAGGCGCCGACATCGAGCAGGTCGAGCTGGCCCCACTGCCCCTGCCCGTCGTGCGGCGGCTCGTAGCGGACGCTCTGGTGCGACGCGAAGACGACACCGAAGACCTTGCGGAGCTGCTCTCGGCCAAGACGGGCGGCAACCCCTTCTTCCTCAACCAGCTGCTCGCCGCGCTGTACCACGACGGCATCATTCACTTCGAGGCTTCGGCCGGCGGCTGGACGTACGACATCGATCGGGTCGCCGCGGCGGCGAGCACGGACAACGTGGTCGACTACATGACGCAGCGGTTGCAGCTGTTGCCGGCACCGGCGCAGACCACGCTGCAGCTGGCAGCGTGCGTGGGGAGCGCGTTCGACATCGACGAGCTCTGCGTCGCCGCGCAAATGACCCAAGAGGACGTGCGGATCGGTCTCGCCGAACCCGTCGAGCAAGGCCTCGTGGTGCGCACCGCCGCGCGCTCGGGCGAGTCTCAGGTGCGCTTCCGGTTTCTTCACGACCGCGTGCAGCAAGCCGCCTATCAGATGATGGACGACCAACAGGCACGAGTGGCGCGCCTTCGTATCGGCCGTCGCATACTGGCCGACAGCGCCGACGCATCGACCGCTGACCGGCTGTTCGATGCGCTGCAGCACGTCAACTTCGCTCGATCGCTGGTCGTCGACAACGAGGAGCGCACGCAACTGGCACGCCTCAATCTGATCGGTGCCACACGCGCCCGCACCTCCACCGCCTATGGACCGGCACTCGAATTTGCGACCGTCGGCCAAGAACTTCTTCCGCCGTCGGAGGCGACTGGCCTTGGCTTCGAACTCGCGCTCGAACGGGCGGAGTGCGAGCACCTGACAGGGAACGACGAAGCGGCAGAGCTGATGTACACCCAGGCGCTGAGCGCTGCACGCGACGACGCCGAGCGCAGCAGGGTGTACGAGCGCAAGATCCACTTCTACACCAACCAGGCGCGCTTCGATCTGGCGTATGCGACGGGTCTGGAAGCCGCCGGAATGCTCGGCATCTGGATGCCGGCGAAGTTCATTCCACCACTGCTCATCGCCGACCACCTGAAGATCCTGAAGCGCATCGGCAAACGGCAACCGATGGACCTTCTCGACCTACCGGAGATGGAGGACGAACGACTTCGTTCGGCGATGAAGTTCATGGGGGCGGTGGCGAAGGCGGCGTACCAGATTCGGCCCGAACTCTGCGTCAGCATCTGCGCTCGTATCGTCGACATCAGCCTGCGCAAGGGGTACACGCCCGAGACCGCCATCGGATATCTCGCGTACGGCGTCATCTTCCGCGGCGGGGTGCGCGGTGACCATGCGACCGGCTATCAGTTCAGTCGCCTGGTGCAGGCGTTGATCGAGCGGTTCGACAATCACCAGCAACGCGCAGAGGTCATCTTCGTCTCGGGCTACTTCGCCAACAGTTGGATCCAGGGTCTTGCCGACTCCGAGGAGCTGTTCCGACGCGCATACCGAGCCGGTGTCGAAACCGGCGACTACTTCCACGCCAGCTGCGCATGCAGTGGCATCGTCCAGAACATGCTGATGCGTGGGGCGGATCTCGACGACGTGTGGAGCGAATCGGAACGGTTCGGTGAGTTTCTGAACAGGGTCCAGACCACCGAGAACGTGGGCACGATGCTTGCGATACAGCAGACCATCCGCAACGTGCGTGGCCTGACCGCCAGCGAGCAGTCGTACTCGGATGCGTCGTTCGACGAGCCGGCGTTCGTGGCAACTTTGGCGTCCTACGGGTCGCCACATCTGGCGCACTTCTACTTCGTGGACAAGCTGTTGTCGCAAGTCCTCTGGGATCGGCTCGACGACGCCGGCCCCGTGCTCGAGCAATCGAAACGGCTGCTGAAGGAGTCCCCCGGTATGCAACATGGTGCCGAGCATCACTTCCTCGCCGGGCTGATCCATGCCCGCCTTGCCGACACTGCCTCAGGCCCGGCCCGACAGCGCCATGTGCGTGCAGTCGGTCGGGCCGCACGCCGTCACCGCGCGTGGGCGAAGGATTCACCGGCGACATTCGCCCACAAGCAGCGGCTTCTCGAGGCCGAACTGCATCGTCTACGCGAGGACAACGAGACCGCTGCTGCTCGGTATGACGATGCCATCGAGTTGGCCGAGCAGCACGGCTATCAGCAGACGCAGTCCATCGCCCACGAGCACGCCGGCCGTTTCCACCTGACACAAAACGCCCCGCGCACCGCTCGCTTTCATCTCACCGAAGCGGCCAGGGGCTACCACGCGTGGGGCGCCACCGCGATCGCTGCCGATCTGGCCCGCCGATATCCGGCGCAGCTGGGCGGAGTGGTTTTCGATCAGCCGGTGCCGCGCACGGGATCCAGCCACGAGCACGGTGGCCAGTCGCTGGACATGGAGACGGTGTTGAAGGCCTCGCAGGCAATCTCGGGGGAAGTGCAGCTGAACGAGTTGATGCGCACGCTGCTCGTGATCCTGCGCGAGAACGCCGGCGCGCAACGCGGCATCCTGTTCTTGGCGGCCGATGGCGGCCTTGCGCCGCGAGCACAGGTCATCGAGGACGGCACCGTGCTGTTGCTGAAGAGTCCTTCCGACGCTCAGCCAGACGCCCTCGGGTGGGCAACGTCGATGGTGAACTTCGTGGTCCGATCGGGCGAGTCGTTGGTGCTCGACGACGCGTCCACCGACGTACGGTTTCGAGACGACCCGCACGTCGTCGCCAATCACCCGCGATCCGTGCTCTGCGCGCCGGTGGTGTACCTCGGCGAGGTCTCGGGCGTTGTCTATCTGGAGAACAATCTGGCCCCGGGTGCATTCACCGCGGAGCGCATCGAAGTGCTCGCCCTGTTGTCCGGTCAGATCGGCATCTCCATCGCCAACGCCGAGCTGTACGAGAACCTCGAGGACAAGGTGCGAGTGCGCACCGAACAGCTGGAGGTGCGCAATCGGTTCATTCGCCAGACGTTCGGCCGTTACCTATCGGACGACATCGTCGACGGACTGCTCGACCGATCGGACGGCAATGTGCTTGCGGGCGAGAAGCGCGAAGTCAGCCTCATCGTGTCCGATCTGCGCGGTTTCACCCCCATTGCCGAGGACCTACTTCCCGAGGACGTGGTTGCCCTGCTCAACATCTACCTCGGTGCAATGACCGAAGTATTGACAGCCCACGAGGCGACGATCATCGACTTCATCGGCGACTCGATCATTGCGGTGTTCGGTGCACCCTTCACTCACCCAGATGACGCAGCCAGGGCCGTTGCCTGCGCAATCGACATGCAGCGCGCGATGGAGCGCGTGAACCAGCGCAACGCGGAGGTGGGCTACCCGCCGATCGGGATGGGCATTGCCATCGACACCGGAGAAGTGGTGGTCGGCAGTGTCGGTTCAGAAAAGCGTGCGAAGTACACAGTTCTTGGGAGCCATGTCAACCTCGCCGCCCGGCTGGAGACCTACTCGATCCAGGGCGACGTGCTCATCTCCGACAGCACCCGCCGAGCGGTCGGGCCGCTCGTTGACATCACCCGCGAAGTCACCGTACAACCCAAGGGTTTCAACGAGTCCGTCACCATCTCCTACGTCGAGGCCATCCACGGTCGATTTGATCTGCATCTTCCGCAACGGCGTTCGGTCATGGTCGAGCTGGGTGAGCCGCTTGCAATTGGCTACGTGGACGTCGACGGAAAGCACGTCGGCGACGAGGTGGTCACGGCCTGGGTGCTGCGCATGTCCGAGGATGAAGCCGAGATCCACAGCGACACGATTCCCGACTCGCTGACCAACCTCCGCCTCACTTTTCCGGGCGACCAGGCCGAGTCGCTGCTGGCCTACGGGAAAGTGTCAACTCCGGGTCACGGTTCCGATCAGCGCGATTCGTTTCATATCGACTTCACGTCACTCCCCAATCGCACTCGGGCGGCCATTCAAGTGCTACTCACCGCCGCGCCCACCAAGGAGGCCCAATGACGCCCGACCTCGGGGACCAGCAATGGTTGGAGCAATTCATCAGCGCGCACGACGGCCTGGCGGGCACGGTGCATCGACAAGACGGCGACGACCTCCGGCTCTCAGCTGCGCTCAATATTCCGCCGCCCGTGCTCGACAGGGTGCGCTTCGTTCCGCGCGGCAAGGGAATGGCCGGGTTGGCCCAAGTGCGGGCTCAACCGGTGCAGACGTGCAACCTGCAAGAGGACGTCAGCGGTCAGATCAACCCGATGGCCAAGCTCGTCGGCGGCCAAGCGGCAATCGCCTTGCCGCTGATGCGCGAGGACGGCTCGGTTCGCGCCGTGGTCGGCATTGCATTCGGCTTCGAGGGCGAGATCGACGCGACGACACAACAGCAGCTGGAGTCCAGCGCCGCCGACCTACCCGATCGGTGAGTCACGGGCGGTCGGCCACCGCCCAACTGTCCTCGAGTTCTCCTCTTTCAGATTTGGTTGACGGGCGGGGTCAGCACGCCGTTCGAGCGGTGTCCGCGCGAGGCAGGAATTTGTGGTGGTGATGTCGCGTTGGTGAGCTCGACCCGGTACAACGCGTTCGTGGCCTGAGTGCCATAGCTGGGGATCTTAGGCAGCGGAAAGTCAGCGTCGATGCCGCCGTAGATGTACCCGATCACGACGGTGGTACCCAAGGGAATCTTGCTGAGATCGACGACGCCGGAATCTGCGACGGCTGGATGGGTACCGGGCGGGATCGGGACGAAATCGGTCGAGGCGCCTCGGAGCGCCCCTTCTGGAACCGGTGCCGGAGCGATGTACTGCGACGAGGTGCCACCCCCGCGCAGGACCAGGGTGGTGATGTCGGAGATGAAGGGCAACCCGTCGTTGCGGCCTTCGGCCGTGACCTCTTCGAACACTGCTTGCTGCGCGGGCGTCTGGTGGTAGTAGTAGCGACTGATGCCACCGAAGAACGTGTGGTAGACCGCCGGCCGGGTCGGTTCGTACACCACGATCGTCGGGCAGCCGTACTGATTGAACAGCTGCTGCACCGACCGATCGACCGTGGTGGTCAGCTGACCGAGTTGCTCGTCGACGTACACCGGGTAGCTGTAACCGTCGAGCTTTCCGGGCGGGAAAACCCCGCCGAAGGCCGCCAGGCGAGCGAGCCCGGTTGCAGGGTCGAGCGTGTCGACAAAGACACCGTCGCGCCGGTGGAACGGTTGGTCGAGATCGGCCGAGAGCAGCTCGCCCTTGTTCGTGGCCAGCCCGGTTCGCGGATCGAGCGAGAAGTAACGGACGGCGCACGTGTACTCTTGCGCCACCAACCCGGTGAACGGTGCGTACGGACCATTGAAGCCCTGGCCGAACACCAGCACATAACGGCCACCAATGCAGCGCAGCGCACCGCCCGTCACGGCGAAGAATGGATCGACTTGGTGATGGACCATCGCGTTCACCTTGGCGGCCTTGTCGGCGGGCGACGCCGCAGACGTGACGACGGCCGTGAACTGCGCGACCGGGATGCGAATCAGCGACGGGAACGTGCGGTCGGACTTGGTGGTCGAGTCGGTGCCGTACCCGCCGACGATCAGCCACTCGTCGGTGGCACGGTCGTAGAACGACTGCTGGTTCGTCGCCATCAGAGGGGCACCGATGGCGGGGTCGAGCAACGTCAGATCCAACAGCTCGGTGACCTTCGGAGTGGTGGGGTCCACCAACCAAAGTGACGTGTTCGGGCTGGGGAAGTTGTCCCCCTGCGTGCCGAACCGGTGCAAGCCCGCCAGCCGACCGCCGAGGATGTACCAGCGCCCCGCTGCATCGACCATCCACGAGTAGGACTGGATTGCCGGCCGCGCAGCAGAGCCCGGCGGCGGCGCGATCACATCCGGCATCTCGATGAAGGCGAGCCGGAACGGAACAGTCGGGATCAACGTGTCGTCGTGAGGCACGGTGTCGTCGTGAGCGCTCATGTCGGCTCCTCTGCGGCGGGAGGGTGCGGCGGGGGTGGAGTCGGTTTCACGCCCGTCTGGATGTCAGCGATGTAGTTGAGGATCATCAACAGCCGGTCTTCGGAGAGGTCGCGCGACACGGGCATGAAACGAGGGTCCGTGAACGGACGTGTCATCACGTAGGGGATGGCACCGGCACCAATCTTGCGGCCATCGGGCAGAACGTACGGGGTGAAATTCGGTCCCTCGAACGCAGCCCACGAAGGATTTACCGCAAACGTGAAGAACGCCTGCTCTTGGGTGAGGTCGATCTGGTCGGTCATGCCCGGATACAACTTCGCGTAGGGCGCCATGAGCGCTCGTACCGTCTCCCACGTCGGGGCCACAGTGCACAGCGAGTACACGACGCACGAGATGACCGACTCCTGCGGCGGCACCACCTTGTTCATGTCAGGTGGGCCAACAGCCGGGTCGTACACGACGATGAAATACAGCTGACCGTCGAGCTCGTCGGTGCGGGCTCCGGGGTCGCCTTGCACGGTCAGCGTGACGGCGCAGTTGCCAGAGGAATCGACGGGGGTGATGGACGCCGTGAGCTTGCCGACCGCCTGTGGCGTGTCGCCGACATATTCACCGTTCCACGGGACCGTGGCCGACTGGTTCCCGGTGGTGACGGGCACCACGACCACACCCGGCTTGAACCCGGCGGCGGGTTGGCCGAACCGACTGAT
>JANLPB010000315.1:0-10112 GCA_031366885.1 Ilumatobacteraceae bacterium
CAGCAGCTTGCAGGTCGCGGTTGCTGCAGCGCACGCTCTCGAGCACGTCGGCCTTCCCGAGGCACAGCTGAATCTCAGCCAGGCGGCGATTCACCTCGCCACCGCGCCGAAGAGCAACCGGGCAGCACTGGCTATCTGGAACGCCCGCTCGGATGTGCAAGCAGGTGCCGTTGGCGAGGTCCCCCCGCACCTGCGCGACGCCCACTATCAGGGTGCGAAGAGCCTCGGCCACGGCGTGGGCTACGACTACCCTCATGATCACCCGGATGGTTTCGTCGTGCAGCAGTACTTGCCCGCCGAGCAAGCCGATAAGCGGTATTACGAACCGACTCACCACGGTGCCGAAGCACGCGTGGCCGAGCGGATGGAGAAGCGAATGGAGGCAGAACAATGACCGCAGGTGAACTCGCAGTGTTGATGGCGGCCGTGCTGTGCTGCATCGGTTTCGCGGCCCTTGTCCTGGTGCTGGTGCGAGTCCTGGATTCGCTCAAGGCGCTCCGGGGTGAGGTGGAGTCGTTGCGGGCGGAGACCCGTCCACTCATCCGTGAGCTCAGCGCTTCCACCGCCGACGCCCGGGCAGCAATCGACGAAGCCCGCGACGATCTCGATCGCTTCGATCGCGTGCTTGGCTCTGCGGAGGCAATCAGCGGTGCAATGTCCGGTGGTCGCCGGATGACCCGCGCTGCGTTCTCGACGCCGGTGATCAAGACTGTTGCCATCGGAACCGGCACCAAGCGGGCCGTACGGCGCCTCGGCCGCAAGGAGAAGAAGATCGCATGATGAAGCGTCTGACGTGGTTCGTGGGTGGCGCCGCAGCCGGCATTGCCGGTGCCAGCGTGGCGAAGAAGAAGGTTAAGGCTGTGGCCCACGAGATGGCGCCGTCGAATGTTGCCAAGAAGGCAACAGGTCGCGTGCGTGAGGCCGTCAACGAGGGCAAGCGGGCGATGAAGTCCAAGGAGGCCGAGCTGCGCGCACGCCTGGATGGTCGCGCCAGCACACTGGCCGACACTCTGGACGATGGCGACACCGTCCTGGTCGACGGCCAGCCCGTCGAAGCTGGGCAGGTCATTGTGCTGAAGCAGGTTCGCGACGAGCACGAGGCTGCCGCTCGCCGTCGCCGCGCATGAACGCCGGGGTAGCGACCCCGGCTGACGTGTTGACCGCACTGGCGTCGGACCTGCGTGCGGTACTCGCCGCGGATCGTGTACGCACCGGTTCCACCGAGCTCGGCCTGTACGCACGCGATGCGTCCAACATCTCGGGCTCGGCTGGTGTCGTGTGCTTTCCGCTGACGACCGCCGAGGTTCAGTCGTGCGTTCGCGCGGCAGTCAAGCACGGTGTTGCGTTCGTGGCTCGCGGCGCGGGCACCGGCCTCGCGGGCGGGGCGACACCCCTTGACCATGCGCTGGTCATCACGTTGACGAAGATGGATCGGGTGTTGTCGGTTGACCCGGTGAATCGGTTCGCGTGGGTGGAGCCCGGCGTGCTCAACCTCGACCTCACTCGACAGGTCACGAAGTACGGTCTGCACTTTGCGCCCGATCCCAGCAGCCAGCAGAGCTGCAGTATCGGTGGCAACGTCGCCAACAATTCCGGTGGCCCCCACTGCCTCAGCGATGGCGTGACTGCAGCACACATTCTCGCGTTGGAAGTGGTCCTCAGCGACGGATCTGTCGTGCATCTGGGTGGGGAGCAGCCCGAGCCCGAAGGCCTCGATCTACGGGGTGCCTTTGTCGGCAGCGAAGGGATGTTCGGCATCGCCACCAAAGTCTGTGTACGGCTGACTCAGAACGCCCCGGCTGTCCGCACGATGCTGATGGACTTCGAGACGGTGGAGGCGGGCGCGCAGACGGTCAGCGCAATCATCGCCGACGGGATGGTGCCCGCTGCTCTGGAGATGATGGACCAACTGTGCGTGCGCGCGGTGGAGGAGTACATCCACGCCGGGCTCCCGGTCGACGCTGCCGCGGTGTTGCTCGTGGAGGTCGCCGGACTGCCCCACGGGCTGGAAGCCGACGTCGCTCGCATCGTGGAGATCGGCAAGGCACACGGAGCCGGCACGGTACGCATCGCCCAGGACGAAGCCGAGCGGGCGCTGTTGTGGAAGGGCCGCAAGACTGCGTTCGGTGCCATTGCCCGCATCAAGCCGAACTACTACCTCCACGACACGGTGGTACCTCGACGGATGCTGCCAGAAGTGCTGCGCAAGGTCTACGAAATCACCGCCCGCCACGATCTGCTGGTGATGAATGTCTTCCACGCCGGCGACGGCAACCTGCACCCGTTACTGGTGTTCGACAAGAGCGAGCCGGGCGTGATGGAACGTGTGCATGCTGCCGGCGAGGAGATCGTTCGTGCGTCGGTGGAGGCCGGGGGAGTGCTTAGCGGTGAACATGGCATCGGCTTGGAGAAGCGCGACTTCATGCCGCTGATGTTTGCTCCCGCGGACCTTGCCGCCCAGGCCTCGATGCGCCGCGCCTTCGACCCGCTGGAGCTGGCCAACCCGTTCAAAGTGTTACCTTCGGCAGCCGCGTGCGGTGACGTGCAACACGTGCCCGACGGGGCGTGGGTGTGATTGATCTGTCGTCGTTCGCGACCGAGGTCGGTGCCGACGGTCCGGTCACCATCAGCGGGCTCGGCACCCGTGGTGGCGCCGTCGAGGGGGTGCGTGGCGTCCACGCTCCCGCAGGGATCGAATGGGTGCAACCCGATGAGATGATCGTGTGCTGCGGTGCAGGCACACCGGTCGATGAGTTGGTGGCTGCGCTTGCGGGACATCGCCAGACGGTCGCACTGCCCTCGGGCGGAACCGTCGGCGGTGCACTCGCGCTCGGGCAGAGTGGCCACCGCCGGTTGGGTTACGGCCCAGTGCGCGACACGTTGCTGCAGGCTCGGTACGTCTCGGCGGCGGGCGAGGTGGTGAAGGCCGGCGGGCCGACGGTGAAGAACGTCAGCGGCTTCGATCTGTGCCGCCTGCTGGTCGGGTCACACGGAACTCTCGGCTTCATCGGCGAGGTGATCGTGCGCACCCGCCCGGTGCCGCAACACTCACAGTGGTTCACGCGGGAGATCACCGACCCGTTCGAGGTGTTCACGAAGCTCTACAAGCCGATCAGCGTGCTGTGGAACGGGTCCGCGGTGTACGCCCTCCTCGAAGGACATGCGGCCGACGTCGCCGCCCAGGCACTGGCTGCCGGGCTTCGTGAGTGCGATAGCCCACCACGCTTGCCCACCGGAAGTCGTCGCAGCGTGAAGCCGTCGGACATCATCGGCCAGGAGGGTGAGTTCGTGGCCGAGGTTGGGGTCGGCATCGTTCACCACACCGACCTGGTGTCCGCCTCGACATCGGGTGAGCGTGAGGCGCTGCTGGCAGCCGCCATCAAGCACGAGTTCGACCCTTCGGGCCGACTCAACCCCGGCCGGTATGTCTGACGACCTGCCATTCGTCGTTCGGCCACCCGACAGCGCGGCTGCCGCTACCGCTGCCTCGGCGGCCGCGGCACAGTGGGGGTTGCCGGCACCGCAGCACCTACGCACGAGTATGAATGCGCTCTTCATGGTCGGCGACGACGTACTGCTGCGTGTCTCGCACCCCACCGCTCCGGCGTCGGAGGCGGCGTGGCTGATGGAGCAGCTCCGGCGTAGGGGAGTGCGCATTCCGAAACTGGTGCGCAGCGAGCCCTTCGTTGCAGGCGAGTTGGCCGTGTTCGCGCTCGAGCGCATTGAGCCGTCTGGCGACGTCGATTGGGCCGCAGTGGGGGAGCAGGTTCGACGGGTGCACAACTGGCCAGCGGACGAGGTTCGAGGTCGGTACCCGTTGCCGCAGTGCGAAAGCTTTCCGTGGTGGAACACGGGCGGGGCGCTCGCCGAGGTCGAGGTCCTTCTTGATGCTTCGGCTCGCGCCGGACTGGTTGCGGCCATCGAGGGCCACGGCACGTGGCGAGCTCGAGTGACCTCGAGAGTGGTGTGCCACGGTGATGTGCACCCGGGCAACGTCATTCAGTCCGTGGACGGGCCGGTGCTGCTCGACTGGGACCTTGCGTGCCACGCGGCTGCTGCGTGGGACCACGCCATGTTGCTGACATGGTCGTCCATCTGGGGCGGCGAGGCGACTGCATACGCCCGATTTTCCGAGGGCTACGGCCAGTCACTCGCCGACGATCCACTCGCCGTCTCTCTGTCGATCATGCGCAACGTGACAGCGACGCTGATGCGACTGAAGGCCGGCCGCACCGATCCGGCGGCCGCCGACGAGGCCCAGCGCCGCTTGCAGTACTGGCGCGGCGACCCGGCGGCTCCCAGCTGGAGTGCTCAGTAGCGTGGGGAAATGAGCCGCCGCCCTGTCATCGAGGTCGCACGCGATGTCTTTGTGCTGACCAGCTCGAAGTACGACACGACGTCGACAATCATTCGATCGGGTGATCGTGTGTTGCTCGTTGATCCGGCGTGGACCACAGAAGAGCTCAACGACATCGCAAGCTGGCTGGCGGAGAATCGGTGCACGGTGACGGCTGGCTTCGCGACACACGCCCATCACGATCACATGCTCTGGCATCCCGAGTTCGGGGATGCGCCGCGTTGGGCATCGGCCAAGTCGTCTGAGATGGCGGTGGCGTGGCGCACCGAACTCGACCAGATGCTCGATGAGTATCCGCCCGAGTGGCCGAACCCGCTCGACGGAATTCAGCCGCTACCGACTCCTTCGATTCCGATGCCGTTCGGCGCGGGTCTGCCTGACGAGAACATCGAACTGGTGGTGCACGACGGTCATTCCCCGGGTCACACTGCGCTGTTGCTGAGCGACCGAGGCGTGCTGCTGGCGGGAGACATGCTCAGCGACATCGAGCTGCCGCTGCCGTTCAGCCCCGACGACCTCCCCGCCTATCTCAACGCACTCGATCTGCTGGCGCCGGTGGTCCGCCGGGCGACCGTGCTCGTACCAGGGCACGGGCACCCGACGGAGAACCCTTTGGCGCGGCTGGATGCCGATCGTCACTACCTGGCCGCCGTCATCGCTGGCGGTGATCCCGACGACCACCGCCGCGGTCTCGAGGGAATGGGTGAGGCACACGACAAGATCGTCCAACTTGCCGCGGAGCTACGCGGCTGAGCGTCAATTGGGCTGGCAGGTGGGGCAGAAGTAGCAGGCGCGGCCACCGAGGGTCACGATCTGGACCGCAGTGCCGCAGCGCAGGCAGATGTCGCGGTGGTAGACGTACGTGTTGGCGCCCCGACGACTCCGGCCTTTGGTGACGGCGAACTCTTGGCGATCGATCGTGATGATGCGGTTGTCCTTCACGCCCTGCTTCAACATGCTGCTGATCGTGACCCACAGCGAGTGCAGCTCCTCCGGATTGCACATTCGCCCGGGTCGTGATGGGTGGATGCCGTTCACGAAGAGCGCCTCGGCTCGGTATACGTTGCCGACGCCGGCGAGCACCTTCTGATCCAGCAGCAATGCCCCGATCGGTTGCGTGCTCCTCTGAATGCGGGCCGCGAAGGCGTCGGGTTTGGCACCGCGACGCAGCGGATCTGGCCCGAGACGGGCGATGATTGCGTCGCGGTCGTCGGCGCTGCCGATGCTGCAGTCGGTGGGCCCCGCCAGGTCAATGGTGCCGCGGTCCGTCGACATCCGCATGCGCACCTGACCTTGGACCTCGGGCACTTCGGGGCCGTGGGCGACGCGGTACTTACCGAACAGGCCGAGGTGGACGTGCCCGACCAAGCCGTTTTCCCACCAGTAGAAAAGGTGCTTGCCGTAGGGCTCTATTCGTTCCAGGACGACACCGTCGACGAGGGCTGCATCGCCTTCGAAGCGACCCTGCGGTGAGGAGACTCGCACTGGCCCACCGGTCAGGATCGGGGAGTGGTCCTTCGCAATTCGGTGGATGGTGTGGCCTTCGGGCATGGTGGGTTCGATGGTACGACCTGGCTCGGTTGGGTGCACTTCCAGCGTTGAGTTGTCGAGCGGATACGGTGACGGCGCCGTGAAGTTCCACATCGACGACACTGAATTGGGTTCCTGCGTCAGCTGCGGCTTGTGCCTGCCGCATTGCCCGACGTTTCGCGTCACCGGCGAGGAAGCCCTGTCGCCACGTGGGCGGATTGCTGCAATTAGGGCGGTGCACAACGACGACGCTCCGGTGACGACCGAATTCGTCTCGTTCATGGAGACCTGCGTGCAGTGCCGAGGGTGCGAGCCCGCATGCCCCTCAGGTGTGCCGTACGGCCGGCTGCAGGAGGGCGTGCGGGAGACTCTTGCTGAGCAGCACCGCATCACGCCTCGGTGGCAGCGTCTCGGGTTCGCCGTACTATCGCGTCATCGTCTCTTGCTGGCCGGCTCGTCGCTGCTGGCGGTGGCGCAGCGCATACACCTGGTCCCAAAGCGGGCCGGGCTGGTGAAACTGCCGCTCCGCCGGTCGAAGCCACTGAGCGCCACCGGAGCCGATGTATGGCTGTTCACGGGCTGTGTGATGGACGCGTGGCTGCGAGACACGCATCACAGTACTGCGAAGGTCCTTGATCATCTCGGCGTCAGCTACGCGCTACCCGGACGTGGCGGGGGCTGCTGCGGTGCATTGCACACGCATGCCGGCCTCACTGGCAACGCTCGGGCGCTCGCTGCCGACGTGATGGGGTCGATGCCGGGCGACGCCCCGATCGTGGTCAACTCGGCGGGCTGCGGCGCCGCCCTCAAGGAGTACGGCCACCTCGTCGGCACGCCTGAGGCTGCATCGTTCGCGGCTCGTGTGCGTGATGTTCACGAGTTCATAGCGGAGCACATCGGTGATCTTCACCCATCTCGAAGAATCGGCTCAGTGATCATCCAGGACCCATGCCACCTGCGCCATGTACAACGATCGCAGCAGTCGGTGCGTACCGTGCTCGGTACGGTGGCCGACCTCGTCGAGTTGGACGACGACGGCCTGTGCTGCGGCGCGGGCGGCGCGTACTCGGCGCTGCAGCCCGAACTGGCGGCCGCCATTCGCGACCGCAAACTGACGGCGCTTGAACGTGCGGGTGCGACCGCAACGGGCGGAGTGGTGGCGAGTGCGAACCCTGGCTGCGCAATGCATCTTGCCGCCGCTGGCCTCACCGTTCGACATCCCATCGATCTGTTGGCGGAATCACTATGAGCGGCGACTACGACCACCTGGCCGAGCGCCTTGACGCAATCGCCGAAGAGCTGGACGACACGATGTTCGACAAGCTTCGCGAGGCCTCCGCAGCGCGCGGAGGTCGGCCGATGGATGACAAGCGACTCACCCAAGCCCGCCGAGCTATCGAGAAGGCCAGTCGCCTCCTCAGAGGCACCGCCGACGAGTGAGCTAGATCTGCACGAACTGGTCGCCGGCGCGAATCTCACCAGGCTGCACAACGGTGGCGTAGCAGCCGAGGTCCTGGTTGAGTTCACGAACGATGTGTCGCAGGATCGCACGGTCGGACGGCACCTCTGGAGCGACCTCGCGGGTCACCATGACGCACCGCGGGCAGGTGGCGACCATCTCGATGACTGCGGTTCCGACTGAGAACCTGCGCCCCACCCAGTCGAGCTCGGGGTGTCCGAGCAGATCGCCCGTAGCGATGATCAAGTTTGGACGAAAGCGCCGAACATCGATCACAGAGTCGGGGAGCGCGGCAGTCAGCGTCCGCATCGCGGAGGTCGTCATCACCATGATGGGGTACGCATCGAGGTACGTGCCAGGTGGCGACTCGAATTCGGCCAACGACTCGGGGAACTTACTGAAGTCGGGCAGCGGCTCGTCTTCCTCGCGTCCGAACATGTCGCGCAACTCCACCATGATGTCGTCACTCACGCCCGGGCCGCGTCGGTAGTGGTCCAAGTCGGTAGCCGGCTGCAGCGGCCACAGCGACACACGTTGACCGAGCGCCGTGCTCAGGGCAGCGTTGACATCGGCCTCGCTGCTGTGCACCACGGCCCCGTCGGGGAGCGTGATCGTGACGCCGCCATCGATTGCATGGGCGGCCGCAAGCTGCATCAACGCGCCGATCTTTTTGGCGCCGCGAACGCAGCCGAGCACCTCGTCTCGGATAGCCCAAGCCCGGTCGCCAGACATCCCTTCGAGAGTGAGCGTTGCTGTGGGCACCGCCCCGCCCATCATCGATTTCACCGGGTACTGGTAGATGGTTTCGAGTTGCATGTCAGGCCTCCACGAAGGTGTTGCACAGATCGATCAGCTCGCGGAGATCGGCATATGCGTGTTTGGCTGCGGGTATCGCGATGCGGTGCAGATCCAGTCGATCGTGCTCCCGAAGTTCGGGTTCCATCGGCACGACAGAGTGGATTGCACCTGAGCCTGCCAGATATCCGAACTTTGTGTTGATCTCGGCCAGCTGGGTGTCGGTTGGCGCGTGGTGCAACCGGATGATCAGCGTGTCGCCGACGTACCGCAGCGAGTCATAGTTGCGGTAGAAACCGATCACTTCCTGAACAGCCTGCTCACAGTCATCGGTGATCAGATAGAGGCCGGTGTCGGCGGCCGCCACCAGACCGCGTTCCACCAACTGGCGGCCAATGAAGTCGTGGACGGTCTCCCAGTACGGGTCGCCGGGTGTGTCGAGGAGGACGATTGGGACGGGGCTGCCCTTGCCCGTCTGCGTCAGCGTCAGCAGTTCGAACGTCTCGTCGAGAGTGCCGAAGCCACCCGGCAGACAAATGAAGCCCTTGCTCTCCTTGATCAGCATCAACTTGCGCGTGAAGAAGTACTTCATGCTGACGTACTTGTTGTCGCCGGCGATAATCGGATTGGCGCCCTGCTCGAACGGCAGCCGGATCGAAACACCGATGGAATGCTCGCGGCCAGCGCCCTCCATGCCGGCCTGCATGATGCCGGGCCCGGCACCGGTGATGACCATCCAACCCTGCGAAGCTAGGTGATGAGCCACCTCGCGGGCAGCGGCGTAGAGCGGGTCGGTGTCCTTTGTCCGCGCCGACCCGAAGATGGTGACCTTCGGAAAGTCCGCGGAGTGCGAGAACATTTCGAAGGCGGCACCCATCTCCTGCAGCGCGGCAGCGGCGATTTTGAGGTCGAGCGTGGATGGGCGCTGCGTCACCAGGTCGACCGCAGCGCGCAGCAGCTGCTGCGAATGGCGGCGGTCGGGCCCGGCTGGAACCGACGCGATGAGATCAGCGAACAAGGCGTCAGCCGAATGGGGAAGGGGCACGGTGTGCACTCTACGCACAAATTCTTTTTCGCTTCTGCGTCACCGAACGAGGCGATCCTCGTCTCTATCGCGATGACATGAACGCGCGGGACCTCCGATCCCAACCCCCCGGTTGGGATCGGTGCGCAGCGAGGGCCAGGTGGATGGCCCGCCGCTGGGGTGAGGTGGTGGAGGGCGGCGGATGCCCCCACCACCTCATTTCAATCTTCGGCGGCGATGCGTTTCACGACGAGCCACGCAGCTCCTCGGCTTTCGCCGCAAGAGCGTTGAGGAGGTCGTCGAAGCTCTTCTGGAAACTGGCGACGCCGTCGCGTTCGAGCTTCGCCGCTACATCGTCCATATCAACGCCGACCTCTTCGAGGCGACGCCACGTCAGCTCTGCGTGAGCGACATCCTCGTCGATCGTGCGAGCCGCGGTGCCGTGGTCGGCAAAGGCCTCGATGGTGGCATCGGGCAGAGTGTTCACCGTGTCGGGGCCGATCAGCTGATCGACGTACAGGGTGTCGGGGAACGACGGGTTCTTGGTGGAGGTGCTGGCCCAGAGCGGCCGTTGCACAACAGCCCCGGCAGCCGCCAGCGCTTCCCAGCGAGGGCCGCTGAACGTGCGTCGAAATGCCTGGTAGGCCAGCTTCGCCTGTGCGATCGCAGCGGTTCCGATGAGAGCGAGTGCGTCCGTGGTACCGATGGCGGTCAGACGAGCGTCGACCTCGCTGTCAACACGACTGATGAAGAAGCTGGCAACGCTGGCCACGTGGGCAAGGTCGGCGTCCTCAGCGGTTGCGTACTCCTCGAGCCCGTCGACATAGGCATCCATCACGCTCTGATAGCGGTCGAGGCTGAAGATAAGCGTCACGTTGATGTTGCGGCCCTCGGCGATCATTTGACGAATCGCCGGCAAACCTTCTTGGGTGCCCGGGATTTTGACC
>JANLPB010000365.1:0-3776 GCA_031366885.1 Ilumatobacteraceae bacterium
GGCCGTCATCCGCAACCCCGACAACCCCGATCGCCCGGCGTGGATGCCGCTGTCGCAAATCGCCACCGACGGCGCACTCGGAGCGCTGCCCGAACTGACCTGTGCGGCTGCCGCAGTGACGGCCACCACGCTCGACATTCAGGCCGCGACCAACACCACCATCGGACTCAGCGTGCCCTCCACCGTTGTCCTTGCGACAAGCACTACCGAGACCAGCACCACCACCTCGACCACCACGACCATCGCCTCGGACGTGACGCCGCCAACAGTCACGGTGACCCCGAACAGTGACCACCTGTATGTGCTGACGAACCGACCTCCGTGCAGCACTGAGTCGACGTTGGAAGTCACCATCGTGGTCGCTGACCGCACGCTGCCGCTGTCCATTCGGTCAATCATCGCCACGTGGAATTCGCCCGCCGGTCCGCAAACTGCGTCGTTACAGCCGCTGGCCGGCAACCGTTTCTCACTTCAGATCACGTCCAACGGTCCGGCCGGCGGCGAGACGCCGCTCACGCTCACCGCCACCGCAGCTGACGGCGCCGGCAACGTGGGAACCGGGCAGGCCGTGGTGTCGTTGCGCGACCCCAGCAGCTTTGGGTGCGCATGAGACGGCGGCCCAGGCTTCCCATGGCTGCCGTCGTCGGCGCACCGTTGGCCATGCTGCTCATCGGGGGCGGCGCAGGCTGGTTGCTGCGCGACACAGATGACGGCACTGGTCCTGCGACGGTCGCCACCGTCGTGGGCGCCACCCTGCCCGCAGACCTGAACCAAGTTGCACCCGAACAGCGGCTGATCGATACGCCGAACTCGGCGGTGATCGACCCGGCGAGCATCATCGGCCTCCACGTTGGAGACGGCGTCGAAGTACCCGCGGCCGCGGCACTGCACGTGCCGCTCACCGTCGCCGACAACGCCGCAGCCGTCGATGCAACGACACACCTGGCGGTCGACCCGCCAACGCCTCTCACCCGGCCACAAGTTGCTTCGACCCCGATCGTTGCCCTTCCACCGCTGGCTGCGCCCGAAGGAACCGTGCCGTTGCAGGAGCAGGGCGCCGACACCACCACGACCGCCAACGACCCACTGTTCGCCGATCCGTGCGCCACCGCGGAGGCGTCATGTGCCGGGCTACCCGGCGTCGTGAAGGATGGCGTCGTGAACGGTGGCGTCGCTCAGGGTGGGGCGGGCGACCAACTCGCCCCACTGCGCATCTCGATGCCCTCCGATGGTGCCGAGGGCTTCGCCGCCCTGTGCGACTCGGTGGAGGAGGGCGAGGTGTCGGACCCGGCGCTCTCACCCGCAACTCGGCCGACTGTGGCGGTGTTGGTCAACCAACCGTCCACCCTTGCGCTCACCGGCACGTGGGGCGATGGGGTGGCACTGGCCAAAACGACGATGGTGACGTCCGCTGCCCACGACGCGGAGTGGCAGCGCTCGTGGGACCAGGACCGCGTGCAGCGCAACATTATCGCGTGCGTCACCCTGCCACTCGACGACGTGCGTGCCCATGCCGGCGAAGGCGTCGCTGAACTTCGCGCCAACATTCTCGCCATCAGTGCCACCGGCCGCGCCGACATCAGCGGGCCCGTCACGCTGGACATCCCCACCGACGGCAACGACCCGCTGTTCGCCGAACGCCTGACCATCGCCAACCGTGGCGAGCAGCGACGCGCCGATGGAGTGCTCTACCCGACGGTGCACGTGCACTACGCCATTCTCACCGACGCGGTCGCGCCAGACGATTCCGGACTCGATGCAGCCAACGTGCACGTCTACGCCCAGCACGCGTTCGTGGAAGGCGCCGACTGCAACGGCTGGTCCGCGAACCAACAGGGACGCGACCGAACAAAGAGCGCGATGCTGAATGTCACTGTCGAGGAACGCACCGTTGCCGGCCGCCAGCACACGGTCAGCGTGGTCGACGGCGACGTGTACCTCGACCCGACAATGCCGGCAGGCTGGGAGGGGCAGCTCTGCGTGCAACTCACTGCCACCGACCGGCCCGCTGGCCCGTCAACCGGCCGCGCCAAACCAGTCGTGCTCGCGCTGCTCGGCGCAACTCTTCGAGGGCCGCGGACCTCCGAGTACGCGTTCAGTGTGCTGGTGGACGCGACGACGGCACCGGCCGCGGGGGAGCTCACCGCGACGTGGGTCACGCCTGACGGAACAACGGTGTGCCCCGGAGCGCCGGTGGGCGGCGATGGCCAACCCGGCGGGGGGACGTGCACCACGTCCGCCCGGTTCGCTGCTGACGGCGTGTGGGTCGCCATCAAGAGAGGCGACAGTCCACTGGTCTCAGCGAGGGTGGCGGTCAACACCTCCTATTGCAACCCCGACGACCCGTTTGGCGCCGCGTCCGACGGCTGCAACCACGGCTTTACGCAGCCCCTGGAGATCCCAGTGGATGGCGACACACTGCGGGTCGTTCTCCAGGTCGACCGCACGGCAGTGGCGGGTGGGCTGTGGCAGGACCCATCGCAGGCATGGAAGGTTGGCCCCGTCACGTCGTTTGCTTAGCCGTCACCTCGTTGCGTAGCCGTCACCGCTGCCTGCCGGGTGCAGTACGGCGAGCGGCAGCTACCGTGACGGCATGAGCCAGCGCCCGACCATCGCCCGGTTCACCCACATCGCGCTGCCCTGCTGCGATATCGATGCGACCATCGCGTGGTACGAGACGTTCACTCCGCTCAGGCTGCTCGACCGACGAGAAGACGCCGATGGCTACGGCGCCTGGCTGGGCCAGCCCGACATGGTCGACAAGCCGTTCATCATCGTGCTCGTCAGCTTCTTTCGCGATCAGCCCAAGGGCCCGCAGCCCACGCTCGCCCCGTTCGCGCACCTCGGGATCGAGATGCCCACGCGGGAAGCCGTCGACGAGGTGGCTGCCCGCGGGCGTGAGGCCGGATGCCTGTCGTGGGAACCCCAGGAGCTGCCCCCGCCCGTTGGGTACGTGTGCGCCCTCACGGACCCCGACGGCAATGTCGTCGAGTTCAGTTTCGATCAGGGAGTCTTCGAAAAGGTGCGCGAAGTCTGGGGGTGACGGCTGTCATCGCGGAACTCTTTGCGCAGCCCGCAACTCTCGCGCACCCCCTTCGTACACTCGATTGAATGGCTGCGCGCACCCCACCTCCCGGGTTGCAGCTGAGCTGGGTGGATGGTGAAGCCGTCGCCTGGCAGCCCGGCCGCGGTGTCTATGGCGGCAACCTGCACCACGAGGTTGCCCGCGTCTCACGCCGTCCGAGCATGGCCTACAACGGGTCGACACGGGTCATACCGCTCAATCTGCCCGATGGTCGAGCCAACGTCATGTGCCAACGGCTCGATTCGGCCACCCTCGCGTCACTCGGTCAGCTCGACGCGTTGGGCGCTGAACTCAGTGCCTCGGTTGCGTGGTTTGGTGCCATCTATCGGTACGCCGCGCAGCTGGTGCGCCGCGGCAGGGTGCTGCCGGTGCTCACCCACATCACCGACATGTGGTGGTTGGCCGAGTGGCAGCCGCTTGCGGGCGATGTCGAAGTGGCCGAAGCCGAGCTGCTTCACTCGATGCCGCCCGTGGTGTCCGCTGGCGCTCCAGTCGACCCGGTCGACGTATTGCGTTCGATGGTCGATCGGCTGTGCCGGCTTACGTTGTCGGCGCGCGGCTGGCGCGAGAACCTCCACGAAACCCGCTCCATCAACCCCCGCGCCGTTCGCCTGGTCAGCCGGGCGCTCATCGCTGATACCGGGCAGTTCACGGTGGCACCCGAGCTCGGTGAAGCTGTCGCCCACATCGC